>CAIMEE010000525.1 GCA_903839865.1 Enhydrobacter aerosaccus | reverse complement strand
GTGGGCGGTACGGAACAGGGTCCCGACATTCATCGCCTTGCTGACGCCCATCACGCCGATGCCGAAATAGCCTTTCATGATCGGGGGATTTGTAGCATGAACCTTGGCCAGAATGACGGATTCCTCTCCCGTGGACGGCGTTCGCGCCCAATATGAAGAATTGCCCTACCCCTCGCGCGATCCGCGCGACGAGGCAATCCGCCTGATCACGGGCACGCCCAGCCATATCCTCGAGATCAACCACTACCTCTTTTCCGGCCGGCTCAACTTCACCCGGCCGTTCCGCGCCCTGATCGCGGGCGGCGGCACGGGCGACGCCTGCATCATGCTGGCCCAGCAGCTGGCCGACCGGCGCTGCCCCGGCGAGATCGTCTACCTCGACCTGTCCACGGCTTCGCGCGAGATCTGCGAGGCCCGCGCCAAGGCCCGCGGCCTGCGCAACATCCAGTTTCTGACCGGCTCGCTGCTCGACCTGCCGACTATGAATATCGGGCAGTTCGACTACATCGACTGCACCGGCGTGCTGCACCACCTGCCCGATCCATCGGCCGGCATGAAGGCGCTGGCGAGCGTGCTGCAGCCCGACGGCGGCATCGGCGTGATGCTCTACGGCCAGTACGGCCGCACCGGCGTCTATCCGCTGCAGGAGATCCTGCGCACCCTGGCGCCCAAGTCGATGGCGACCGAGGACCGGATCGCCATGGCCAAGCGCCTGATCCGCTTCCTGCCGACCACTAATCTCTTCCGCCGCAATCCCTATCTCAACGACCACGTGACCGGCGGCGACGCGGGTCTCTACGACCTGCTGCTGCACAGCATCGACCGCGCCTACACGGTGCCCGAGATCGGCACGCTCGCCTCGGACGCCGGCCTGCGGGTCGTGGCCTTCCTCGAGCCGGTGCGCTACGAGCCCGCCACCTACATGAGCGATCCGGTGATCGCGCGGCAGGCGAGCTCGCTGCCGCTGGTCGAGCGCGCCGCCTTCGCCGAGCGACTCTCGGGCAATCTCCGCACGCATGTCTTCTACGCGACGCGCGCGGGCTTCGACACGGTGGCGCGGCCGGAAGATACCTCGGCCATTCCCGTGCTGCGCGACATGGATGCGGCCAAGCTCGCCGCCGGCCTGCAGCCCGGCGCGCCGCTCGTCGCCAATCTCGACGGCTTCCCGTGGCGCGCGCAGCTGCCTGCTCTCGCGCCGCGCATCATCTCGCAATTCGACGGACGGCGGACGGTGGCGGAGATCTACACGTCGCTGGGTGCGCAGGGCGGCCTGCCGCAATGGGAAGACTTTTATGCGCAGTTCGAGGATCTCTACGTGAAGCTGAACGGCGTGAACCACCTGCTGCTCAGGTTCAGAACTTAAGTCGCCGCTCCAGCAGCCGCCGCTCAGGCTCTGTGCGCGCGAGATTGCGCGCTTTCTCGTAGTGCGCACGCGCCTCGTCGGTGCGGCCCAACTCGGTCAGAAAGATCGCTGTCGCGGCATGGCCATAGGGATTGCCGTTCGGCACCGGCAAGGCCGCCAGGCCTTCGGCGGGTCCGCGGGCGCGGCCCAGCGCCACGGCACGCGCCAGTGCGAGGACGGGCGACGGATCGATCGCGCGCAGCTGGTCGTAGATCGCGACGATGCGCGCCCAATCGGTCTCCGCCGAGCTCGGCGCCAGGGTGTGCAATGCCGCGATCTCGGCGCGCAGGTGCCACACGGTCAGTTCCTTGCCGCGCGCGGACCGGTCGAGATGGTCGAGGCCCAGCGCGATCAGGCCACGGTCCCATTGCTCGCGCGGCTGGTCTTCGAGCAGTTGCGCGACGCCGTCGGGACCAACCCGCGTCGGCAAGCGCGCCGCCGTGAGCGCCAACAGGGCCGCGTGCGCGTCACTTGCCGGCGAACGCGTCACGGGATGCGCCGCCAGGGCGCGAGAAAGGCGCACGGCTTCAACACAGAATTCGGGCTGCACCAGCGCCTCGCCCGACGAGGCCGAGTAGCCTTCGTTGAACATCAGGAACAGCGCGGTGCGCACCGCTTCGGCGCGATCGGCCAGCGCGTCCGGCGGCGGCGTCTCGATCGCCACACTCGAGACTTCGAGCTGCTTGCGCGCGCGCACCAGCCGCTGTGCGATGGTCGTGGGCTCGCTCAGGAGTCCCGCCGCGATCTGCGGCACGGTGAGGCCACATACGGTCTTGAGCGCGAAGGTCACTCTTGTCTCGGGTGACAAAGCCGGATGACAGACGGCGAACAGCAGCGCCAGCTCGTCGTCATTGAGTTCGCGGTCGAAGCGGCCTTCGCTCTCCGTTGACGCCGGCGCAAACCGCACGTGCTCATCGGTCAATCCGACGGTGCGCGCCTCGCTGCGCAGCAGATCGAGCGCCCGGTTTTTCGCAACGGTGGCAAGCCATGCCTCCGGCCGGTCGGGCGTACCCTTGAATGGCCACAACGACAGCGCCCGCATCAGCGCGTACTGCACGGCGTCCTCGGCAACCTCGATGCGCCCCGCGCCCAGCCGCCTCGCCAAGGCGGCGACGAGACGGTTCGCGGAATCTCGCGCCAGCGTGGCGACGAGGTCGTGGACTTCGGGGCTCAGCCGGACGCCTTGGCCTGGTCGACGACCATCGTGTCCACCGGGCGCAGCTCGATCCAATTGCTGGCATTCCACAGATGTGGGCATTCCTTGGCGATCGCCTCGGCTTCGGCCTCGTCTTTGGCCTCGATCATGAAGTAGCCGCTGATCACATCCTTGGCCTCGGCGTAGGGGCCATCGCTCGCGACCGGCTTGCCGCCTGCGGTCTTGATATGGCGCACGTTGCCGGCCGCCAGCTTCTCGCCGCCCACCAGCTTGCCCTTTTTGCGCATCGTGTCGGACCAGGTGTAGTAGCGCTTCACCATCTCCATCATCTGCTCACGCGGCAGATCGGCGTTGTAGTTGGGGACCTGGTGCAGCAGCAGCAGATATTGTGTCATGTCGACCTCCTGAGATGATGACGGCTTATCCCGTCACCCTATCGACGTCGGGCCCCGCCCCAAATCGACATCACCGGAAACTATTTCTTCAGCGCATCGGGATTGAGGACATTGATCGGGCTGCCGTCGAGCCAGGCCTCGATGTCCTTCACCGCCCCGCTGTAGAAGTGACGGTAGGCGTCCTCGACGACATAGCCCAGGTGCGGGATCAATGTGACGTTGCCGAGCTTGGTGAAGGGATGGTCGGCCGACATCGGCTCCTTGTCGTACACGTCGAGGCCGGCATGGGCGATGGTGCGGTTCTTCAGCGCCGCGATCAGGGCCGCCTCGTCGACGATCGGGCCGCGCGAGGTGTTCACAAGGATCGCGGTCTTCTTCATCTTGGCGAGATCGGCCGCGCCGATCAGGCCGCGCGTGCGGTCCGACAGGGCGAGATGTATCGACACGAAGTCGGAGGTCGCGAGGAGCTCGTCCTTGCTCACATACTTCACGCCCACCGCAGCCGCCTTCTCGGGCGTGAGGTTCTGGCTCCAGGCCACGACGTCCATGCCGAAGGCCTTGCCATAGGCGGCGGCGCGGCTGCCGAGCTTGCCCAGACCCAGGATTCCGAGGCGCGAGCCTTCCAGCACCACCATCTGCTCGATGCCGTCGTGCCACTTGCCGGCGCGCGCCAGCTTCTCGGCCTTGGCAAGATCGCGGGCGCACATCATCAGCAGCGCCCAGCCCAGCTCCGCGGTCGGCGCATTCGAGGCGCCGCCCGGCGTGGTCGAGATCGGGATGCCGCGCTCGGCCGCCGCCTTGTCGTCGAGGCTCGCGGCGCGCGCACCGGTCAGGACCATGAATTTCAGGTTGGGCAGCTTCTCGATCAGCGCGCGCGGAAACGCCGTGCGCTCGCGCAGCAGGCACAGCATGTCGAACGGCGCCAGTTGTTGCGCTGCATCATCGAGCGACTTGAAGGCTTCGTTGAACACCGTGATCTCGACACCGCGCTTCTTCAGGCGATCCCAGTCCGCCATGCGCATGGCTACCTTCTGATAATCGTCGAGCAGGGCGAGCTTGTATGTTTGCGGCATGGCGTTTCCTGGGGGAAAATGGCGGAGGCGGCCACTATAGCCGCAGGAGGCGGCCATGAGCATAAAAGTCACGCCAACCACACCCGACTTCGTCGCCGAAATCACCGGCATCGACCTTGCGCAGCCGCTGAAGACCGCGGATCGCGACGCGATCGCGGAGGCGATCAACCGCTATGCGGTCGTGGTCTTCCACGATCAGAAACTGACCGATGCGCAGCAGATCGAGTTCGCCGGACACTTCGGCCCGATCCATTCCTCGGCCCAGCGCGCGCGCCATCAGAGCATCAAGCATCGCCTCGAGCGCACCGAGATCGCCGACATCTCCAACCTCGACGGCGACGGCAAGGTGCTCGACGTAAACGCGCGCCGCCGCCTCGACTGGCTGGCCAATCGCCTATGGCATACCGATGCCTCGTTCCGCGCGATCCCGGGCGCGCTGTCGATCCTCTACGCGCACGTCGTGCCCGACGAAGGCGGCGACACGGAATTCGCGGACATGCGCGCGGCCTACGATGCGCTCGATGCACCGACGAAAAAGAGTCTCGAGGGACTGGTGGCGATGCATTCGATCTTCCATTCGCGCGGCCAGCTCGACGTCACCAGGTACACGCCTGAGGAGCTGGCGAGCCTGCCGCCGGTGCCGCAGCGGCTGGTGCGCACGCATCCGGGCTCGCATCGCAAGACGCTCTATCTCGCCGCGCACGCCTCGCATATCGAGGGCATGCCGATCCCCGACGGCCGCCTGCTGCTGATGGAGCTGATGGAGCATGCGGTGAAGCCGCCGTTCGTGCATGCCCACACTTGGCGCCGCGGCGACCTCGTGATCTGGGACAATCGCTGCACCATGCATCGCGCGCGCCCGTTCGACACGACCAAGGTGCGCGACCTGCGCCGCGTCACCACGCGCGACGTCGCCTCGACGTTGGAGCAGGCCGCCTAGCCAGTCGCCGCACGGCAGCGCCACGCCATAACGACGAAGGGCGTCCCTCACGGGGCGCCCTTTTCGATACTGCATTCGTCTATTTAGAAATTGGAGCGGGCGAAGGGATTCGAACCCTCGACCCCGACCTTGGCAAGGTCGTGCTCTACCCCTGAGCTACGCCCGCGCTCCGATCCGGCCGGGTAGTGTGCCGGAAGGCGGTGGTGATAAGGGGTTTTGACGCCCTTGGCAAGCCTGCCGGAAGCCTAACCGCGGGCCAGCAGCCGTTGCAGGTATTTGCCGTATTCGCAGTCTTTTATGGGGTCGATCAGGCGCTCGAAGCCGCCGTCGTCGATATAGCCCATGCGCCAGGCGACCTCCTCGGGGCTGCCGATCTGCAGGCCCTGGCGGTCCTCGACCGTCTCGACGAACTGCGCGGCCTTCAGCAGGCTCGATGGCGTGCCGGTGTCGAGCCACGCGTAGCCGCGGCCGAGCTTGTGCACCATCAGCCGGCCCGCCTTGAGATAGTGCGCATTGATGTCGCTGATCTCGAGTTCGCCGCGCGGCGAGCGCGGCAGGGTCGCGGCCACGTCGCAGACGTCGGCGTCGTAGAAGTAGAGCCCGGTGACCGCCCAGTTGGAGCGCGGGTTCTTCGGCTTCTCGACGATGCTGACCGGCGTGTTGCCGTTCTCGGCGAACTCGACCACGCCATAGGCCTGCGGATCGCTCACCCAATAGGCGTAAACGACGGCGCCGCCGCCCTTGGCGCCGCGTTCGGCCAACGCCGGCAGCGAGTCGCCGTAGAACAGATTGTCGCCCAGGATCAGCCCGACCCGGTCGTTGCCGATGAAATTCTTGCCGAGCAGGAAGACCTCGGCGATGCCGCCGGGCTTTGGCTGGGTCACGTAGGAGATCGAAAGGCCCCATTGGCTGCCGTCGCCAAACAGACGGCGATAGGCCTCCTCGTCCGCCGGATTGACGACCAGCAGGATATCGCGGCACCCCGCCATCATCATGGTGGTGAGCGGGTAGTAGACCATCGGCTTGTTGTAGACCGGCAGGAGCTGCTTGTTCGCCGCACGGGTCATCGGGTAGAGCCGAGTGCCGCTGCCGCCGCTGAGAACGATGCCTTTCATGGGACCCCTGTAACCCGATGCTTTCCCCGCAACAACTCTTCGACCGCCTGGCCGAACTCGGCATCGACCACAAGACCGTCGAGCACGAAGCCGTCTTCACCGTCGACCAGGCCAAGCAACATCGCGGCGTGCTGCCCGGCCATCACATCAAGAACCTTTTCTTGCGCAACAAGAAGGAAGAAATGTGGCTGGTCGTGGCGATCGAGGATCGCGCGATCGACCTCAAGCGGCTGGGCGAGGTACTGGGCGCGGGCCGCCTCTCCTTCGGCAGTCCCGAGCGGCTTCGCAAATATCTCGGCGTCGAGCCGGGATCGGTAACGCCGTTCTCCGTGATCAATGACACCGATCGCAAAGTGCGCCTCGTACTCGATCGCGGACTTGGCGACGGCGAGCCGCTCAACGCCCACCCGCTCACCAACACCATGACCTCCGCCATCGTCTTGCCTGACTTGCTGCGTTTCTTCGAGGCGACCGGCCACGTGCCGCACTGGCTCGATCTCGGTTGACGATCACCTACACTTAACCATATGGTGAAGTATCAAAAGAGCGAGGACGCCATGACCGCCGATCCCCGGGACCTGATACTGACGCGCCTGATCGACGTGCCGCGCGCCACGCTGTGGCGTTGCTGGACCGAGGCCGACCTGATCAAGAAGTGGTTCACGCCGCCGCCGTTCACGGTGCCGTACGCGGAGATGGACGTGCGCGCCGGCGGCAAGAGCTGCATCACCATGCGCGGGCCCGACGGCAAGGACATACCCATGCCCGGCACCTATCTCGAGGTGGTGAAAAACGAGAAGCTGGTCTTCACCGACGCCTATGTCGGCGACTGGGAGCCCGGCCAGAACAAGCCGTTCATGACGGGGGTCATTTCCTTCGCCGACGAAGCCGGCCAGACGCGCTACATCGCCCGGGTCCGACACTGGTCGATGGACGACCGCGAAAACCACGAAAAAATGGGCTTCCACACCGGCTGGGGCATCGCCACCGATCAACTGACGGCGCTCGCCAAAACGCTCTGATCTGTTACATTGTAACAAATGCGCGTCTCTTCACTTCTGGCTTTGCTCCTGCTCGTCTTCGCCGTCCCGGTCTCCGCCCAGGAAAGGCTCAAGGTCGTCGCGACCTTCTCGATCCTGGGCGACCTTGTGGCCCAGGTCGGCGGCGACAAGATCGACCTCACCGTCCTGGTCGGGCCGGACACCGACGCCCACACCTACCAGCCCAAGCCGAACGACCTGCGCGTTCTGGCCGGCGCCCGGGTGCTGGTAAGCAACGGGCTGGGCTTCGAGGGCTGGATCGATCGCCTGGCCGATGCCGCCTCGTTCAAGGGCACGCGCATCGTCGTGTCGACGGCCGCCGCCACCGGACCGGACCCCCACTGCTGGCAGGACGTGGCCTGCACGCGCCGCTACGTCGCCAACATCGCGACAGGCCTTGCCGCCGCCGATCCCGCCAACGCCGCCTCCTATCGCGAGCACGCGCAGGCCTACGATGCCCGGCTCGCCGCGCTCGAAGCCTGGATCCGCGGCGAAATCGCCACCGTGCCCGAGGACCGGCGCAAGGCGATCACCGGCCACAACTCCTTTCACTATTTCTCGCGCTCCTACGGCGTGACGTTCGAGGCGCCGCGCGGCTATAGCACCGAGAGCGAACCCTCGGCGCGCGACATGGCCCAGCTCATCCGCCAGGTGCGGGCCGAGAAGATCAAGGCGCTGTTCATCGAGAACATGACCAACCCGGTGCTGATCGACGAGATCGCGCGCGATGCCGGCGCCATCGTCGGCCCGCGCCTCTACAGCGACGCGTTATCGAAGCCCGGCGGCCCCGCGCCGACCTACGAGGCGATGATGCGCTACAACGTGGCCGCGCTGGTCGCCGGGATGTCGAAGAACTAGATCGCCCGTTCAGACTGCAACGAAGGGCAGGCCCGCCGTGCGGCGCGCGGCCTGCAGCGTGTTGTACATCAGGCAGGCCACCGTCATCGGACCGACACCGCCCGGTACGGGCGTGATGTGGCCGGCCACTTTCATCGCTTCGGCAAAGGCCACGTCGCCCACCAGCT
Organism: Enhydrobacter aerosaccus; assembly: GCA_903839865.1. Classification (GTDB taxonomy): domain Bacteria; phylum Pseudomonadota; class Alphaproteobacteria; order Reyranellales; family Reyranellaceae; genus Reyranella; species Reyranella aerosaccus_A. The sequence continues at coordinate 83,356 of CAIMEE010000525.1, read as the reverse complement.
TCGTCTTGCCCTCCGCGCCCGGGACGCGATTGATCCCGACGTCGATCACCGCGGCGCCCGGCTTGATCCAGTCGCCCTTCACGAACTCGGGGCGGCCGATCGCGACAACGAGAATGTCGGCGGTGCGGCAGAGGGCGGCGAGATCGCGCGTGCGCGAATGGCCGATCGTCACGGTGCAATCGGCGCGCAACAGCAGCTGCGCGACCGGGCGTCCCACGAGCGTGGAGCGGCCGAGCACGACGGCGTTCTTGCCCGCCAACGAGCCCAGCGCATCGGCCAGCAGCATCGAACAGCCGAGCGGCGTGCAGGGCACCGGAAAGTCGAGCGGCGCACCGGCGGCGATCGCGCCCAGGCGGCCGACGTTAATGGGGTGAAAGCCATCGACGTCCTTCGCCGGATCGACCGCGAGCAGGATCTGCGTGGTGTCGATGTGCCTGGGCAGCGGCAGCTGCACCAGAATGCCGCTGACCGCGGGATCGGCGTTCAGCCGGCCGATCAGCTCCAGCAGCTGGGCCTGCGTGGTCTCCGCCGGCAGGCGATGATCGAAGCTCGCCATGCCGATCTCGGCTGCGGTCTTGCCCTTGCTGCGGACGTAGACCTCGCTCGCGGGATCGGCGCCGACCAGCACGGTCGCGAGGCCGGGCCTGGCCACGCCTTCGGCCACCAGCCCCGCCACGCCCTCGGCCACGCGGCTGCGCAAGCCCGCTGCGAATGCCTTGCCGTCGATCAATTTCGCTTCAGCCATTGCCCTCTATCCATTCGCCGATCCGAGACTCGAGCGCGCCAGGTTCGCCCGCCACGGAGAAAACCTTGTTGCGCGCGACCGCGCCCTGCTTGACCGCGATCGCCGATTTGGGAATACGCCAGGCGGCGGCCAGCAGGGCGATCACGGCGACATTGGCCTTGCCGTCCTCGGGCGCTGCGGTTACCGCGGCCTTGAGCACGCCCGCCGCCGACAGCTCGAGCGCGTTGCGGCGCGCGCCGGGCTGGACATGCACGGACACGGTCACGCCCGATGGCGAGCGACGCAGGAACGACCCTGCTGCCGCAATCGCAAGCGGAGCAGCCACTAATAGAAGTTCGGCGCGAAGTAGTAGTTCACGCAGTACCGCACGAAATAGAGGATCACCAGCAGGGCGATCGGCGAGATGTCGACGCCGCCCAGGTTCGGCATGACCCTGCGGATCGGACGCAGCATCGGCTCGGTCAGGCGATAGAGCGTCTCGATGATGGTGCGCACGAAATGGTTGCGCATGTTCACGACGCCGAAAGCCACGAGCCAGCTCGCGATCGCGCTCGCGATGAGTACGAACACGACGATCTCGACGAGCATGTTGAACAGCCAGATTAGCGGGGGCATTTCACTCCATTCCTCTGAGCGCGCACCCTACCCGGCGCGGCCTGCCAATCAAGCCCATTTCAGCCCCTCGACAGCGCCAGCTCGACAGTGCCGAGGCGGATCGTGCGAGCCTGCGAGATATCGCGCGGCCCATGCTCCGGCAGCAGGCGCGCACCGTCTATGAAGGTGCCGGTGGCGCTGCCAAGATCCTCGAGCCCCAGCCGCGCGCCCGCAATCAGCAGCCGGGCATGGGGGGACGCGACCGACGGGTCGGCCACGGTGAGGTCGCCCGGCGCCGCGACCGGCGCGCCGGTCAGCCGATAGGACGGTTGCGATCCATCGACGGCGAGTGACACGCTGCCGCCCGCCGCGTTGCCGCTCAGCCGCCACGTGCGGCGGTCGGGCAGGGCTGCCATCGGAGCAGGCAAGGCGCCTACCGGGCCCACCGGCGGGTTGCCGGCGCCTGCCATCGCCGGCGCCGCCCCATCGCGCGGCCAGCCCATGAAGGCGAAGATCCAGAGCGCGATCAGCGGCACGATCGCGCCGATACCGGTCAGGGTGAGCAATACCGCGATCAGTCCCAGCCAGCCCGGCAGACCGGCCTTGGCGACGATGCGCCAGGCCATCCACGCGGCGAAGGCCAGCGCTACTGCCGCGAAGGCGCTGCTCAACCCGAACAGCGCCAGCAGGGAGGTGATGGTGAACATCTCAGACCTTTGCCGCCGGCGCTTCGCCGGCCGGCCAGTCGCTGAAGGCCAGGATGGCCATGATCACCAGCAGGCCCACGAACGGCACGAGATGCAGCAGCGACAGCGCGCCGGAAAAGCCCGCGCGCACGAAGATGCGCCAGGTCGGGATGATCAGCAGGAGCGCGACCAGCAGATGGCCGAGGACGAGGAACAGCAGCGCGACGCTGCCCAGCGTCAGCAGCCAGCCGATGCCGCTGTTCAGCAGCCAGAAGAGAACGACCGAGGAATCAGGCAAGCGCCACCACTTCTATCTCGACCATGACGTCGCGCGGCAGGCGGGCGACCTCGACGGTCGAACGCGCCGGCGGCTGGCTGCCGAAATACTCGGGCTTGCCGTAGACCTCGTTCATGGCGGCGAAATTGTTCATGTCCTTGATGAACACCGTGGTCTTGACCGCCTTGTCGAGATCGGAGCCTGCCTGCTTCAGCACGGCGCGCAGGTTGGCCAGCACCTGCCTGGTCTGCTCGGCGATGCCGCCGGCCACGATGTCGCCTGTCTTGGGATCGAGCGGGATCTGCCCCGCGCAATAGACCATGCCGTTGGCCACGATCGCCTGCGCGTAGGGGCCGAGCGCCTTGGGGGCCTGGTCGGTCTGGATGGTCTTCTTCACTGGCTTAGTCTCCCGCTGAAATGTGGCCGCAAATAGTACGGAAACACGCTAACATAGGCAGCCTTGCTTGACAGGCCGTCCGGCAACCATTATCCGCGCCTCTCCGGGGAAAGGGGCTGTAGCTCAGCTGGGAGAGCGCCTCGTTCGCAATGAGGAGGTCAGGGGTTCGATCCCCCTCAGCTCCACCAACCCACCCCCCGAGGAAGATGCGCCGCAAAGCCCGTCCTACGCCTGCCGAGCTCGGCCTCAGCGCCGCGGAGGGCCGCGTGCTGAAAGACCTGCGGACGCCGCAGCGAATCCAGGAATTCATCATCGACGGCCTCAAGACCAACTTCGAGGAAGAAGGCGACACCTTGCGTTCGGTGCAGGGCGTGCTGAAGCACCGCAAGGCGCACTGCATCGAGGCCGCCTTCACCGCCGCCTGCGCGCTCTGGCTGCAGGGCGAGCCGCCGCTGATCATGGACCTCGAGGCGCACCGCGATTCCGATCACGTCATCGCCCTGTTCAAGCGCGGCGGCTGCTGGGGCGCGATCTCCAAGAGCAACCACGTGTGGCTGCGCTGGCGCGACCCCGTCTATCGCACGCCGCGTGAGCTCGCGATGTCGTACTTCCACGAATACACCAACCGCGACCGCAAGAGCCTGCGCACCTATTCGCTGCCGATCGACATGCGCCGCTTCCCGATCGAGGACTGGATCACCAACAAGGACGACTGCTGGGAAACGGGCGCGGCGCTCTGCGACATCCGGCATTACAAGCTCATCACGCCCGCACAGGCACGCGCGCTCACCCCACGGGATTCCACCGAGATGCGCGCCGACAATCTCGTGCAGTACGAAAGCCGCGATCCCAAACGCTCGCGGCGTTATTGATGCGCCACTGGGTGCTCGCTCTCCTGTTCGTTATCTCCGCCGTTCCGGCGCAGGCGCAGATTCCGCCGGAGTGGGAAGCCGCCGCCAAGGTCGCGATCGGTGAATTCGAGACGGACGCTAGACCGTGGACGCAGGAGACGCGCCAGGGCTGGGCGCTGGCCCGGGCGTGGCGCCAGCACAACAACGGCAACACCGAGATCATCCTGGCCGAGTACCTCACCTTCACGGCGCTCTGCCGCGCGAGCGGCTGCGGCGGCAACACGATCGCAGGCAAGAGCATTGCCGAGCGCGCGGGCGAGGTGAAGAGCGTCATCGCGGAGAGCGGCGGTTCGTATGGGCTCGCGGCGGCCGCGCACGACTGGCTCGCGGGCCTCGACGAGCCCGCGAAGAAGAACGCGGCGCTGTGGGGCAAGGATCTCGACCGTTCCTCGGCCGACTTCGCGACCGGCAACCTCTATGCGCTCGACTGGCTGCTGGCGCGGGCGCGTCCCCCCGCCGAGCAGGCCGCCGCGTTCGCGCGGTTCGCCCTGTTCATCCAGGGCCGGGCATGGATCGGCTCCCGCTGTCTCGACATAGCGAAGATCGCGACCGACCTCGACGCGCCGCCGAAGGTCGAGTCCTGCCAGTAAGGCGTTTGGCCTGTCCGCCTACTCGGCCGCGATCTGGGCGTTCACGAACTTCTTGGCGTCGAAATCCTCGGCAACCTTCATATCGTTGCCGAGCAGCTTCTCGACGTCGATGTTGGCGTATTCCATCACGCCCATGTCGCCCAGCGCCTTCTGCACCTTCGGTCCGAACAGGCCGATCTCCTTGAGGATCGGCACGATGCGCGTGAACAGCCGCGTGCGGAACGCCTTCATGGCACCCGACTCGTAGGCGTACTTCATCAGCTCCTCGACCGGCAGGCCGGAGCGCTGCCAGACCTCGGCCTGGTTGAAGCGGTCGCGCATGAAGTACAGCGCCTCGACCACGAACTCCTCGCGCTCGGCGCGCTCGGCGTCGGAGAGGTGCGGGTAGTACTCACGCAGCGCCATGCGGCCGAACGTGACGTGACGCGCCTCGTCCTGCATGACGTAGGCGTTCACCGAGGCGGCGAGGTTATTCTTGGCCGTGTCGCGGATGCGCTGGAAGGCGGCGAGCGCCAGGCCTTCGATCAGCACCTGCATGCCGAGATAGGTCATGTCCCAGCGGCGGTCGGTCAGCGTCTGCTCGAGCAGTTTCTTCAGCGACTCGGTGATCGGATAGGCCGCCTTGAACTTCTCGTGGATCAGCCGCTTGTAGCTCTCGACGTGGCGCGCCTCGTCCATCACCTGCGTGGCGGCATAGAACTTGGCGTTCATGTCCGGCACGGTGTTGACGATCTTCGCGGTCGCGATCAGCGCGCCCTGTTCTCCGTGCATGAACTGACAGATCGAATGGCACTGCAGGTTGAAGCGCAGCCACTCCTTTTCCTTCTCGGTCATCTTGTTCCAGACCGGCGAGCCGAAGATCGGAATGCTCTCGTCGACCATGCCCATCGGGTTGCCCGGATCGAGTTCCTGGGTCCAGTCGATGCGCGTGGACGTGTCCCACTGCTGCTGCTTGCCCTTCTCGTAGAGGTTCAGCAGGTCCGACGAGCCCGCGTCATATTCCCAGTTGAAGGCGATCTCGGTGGCGCCGTCGAACTTCCACTGCGTGATCTCGACAGGAAGCTGGTAGATCTTCTGGGTGCTTTTTTCTGCGGTCATGGCTTGCCTCCCGGCGCTTAAACTTGTCCCATTCGCGTCCGACACGTTAAAGGTGACGCGCCGGTCATTTTCGTGAAGTTAGCATAAATCCGCGGGAAAATCCCACGGACTGTTGCACAGAGTGTGAAGACGGAAGAATCAATGGCTTACCATCAATTGCGCATCGCGAAGATCATCCAGGAAACCCCCGACGCCCGCTCGTTCGTGCTCGATGTCCCGGCGGATCTCGCCGACAAGTTCCGCTACCGCGCCGGGCAATTCCTGACCTTCCGGGTGCCGCACGGCGAGGGCGCTTTCGACCGCTGCTATTCGCTCTCGAGCGCGCCGGAAGCCGACGGCCAGATGAAGGTCACGGTGAAACGCGTGGCCGGCGGCAAGGGCTCCAACTGGTTCAACGATGCGCTGAAGGAAGGCGCCACGATCGACGTCCTGCCGCCGGCCGGCCGCTTCGTGCTGTCGGACAGCGCGCATCCGCTGCTGCTGTTCGGCGGCGGCAGCGGCATCACGCCGATGATGGCGCTGATCAAGTCGGCGCTGAAGGGCGGCGCGCGGCGGATGCGTCTCTTCTACGCCAACCGCGACAGGCCCTCGATCATCTTCGACGCCGAGCTGCTGCAGCTCATCGCGAGCCACCCGAGCCGGCTTGAGGTGATCCATCATCTCGATGCCGAGCAGGGGCTGACGCAGCCGGCCGAAGTGCTGGGCGCGCTGAAGGGCTTCGAAGGCGCGGAGGCCTTTCTCTGCGGCCCCGGCCCGTTCATGGACATGGTCGAGAAGACCCTGCTCGGCGCCGGCATGCCGCGCGATCGCGTCCGGCTCGAGCGCTTCGAGGCCTCCGGCAACGATGCCGTGCCGGTCGAGCAGGCCGAAGGCGACGTCATTCCCGATCACATCACGATCCACTTCGAAGGCAAGGCCCACAGGGTTCCCTACAAGAAGGGACAGACGATCCTCGAAGCGGCGCGCGCCGCGGGCCTCAACCCGCTCTCCTCGTGCGAGGAGGGCTTCTGCGCGTCCTGCGCGGCCAAGAGCATCAAGGGCAAGATCGTGCTCGCCAAGAACGACATCTATACCGACGACGATCTCGCCAATCACTGGATCCTGACCTGCCAGGGTCATTGCTTCGGCCCCGAGGTCGAGATCACCTACGACGTGACCTGAGGTCCGCCATGAAGGCCCTGCCGCTCGCCAGCCTGCTTCTGGTCCTTGCCGCCACCGCGTCGACGACGGGCTGCGCGTCGAGCTGCTCGGCTACTCCCGACAAGCTCGCTGCCCTGAAGCGCGGCATGAGCTACGACGAGGCGACCGCGGTGATGGGTTGCCCAGGGACGCAAGTGGGGACGCAGGTCACGCACGACGACCTATCGACCGTCGAATGGGACGGTCCCGATCGGGGCGTGGTCTCGCGCACACAGCTCGACTTCCGCGACGGCCGCCTGCTCTCCTTCACGACCGGCAACCGCGGCGGCTGGTGAGCGAGCGCCACCCGCGCCTGCAGGCCCTGCTGCTCACCCTCGTCGCCGGCCTCGCCGACGCCGTGGGCTTTCTCACCATGGGCGGCATCTTCGCCGCCAACATGACCGGCAACACGGTGCTGGCGGGCATCGCGCTGGCCGATGGCCATTGGGAACTCGCAGCCCATCGCTTCATTCCTCTCGTGGCCTTCTTCCTGGGCGCCATGCTGGCCCGCCTGCTGCTGCGCCTGACGCACAAGGCCGCCGTGCCGCTGTTCCTCGAGGCCGCACTGCTCGCCGTCGTGGGCTTCCTGCCGGTCGGGCATGACATCGAATTGATGATCGCCGCACTGGCGATGGGCCTTCAGGCCTCGGCGATCACCCACTTCGGCACCACCGCCGTCAGCACCGTGGTCGTGACCGGCACAATCGCCCGCATCGCCGACGCCGTGCTCGACAAGCTCTGGTTCGCGGAAAAACGCCATCTGCCGCTGGTCGCAACGCCCCGTCTGCTGATGCTGACCTGGGTCGGCTACTTCGCCGGTGCGCTGGCCGGCTCCTTGCTCATCAAGGTGATGTCGATGCCGCTGCTGATTCCGGCGGCATTGCTGATCGTCGTGGTCTTTCTCTAGGCCGCCTATTCGGCAGCAATAGACTTCTCGACAAACATCTTCTTGTCGAAGTCCTCGGCCACCTTGCCGTCGTTCTCCAGCACCTGCACCACGTCGATCTTGGCGTAGTCCATCACGCCCATCTCGGCGAAGGCCTTCTGCACGCGCGGCCCCCACAGGCCGATGTCCTTGACCGTCGGCACGACCCGGCTGAACAGCCGGCCGCGGAACGAGTTCATGGTCTTGGAATTGTAGTGGATCTCGTCGAGCACCTTGGCCGGCAGGCCGAGACGCTCCCAGACTTCGGACTGGTTGAAGCGGTCGCGCATGAAGGCCAACGCCTCGACCACGAACTCCTCGCGCTCGTCACGCTCGGCATCGCTGAGATGCGGATAGTATTCGCGCAGCGCCAGGCGCCCGAACGAAACATGCCGCGCCTCGTCCTGCATGACATAGGCGTTCACCGCGCCCGCCAGCGTATTGCCCGCCTTGTCGCGGATCGACTGGAAGGCCGCGAGCGCCAGCCCTTCGATCAGTACCTGCATGCCGAGATAGGTCATGTCCCAGCGGCGGTCGGTCAGTGTCTGCTCGAGCAGCGTCTTCAACGCGGGATTGATCGGATAGGCGCACTTGAACTTCTCGTGCAGCAGCCGCTTGTAGGCCTCGACGTGGCGCGCCTCGTCCATCACCTGCGTGGCGGCGTAGAACTTGGCATTCATGTCGGGCACGGTGCTGACGATCTTGGCGCTCGCGATCAGCGCCCCCTGCTCGCCGTGCATGAACTGGCTGATCGAGTTCGACTGGAGATGCAGGCGCAGCCAAGCCCGCTCTTTCTCCGTCATCTTGTTCCAGTACTCGGTGCCGTAGATCGAGATCGCCTCGTCCTTCAGCTCCATCGGATTGTCGGGATTGAGCTCGAGGCTCCAGTCGAGACGCGTGCTCGCGTCCCACTGCTGCTGCTTGCCCTTTTCGTAGAGCTCGAGCAGCGACGCGGAGCCGTCGTCATATTCCCAGTTGAAGGCGATTTCGGTGGCGCCGTCGAACTTCCACTCGGTGAGCTCGACCGGCAACGCGTAGAGACGCTGGGTGGACATGTCGGTCCTCCGTCGGGTTTTTTCTTACGGCTGCAGGCGATAGCCGCCGCGGTCGGTGATGAGGATCGCGGCAGCCGCGGGATCCTTCTCGATCTTCTGGCGCAGGCGATAGATGTGCGTCTCGAGCGTGTGGGTCGTGACGCCGGCGTTGTAGCCCCACACCTCGTTCAGCAGCACGTCGCGGCCGACCGGACGGTCGCCGGCACGGAACAGGTACTTCAGGATCGAGGCTTCCTTGTCGGTGAGGCGGACCTTCTTCTTGCCGCCCTTCTCGACCAGCATCTTGGCGGCTGGATGGAACTCGTAGGGGCCGATCGCCATCACGGCATCCTCGCTGCGCTCGTGCTGGCGCAGGTGGGCGCGCAGGCGGGCGAGCAGCACGTTGATGCGAAACGGCTTGGTGACGTAGTCGTTGGCGCCGGACTCGAGGCCCAGGATGGTGTCGGCGTCGCTGTCGGCCGCGGTCAGCATGATCACCGGCGCGCGCACGCCCTGGCGGCGCATCAGCTTGCACAGCTCGCGCCCGTCCATGTCGGGCAGGCCGATGTCGAGCAGCACCGCGTCGTAATGCGCGAGCTTGGCCTTCTCCAGACCCTCCGCGGCGGTGCCGACCTGGATGGTCGTGAAGCCGTCGTAAAGGTCCAGCTGTTCGGCCAGGACCGTCCGCAACGCCTGATCGTCGTCGACCAGGAGGATCTTCTTGCCGCGATTGTTGACCGCGGCGGCGGTGGCGACTGTTGTGTCCATGGGTATCTACTTTAAGCCTCGCCATGCTAATAAGAAAGCCATGGCCATTAACCCCACAGCCATCTCCCTGGCCTCCGTGGAACGCGCCCTGGCGGAGCTGCGGCGCGGCGGGATCGTTGTCTTGCGCGCCGAGGACGGCAGCGGCGGCCTGGTGATCGCCGCCGAAGCCTGCAGCACACCGGCACTGCAACGCCTGCAGGGCCTGGCCCAGGAAGCCCCCGTTCTGGTGACGACCCGGCGCCGCGCCGAGGCCATCGGCATGGAAATCCCGCCCCACATCGCCGGCGGCATGGGCGATACCAACAAGCCGATCACGCTCGACCTGCCGGAAGGCGTTCCGGTCGACATCATTTTACGTCCGCACGAAGCCGAAAGCGCCGGGCGCCACGTGGCGCTGCGCCATTTGTCGCGGCCGGTCGCCAGTCACGCGCCTGTCATCGCCCAGACGGCGATCGAACTGGCGAAGCTCGCGCGGCTCTTGCCGGCGGTGGTGCTGGGACCGCTCAGCGCCGATCCCGGCAACAAGCGCCGCGAGTGGGCGCGCGACCAGGACCTGATCTACGTCGATGCCGCCGACGTGCTCGACTACGAGGAGAGCGCCGCGCGCAACCTGCAGCAGGTGGCGCAGGCGCGCGTGCCGCTCGAGGGTGCGGAAAACACGCGCATCCTCGCCTGGCGCCCCAGCGACGGCGGCAAGGAGCATCTCGCCATCGTCGTGGGCGAAATCAACCCGATTGAGCCGGTGTTGATCCGTCTCCACTCCGAATGCTTCACCGGCGACCTGCTGGGCTCGCTGCGCTGCGACTGCGGCGTGCAGCTCCGGAGCGCGATCGGCGAGATCGCCAAACAGGGTTCGGGCGTGCTGCTCTATCTCGCGCAGGAAGGCCGCGGCATCGGCCTGGTGAACAAGCTGCGCGCCTACGAACTCCAGGACGACGGCTTCGACACGATCGACGCCAACGAACAGCTGGGCTTCGACGCCGACGAGCGCATCTATGCGCCGGCGGCCACGATGCTGCTGCGCATGGGCATCAAGCGCGTGCGGCTGTTGACCAACAATCCGGAGAAGATCAGCGGCCTTACGCGTCACGGCGTCGAAGTCGCCGAGAGGGTCGCGCACTCCTTCCCCGCGAACGGGCACAACGAGAATTACCTGCGTACCAAAGCCGAAAGAGCCGGCCACTTGCTCTAAAAAAGTCGTTTGGAGGAAACAAGATGGTCAAAATCAATCGCCGCGCTTTCGCGGCCGGTAGTGCTGCGTTCGCGTTTGCTGCGCCACGGATCGGTTACGCCCAGAAGAAGTACGATCCCGGCGTCACCGACAAGGAAATCAAGCTCGGCCACACCAACCCCTACTCGGGGCCGCTGTCGGCCTACGGCACGATCGGCAAGGCGATCGCCGCCTACTGGAACATGGTGAACGACAGCGGCGGTGTGAACGGCCGCAAGGTGAACTTCATCACCTACGACGACGGCTTTCAGCCGCCCAAGACCGTCGAGATGGTGCGCAAGCTGGTCGAGGACGACCAGGTCTTCGCGATCTACCAGCTGCTCGGGACGCCCACCAACACCGTGGTGCAGAAGTACCTCAACCAGAAGAAGGTGCCGCAGCTCTTCGTCGCGACCGGCGCCTCCAAGTGGGGCATGCCCAAGGAATTCCCGTGGACCATGGGCTGGCAGCCCGACTACCACACCGAGGCCGTGATCTACGCCAAGCACGCGCTTGCCCTGTTCAAGGACAATCTCAAGGACCTGCGCATCGGCATCCTCTACCAGAACGACGATTCCGGTAAGGACTACTCGGGCGGCTTCCTCGACGGTCTCGGCAGGGAGAACCAGCATCTCGTCACCGCCAAGGTGAGCTACGAGGTCACCGATCCCACGATCGACAGCCAGATCATCCAGATCAAGAACTCGGGCGCCAACGTCTTCTTCAACGACGGCGCTCCCAAGGCCGCGGCCCAGGCGATCCGCAAGGTGGCCGACCTGCAGTGGAAGCCCACCCAGTATCTCGCCAACGTCTCGGCCTCGGTGGCGGCAGTGCTGAAGCCCGCGGGCTTCGACAACAGCACCGGCATCATCAGCGCGCAGTACATCAAGGACGCGACCGACCCGCAGTGGAAGGACCATGCCGACTTCAAGGCATGGCAGGCGTGGATGAAGAAGTACCTGCCCGACGCCAATCCCGACGACTCGGGCAACGTCTACGCCTATGCCGTGTCGGCCACGATGCGCCACGTGCTGACGCAGTGCGGCGACAACCTCACGCGCGCCAACCTGATGAAGCAGGCCGCCAGCATGCACCAGCTCGAGGTGCCGATGCTGCTGCCCGGCATCAAGATCAATACCAGCGCCACCGACTTCTATCCGATCCAGTCGGTACGCCTGGCCAAGTTCGACGGCGAGAAGTGGGCGCTGTTCGGCGACGTGCTCTCGAACGAGAGCACCTGAGATCGGGCGACCGTTTCCTCGGTTTATATACGGTGTGGAGCGGAGAGAACGCGATCGCTCCACGCTACGGGCTTGATTCATCTTCGCTTCTCGCCTTTGCGCAAGAAAACAATAACGGCGGAAAACCGCCGCTAAACGGTCGACAAGCCTCGATCCCCATCCTGAGGAGGGCAATGTCGTATGGGTGTGACGATGAAATCTTCAGCATGCGCACGAACCTAGGCGCGCTTGCGCGAAATCCCTATTACGGTCGTTATATCCATCCGTTGCTTGTGACATAAGGAACGGAAGGCCCTCACCCCGGCGCAAACCTTGCAAGCAACGGGGCGTCACAGGAGAAAATCTTGAACCGCCGACAGTTGCTTCTCACCTCCGCCGCGACCTTCGCCATCGCCCATACCGCCTCGGCCCAGACCTGGCCGACGCGGCCGTTGCGCCTCGTCGTGCCCTTCGCCGCGGGCGCAGGCATTCTCGACATCATGGCGCGCATCGTGGGCCAGCATCTGGGCGAAGCCACCGGCCAGCAGGTGGTCGTCGACAATCGTCCGGGCGCCGGCGGCACTGTCGGCGCCGACATCGTCGTGAAGGCGGCCCCCGACGGCTACACGATGCTGATGGGCAATACGGCGGCGCTGGTGGCGCCCTATCTCATCGCCCACATGACCTTCGATCCGCTGGTCGACCTCGTGCCGGTCACGCAGGTCAACTCCGCGCCGCTGATGCTGGTCGTGCATCCGTCGCTGCCGGTCACCACGGTGAAGGAATTCATCGCCTACGCCAAAGAAAAGAAGGGCGCGCTCAACTACGGCTCGGGCGGCGTGGGCGCCACGCCGTTCCTCGCGGTCGAGCTCTTCAAGTCGATGGTCGGCTTCGACGCCGTGCATGTGCCTTACAAGGGCGGCGCGCCGGCGCTGGCCGATCTCATGGCGGGGCAGATCTCGTTCATGATCGAGAACGTGCCCGGCACGCTGCCCTACGTGAAGGACGGCAAGCTGCGCGCGCTCGCCATCACCAGCGCCAAGCGCCTGCCGCTGGTCCCCGACCTGCCGACCATGCAGGAGGCGGGCGTGCCGGGTTACGAGATGGTCGGCTGGAATGGAATCTTCGTGCCGAAGAACACGCCGGCCGACATCGTCGCGAAGCTGAACGCCGTGCTGGCCAAGCTCCTGAACAGCGACGCGGTGAAGACGCAAATGGCCAAACTCGGCGCCGAACCCGCCGGCAATCCGCAGCCCGAGTTCGCCGCCTTCGTGAAGAGCGAATCCGTCCGGTGGGGCAAGATCATTCGCGAGAATGGCATCAAGCCTGAGTAGCCAAAACGACCGCCGGCCAGCGTTTTAGCTCCAGTAACGACCGTAATGGGAGATTCGCGCGAGTTCGCCTAGGTTCGCGCGCATGACAAAAAAATCCTCGAATGGGGCTGGCACACATCCACCCCGACCTCCTCGCCTGCTTCCGACTGGAAGCCGGCTCCCACTTTACTCGGCGGCGACTCCGACACGAAAGTTGCAGCTGTTGGCGATCTTCGATGCGAAGGCATTTGCCGCCAAGGCGGAAGCTGGGGCACGACCGGCGCCTACAACTTCAACGTCACCATCCTGTGTCGCGACTGCGCAGTAAAAACCCTGAAAATCGAGAACATGCCGGGCGGTCAGCAGAATCTCATTCTGCGACGTTACGAATTACTGGCCAAATAGATGAATAATACTACCCCGGATTGTTTGAAAACGATTACTTAGTCGATAAAATTCGGAATGGCTACGCGCGAAGATATGCTCAAAAAACTCGCCGATGGCGATCTATTCGATGCCGAGGACGAAGCCGGTCCGACGCGTATCTGCATGGTGACGTCGGTAACGAAGACAACGATCTTAGCGCGCAGCATAACTGTCCAAGAGATCATCGAGTTCGATAGAGTCACTGGGGCGGCAAGATCGCCTTTCGACTTCGTCATTACTTCAGTGGCTGTGCTTCCTCAGGATATTCATGACACCTTATCTTGGCCTCGATCGGAAATACCGAGAAGTAAGATCGCGCCGAGCGAGAGATCCCAATTGGATACCTCCGACCGGGCACTTCGCTCTGACAGAAGATCAGAAACGAGCATTCCTCTTTTCTCACGACTTCTACAAACAAAACCCACTGCCGCCAGCATGATATGCCGGATCGCGTAACGAGCTTGGCAAAGATCGCTCCCGGCGATCTCTTTCATGCGAAGTCGCCCAATGGCGCCAGCCTGATCTGTCTCGCGCTCGAGGTTACGGATAGGACGATCGTCAGCCAAACAGTTACCTCGGTCTACGACTTGAATTTCGATCGCAGGGCGGGAATTGCGGAGAGAGATTTCCATGGCGAGAGCGTTGTCTGCACGATCGATTCGGTCGCGCCGCTACCCGACGACTTCAAGAAGACTCTGATTGCTCTGCATCGTACCTATTTAAAAGAGGAGGAGAGCGACGAACCGAAACTGACAGACCCCGAGCATCGCGCCCTGGTCTTCGCCGCGCAGTACTTCCCGGCCCACCCGCTCGACCCGCCGGGCGAACCCTGGGAGATGATGAGCACCGGCAAGACTGCCTGGCCTCCGGCGGAGATCAAGGAATACGAAAGCCTGACCAGGGAAGAGAAAATCGAGCTCATCCTGATCAACTTCCTCATCCCGCGGAACCAGGTCGAAGACAACGCCTAGCTGGCACGGAATTCGCTCGACAGCGGCGAAAGGTCTTCCCCATTCTCGACGCATGAGCACCGCGCATCCCGAACCGCTGGTCCGGTTCATCGACATTCGAAAGAGCTACGACGGCAAGACCGACGCCGTGCGCGCGCTGAACCTCGACGTCGAGACGGGCGAGTTCCTGACGCTGCTGGGGCCGTCGGGCTCGGGCAAGACCACCACCCTCACCATGCTGGCGGGCTTCGAGCAGCCGACGGCCGGCCGCATCCTGGTCGCCGGCGCCGACGTGACGCATGTGCCGGTCGAGAAGCGCGGCATCGGCATGGTGTTCCAGAACTACGCGCTGTTTCCCAACATGACGGTGGGCGAGAACATCGGCTTTCCGCTCAAGGTGCGCGGCAGGACGGGCGCGGAGATCGCGACCCAGGTGAAGCGCGCGCTGTCGATGGTGCGGCTCGAGGGGCTGGCCGACCGCCGGCCGCAGCAACTGTCGGGCGGCCAGCAGCAGCGCGTGGCCGTCGCGCGCGCGCTGGTGTTCGAGCCCAGGCTCGTGCTGCTCGACGAGCCGCTGGGCGCGCTCGACCGCCAGCTGCGCGAGCAGATGCAGTACGAGCTGAAGCACCTGCACGCGCGGCTGGGCGTCACGATGGTCTACGTGACGCACGACCAGATCGAAGCGATGACCATGTCCGATCGCGTGGCGGTCTTCAGTGCCGGCCAGTTGCGCCAGGTGGCGCCGCCGCGCCAACTCTACGAAGCGCCGGAGTCCCTGTTCGTCGCGCAGTTCCTGGGCGAGAGCAACACCTTGCTGGGTACCGTCGCCAGCCGCGATGGCGGGCAGTGTGCGGTGACGCTCGCGGGCGGCGCGAAAGTGATCGCGACCGCCGTCGGCGCTTGCACGGCCGGCGCCGCGGTCAACGTGGCGCTGCGCCCGGAGAAGATCGTGCTGGGCGCGGCGGCCGCTTCCTGCGCCAACTGCTTCCCGGCCACGCTGCTCGAAGTCTCCTTCCTGGGCGATCAGTTGCGCCTGCGCCTGGGCACGCTCGGCCGCGAGGATGTCGTGGCGAAGCTGCCCAATGGCGCCGGGCAGGCAACGCTCGAACAAGGGGCGGCACTGGAGATCGGCTGGCGCGCGGAGGATTGCCGTGCTCTCGCTGACTAAGGACGTCAACCGCGTCTACTGGCTGATCGTGCTGCCGGCGCTGATCATGCTGGTCGCGATCTACTTCGTGCCACTGGGCAACGTGCTGCTGACCAGCGTGCGCGAACCCAAGCCCGGCTTCGCCAACTACGAACTGCTGTTCACCAGCGCCTCGGTGCAGAAGACCCTGCTGACCACGGTGCGGATTGCGGCAATCACGACGGCGTTCGCGCTGCTGCTGGGCTATGCCGTGGCCTACGCAATGCGCGCGGCCACCTCGCAGCGTCAGCGGCTAATGCTGTTCTGCGTGCTGCTGCCGTTCTGGATCTCTGTCCTGGTGCGGTCCTTCGCGTGGCTCACGATCCTGGGGCCGCAGGGGCCGATCAACGCGGCGCTGCAGGGCCTCGGTCTCACGGATGAGCCGATACAGCTCGCGCGCAACGAAACCGGCGTGCTGATCGCGATGGTGCACGTGATGCTGCCCTACGCGATCCTGACCTTGTACGCCAACATGCGCGGCATCGATGCCGGGCTCGTGGCCGCCGCGCGCTCGCTGGGCGCCAGCCGCTTCCAGGCCTTCCGCATGGTGTTCCTGCCGCTCACGCGCCCGGGACTGATCGGCGCAGGCACGCTGGTGTTTATCCTGTCGCTTGGCTTCTACGTCACGCCCGCAATCCTGGGCGGCGGCCGCGTGCTGATGGTGGCGCAGTACACCGCGATCCAGATCAACGAGACCAGCCGCTGGGGCCTCGGCACCATGCTGGCCGCGAGCCTGATGATCGCCGTGGTCGGCGCGCTCTGGGCGCTGTCGCGTGTGATCGACGTGAAGCGGCTGTTCGGCGCATGAGCAAATTGCAGCCCTCCGGCATCGTCGCGGCCTTCGCCTGGCTGGTGCTGAGTTTCCTGGCGCTGCCTGCCTTCGCCGTGATCCCTGTGTCGTTCACCGACACACGCTATCTCGCGCTGCCGCAGGAGCACTGGTCGCTGCAGCACTGGCAGGCGTTCCTGACCAGCGAAGCCTGGGTTGCCAGCATCTGGCAGAGCCTCTGGATCGCCGTCGTCTCGACGGTGATTGCCGTCGCCGCCGGCACGCTCTGCGCCATCGGCTGCTGGCGGCTGTCGTCGGGCCTGTCGGAGAAGATCCGCAGCCTGATGATCCTGCCCATGGCGGTGCCAACGATTGTCTACGCACTGGGCATCTACCGCCTCTATGTCGAGCTCGACCTGGTGGGCACAGCCATTGGGGTGATCCTGGCGCACGCGGTGACGGGACTGCCTTTTGTCGTGCTGACGGTCTCCGGATCGCTCAGCAATCTCGATCCGCGGCTCGAACAGGCAGCCCGCGGGCTGGGCGCCTCGGTCCGGCAAACTCTCCGCTATGTGATCGTGCCCAACATCGTTCCCGGCGTGCTCTCAGGTGCGATTTTTGCTTTCATCCATTCCTGGGACGAGCTGATCGTGGTCATCTTCATCGGCGGGCGGGCGCTGTTCACGCTGCCGCGCCGCATGTGGGACGGAATCAATGACAATCTCGATCCGGTCATCGCGGTGGTGGCCACGGCGATGATCCTGTTCACGCTGCTGGTGCTGACCGCGGAATTGTCGTTGCGGGCCAGGCGCGCATCCTAGGGAGAGAAGAATGTCCGATATCCGTGATCGTATGGATGACCTCGAAAAGTTCGTTGAGCGGACAGAGGGCCAGGTCTATCGCCGTCGCACCTTCTTCTCGATGTGCGCCATCCTGGGCATCGCGCCGATTGCGGCGAAGCTGACCCCGGCTCTCGCCGACGCCAAGGAGCTGGTCGTGGTCAACTGGGGCGGCGACGCCATCAAGGGCATGAAGGCCTCGTGGGTCGACCCGTATCTCAAGAAGTTTCCCGACCGCAAGGCGGTGATCGACGGCACCGGTCCCGCCACCGGGCGCATCCGCCTGATGGTCGAGAGCAAGAAGGTCACGTGGGACGTGATGGACCGCAACCTGCACACCGCGCTCGAGCTCGGACCGCAGGGCATGCTGGAGCCGATCGACTATTCCGTTGTCGACAAGAGCAAGGTGCGCCCCGAGCATGTCGTCGAATGGGGCATCGGCAATTACATCTATGCGATGGTGCTGACCTACAACACCAAGAAGTGGGGCGGCATGGTCCCCGAGAACTGGAAGGACGTGTGGGACTTCAAGAAGTTCCCCGGCAAGCGCGCCTTCCGCCGCGAGCCCGACGCGACGCTCGAAGCGGCGCTGCTGGCCGCCGGCGTGCCGAGGGACAAGCTCTATCCGATCGACATGAAGCTCGCGCTCGACATGCACAAGAAGATGAAGGAACACGCGATCTACTACGACGTGATCGCCGACGGCCAGAACGCCTATCGCAACGGCGAGGCGCATCTGGGCGTGCTGCTGAACACGCGCGCCTGGCCGCTCAAGCAGGACACCAAGGGCCTGATCGACTGGACCTGGAACGAGGGCATCTCGTGGGGCGCGTGCTGGATGGTGCCGAAGGGTGCGCAGGGCGGCCGGGCCATCGCCGACTTCATCAACGTCTCGCTGGAGCCCGAAGGCCAGGCCCAGCTGCTCAAGACCAACGGCTACGGCCCGAGCAATCCCGAGGCCGCGAAACTTCTCGATGCGGAATGGAACAAGATCAATCCCGGCGCGCCCGAGAACTATGCCAAGATGATCCCGGGCGGCATCGCGTGGTATGCTAAGAACGCCACCGACGCACGCCAGCAGCTGCTCGACGTGTTGTCGGCCTAGAGCCAGGAGGACATCGCCATGCCATCGGACGTCCAGACCGCAGCCTCCGCTCCTGTCGCCCCGCCGCTGGCGGCACCCAAGCTCGGCCGCTGGGCCAATGCCAACGAACTGCCGGTGATCGACTTCGCACCACTCGCCGGCACCAATGAGACGGCCAAGGATCGTCTCGCCAAGGAAGTCCACGATGCCTGCCGCGACATCGGCTTCCTGACGATCGTGAACCATCCCGTGCCGCCGGCGAAGATCCGCGAGATCTTCCGCCAGTCGGCGCGCTTCTTCGCTTTGCCGCTCGAAGCGAAGATGAAGGCCTACATGGGCAACTCGAACCTGTTCCGCGGCTACCTGCCGATGGACGAGCCCGGACAGAAGAAGGCCTATCGCGGCAAGGCGATCGAGGGCTTCCAGCCGCATCTCGCCGAAGGCCGCATGAAGGCGCGCAAGCCGCACAAGAACGAGGCATTCCAGATTTCCGTCGAGTTGCCCGACGACGATCCCGACGTGAAGGCGGGCAAGCCGCTGCACGGCCATAACCTGTGGCCGGACAACCTGCCGGGCTTCAAGGACGCCGTCCTCGACTATCACACGACGATGACGGAGTTCACCGCGCTGGTGGCGTCGGTGTTCGCGCGCGGCCTCAAGCTGCCGCCGGACTACTTCGCGCAGTTCTACAAGAAGCCGCTGATCCAGGTGCGGCTGCTTCATTATCTCTCCCAGGACCAGCAGGCCGCGCTCGAGGGCGGCGACAGCCGCGCCCACCAGGACGCGGGCGGCTTCACCATGCTGCAGCAGGACGATTGCGGCGGGCTTGAGATCAAGAGCAAGTCGGGCGAGTGGCTGATCGTGCCCCCGGTCGAGAATGCCTTCGTGGTCAACATCGGCGATTCGATGCGCATGTGGACCAACAACCGCTTCGCCTCGACGCTGCATCGCGTCGTCAACCACTACGGCCGCGAGCGCTATTCGGTCGGCGTGTTCGCCAATCCCGACTACGACACGGTGATCAGGCCGCTCTCGACCTGCGTCGACGCCGAGCATCCGCCGACCTTCGACAGCATGCAGTCCGGAGAGGCGCTGCTGTTCCTCTACAGCCGCGTCTGGCCCTCGCTCGGCGAGCCCGACAAGGTCTCGACCTACTAGCGGCCGCGCAGGCTGGCGACGACACGCGCCAGCCGCGAGGGACCGTCCGGGAAATCCTGGTGCAGGCCCGGCCGGCGGTCGAACTCGAACAGCAGCCGGTTGATGTAGCGATTGCGCGGCGTGTCCCGCAGCGTCGTGCGGACCTGGACCTGCGCCAACGGCCCCTGCTCGATGTCCGCCGAATTCACGTTGGGACCCATTCCGTAGCGCGCCCAGGCGACCAGGCGCGGCTTCTTGGCCGGCATCAGGCCGCGATGGGCCGCCACCGTGTTGGCCATGAAGATCGTGCCCGCCGGTCCCACGATGTTCGCCGTCTCCGCCTTGAAGACGCGCTCGCAGGTGCTCGAGAAGGTGCCGGTGAAGTAGTTGCGGTCGCTGAAGCTCGCGAGCGCGTCGATCGGCACGTCCTCGCCGCGCGCTTTCGCGGCGTCGATCAACGCCGTCATGCCTTCGAGCGTATGCGACCCCTTGATGAGTTGATGCGGTCCCGAGTCTTCATCGACGTCCGTCAGGTAGAGGAACAGGGTGATGAAGCGCCAGTCGTCGTTGTCGCGATGGAAGAACTGCGCGCCATGGCCGGTCGGCGTGGTCGCCGGGAACGACCACCAGGCATTGATCGAGTAGAGGGTCGGCACGCACCCCAGCGCCATCTCGACGAAATCGACGATCGCGGGACGATTGAAGAAGTCGACGAGATGCGGCGTGCGCATCATCTGGTCCATCGTGTAGCCGGCGAACGGCCCCGCCTTGCGCGCCTCGTCGAGCGAGCATTGCTGCCGGTCGGACCAGTAGACGTGATAGCCCTTGTGCACCGTCTGCGTCTCGAGATGACGGCGGATCTCGGCCACCTTGGCGGCCTCGAGCGTCAGCGGATGCACGATGACGGCATCGCGCGTCAGGGTCTCGAGGCCGGGCTCGAGATAGGTGTCGATCTCGTGGACGGGCTTGCGCAGGCGCTGCTCGAAATTCGTGCGGTCGGCGGCGATGCGGGAGGCGATCGCGGCCCAGTCGCAGGCCGGGATTGCATTGCGCGCCACGGCAACGGCGCGGGCCAGGAGTTTCTGATCGGCTTCGAGCATATGGGCAATCTACTGGGAAGCGCCGCCCGCTACTAGGCGGGCACCCGGACCCAACCTTCCATCAGCCGGCGCGCCGACCGGCTCATCATCACCTTGGTCACGGTCCACTGGCCGTTCTTTTCGCACGCCTCGGCGCCGACGTTGAGCACGCCCGAGGGATGGCCGAACTTCACCCGCCCGTCGGCGCCCACCGGGGCGACCCGGCTCACGATCGTGCCCGGGATCGCCGCGGCGGCCGCGATGGCGACGGCGCCGGTGCCGGTCATGGCGTGATGCAGCACACCCATCGAGAAGATGCGCGCCAGCAGGTCGATCGACCCGGGCGCGATCTTCTTGCCGTCGGACGCGGTGTAGTCGGCAGGTTTCGCGACGAACGAGAGCTTGGGCGTATGCGGCCGCTTCTCGGTCGCCTCCTGCGGCGTCTTCACCAGGCCCATGGCGACGGCGCCGTGGCTGCGCACCGCTTCGGCCAGCGCCAGGATCTTCGCATCGCCATTGATGTCGCCTTGCAGCTCCGTGCCGGTGAGGCCCAGCCGTGCGGCATCGACGAAGATCGTGGGATTGCCGGCATTGATCAGCGTCGCCTCGACCGTGCCGACGCCCGGCACGTCCAGCATGTCGGCCTTGTTGCCGGTCGGGAACATGCCGCCCGCGGCGCGCGCGCCTTCCCCTTCGTCGGCGGCGGGATCGAGGAACTCGATCTTCACCTCGGCCGCCGGGAATGCCACGCCGTCGAGTTCGAAGTCGCCCATCTCGACGACCTCGCCGTCCTTCATCGGCACGTGGCTGATGATTCGCTTGCCGATGTTGGCCTGCCAGATGCGCACCGTCGCCTCGCCGTTCGCGGGCGCTGCGATCATGCCTTCGCTGATCGCGAACGGGCCGACCGCGGTGGTAAGGTTGCCGCAGTTACCCGACCAGTCGATCACCGGCGCGTCGATCGCGACCTGGCCGAAGAGATAGTCGACGTCGCAATCGGGACGGGCGGACTTCGAGAGAATCACGACCTTCGATGTGCTCGACGTGGCGGCGCCCATGCCGTCGGTCTGCTTGCCGTAACGATCCGGGCTGCCGATGACGCGCAGCAAGAGGCGTTCGCGTTCGGACTTATCGGCAGGCAGATCGTCGGCGAGGAAGAAGACGCCTTTGCTCGTGCCGCCGCGCATGTATACGGCGGGGATTTTCAGCTGGATCAAGGGCGCCTCGCGATAAAAACCAATTTTGCATATCTGAAGATGAAACCATTGCGCAAGTGCGCCCGTTGTCTCGTCAAGATCAACAACCTTGGGAGGGCCGAAGAATGTTCGGCAACACACACGCGGCCATAGCATGAGCGTCATGACCAAAGGCGTCGTCGGGCTCCTGGTCTGGCTGATCGTGGGCTTCGGCGTCACCGAATTGGCCGTGCTCCTGCTGAACGCGTGGATCTTCCACGGACAGAACAGCTCCCTGACCTGACGGTCAGAGAACGATCACCGCGACCGGCGTGTTGCCGAAGGCGAGGTAGCGGTACTTCAATCTGCGATTGGTCACGAACTGCTGCCACGCCATGTACTCGCCGTGCTGCCAGTTGGGAAAGCCGAGATAGTCGTCGAACACCAGCACCGTGCCGGGCACGATGCGTTCGGCCAGCAGCGACAGCACCAGCGTCGTCGACTCGTAGGTGTCGGCATCGAGATGCACGAAGGCAAACGGCTTGCCCGGATGCGCGGCCAGGAACGGCGGCACCGTGGCGTCGAACCAGCCCTTGTTCAGCCGCACGTTCGGCCGCACCTCGGGCATCTTGCCGCTCAAAGTGAAATGACCGGCGCGATACCAGGTGCCGCTCCAGTCTTCCTTTAGCCCTTCGAAGCTGTCGAAGCCGTAGATCGTCTTGTCGCCCAGCTCGGCCGCCATGTGATTGATCGAATGGCCTTCGAACACGCCGAACTCGGCATGCAGCCCGTCGAGCGTCACCTGGGAGAGCGCGTAGTCCCACACCTGCTCGCGCGTCGGAAAGAGCTGGGCGTGATCGAGATGCGCCTCGATGTAGTCGGCCGAACTCTCGGCCGCGCGGCGCGAGACGATGTCGAACACCTCGTCATGATGCTCGCGCACCGGATGCACGCGCGCATCGATGTAGCGCGCGAGCCGGACAAGCGTGCCGTCGAGGACGGATCGAAAAGCGCGCTGGATGCCAATCATGTGCGGGCACACTACTCCGCGCCACGGCCATTGGCGTGATGCATCGCGTCGCGGATCGCTTCACAGGTGATGCACCGGTTTGCCTAGTTTGCATCCGCGGGACTATCCTTGCAGCCCAATCAGAACCCGGAGGATCCCCATGGCGCTCACCCTCACCAGCAGCAGTTTCACGGAAGGCGCGATGCTGGGCATGGACCACATCCTGTCGGCCGATTACGGCTTCGGCTGCGGCGGCGGCAACAAATCCCCGCAGCTCTCGTGGACGAACTTCCCCGCCGGCACCAAGAGCTTCGCGGTCCACTGCTTCGATCCCGACGCGCCCACGGGCAGCGGCTTCTGGCACTGGGTGGTGGTGAACATCCCCGCGAGCGTCACCGAGCTGAAGCTCGACGCCGGCAACCCGGCCTCGGGCCTGCTGCCCAAGGGCGCGCTGCAGACCCGCACCGACTTCGGCAAGCCCGGCTACGGCGGCCCCTGCCCGCCCGAGGGCCACGGCCCGCACCGTTATCAGTTCACTGTATTTGCCGTGAAGCAGGAGACATTGCCGGTAAATGCCGACACCTCCGCCGCGATCGTGGGCTTCAATCTGCACTTCAACACGATCGAGAAGGCGACACTGACCGGCGTGTTCAAGCGCTAGCGGAAAAGATGACGCGGTGTGCGCCGACTTCCTGGGACACCTCCGATGCCTATGGCATAAGGCTTTTCCCCTATTTTGTACCGGATTCCGCCACCCCCTCCGCGCAGCAATATTAGCTGTCTTGGGCGTGGTGGTGGCGACCGCAGCGCCGGGCCTCGCCAGCACCGCCGACATAAAGGTGCTGGCCGAGCTGCTACCGGCCTATGAGAAATCGTCCGGCGACAAGGTGACTGTCCTCTAAGGTCCGGGCGGCGTGGCGCAGTCTTCGCCCTCACCGCTCACCTTTCGTAACATCACTCCGCCGCCACCTTCGTCCGCAGCCGCGCCGTCTCCGCCTCATCGACGGTCCCGTCCGCCATGAGCGCCACGCCGTAATGCTCGCGCGCCGACTGTTTCGACACCAGTCCGCGCTCGACATCGTCGGCCACCCTCTGGGCGGGACGCTTGTGCGGGTCGCCGTAGCCGCCGCCGCCGGGCATCGAGACGCGCAGGCGCTCGCCGACCGGGATGCTCGACGAGGCCTTGGGCGGCAGCTGCTTGTTGGCGTGCACCGCCTCGATCTTGCCGGTCGCGCCGTTCAGGCCGCCGAGGCGGCCGCGCGGCGGGAAGACGACGCGGTCGTAGGACGAGGAGATGGTGAACGGCATCTCCTCCGCCGTCTCGATCTCGACGACCTGGCCCAGGCCGCCGCGGAACTCGCCGGCGCCGCCGGAATCCTGGCGGTACTCCTTGCTCCAGAACAATACGGGCGCGATCGTCTCGGTGATCTCGACCGGCACGTTGCGCACGCCCGACGGGAACGCCGTGGCGCTGAGGCCGTCGAGCTTGGGCCGCGCGCCGGTGCCGCCGGAGTGGAAGCCGGTCACCGAGTAGGCCGTGGCCTTCATGAGCTTGGCAGCGTCGCCCTCGACGCGGCCGATGCCGCCCATCAGGCGGATGTTCCAGAGGCATGAGGTGCCCTCGGCCGGCACGCCATCGGGGATCGCCTGCTGCAGGCAGCCGAACACGACGTCGGGCAGCATCTGGCCGATGATCGAGCGGCCCGCCACCGGCAGCGGATGCTTGGCGTTCAGGATGCAGCCTTCCGGCGCGGTGACGCGGATGGTGGCGAGCGAGGCCCAGTTGTTGGGCACGTGCGGCGCCACGATGCACTTCACGCCGAAGCTGGTGTAGGCCTCGGTGTAGCAGAGCGGCACGTTGATGCCGAGCTGGACCACGCCCGCGGAGCCCGCGAAGTCGACGTCGATGCCGGTCGGCCCGATGGTGAGCTTGGCCTTCAGCTCCATCGGCACGCCGTTGATGCCGTCGACCATCATGGAATTATGGTAGGTGCCGTGCGGCAGCCTGTTGATCGCCTCGAGGCTCGCCTCGCGCGAATGGTCGAGCA
Source organism: Enhydrobacter aerosaccus (assembly GCA_903839865.1). Classification (GTDB taxonomy): domain Bacteria; phylum Pseudomonadota; class Alphaproteobacteria; order Reyranellales; family Reyranellaceae; genus Reyranella; species Reyranella aerosaccus_A. The sequence goes on along the minus strand of CAIMEE010000525.1, from coordinate 58,707 downwards.
CGTGCTTGGCGAGGTCGTCGAGATGCTCGAGCCCGAACTCGTCCATCATCGCGACCAGGCGCTTGCCGCCCACTTCGTTGCTGGCGATCTCGGAATAGATGTCGCCGATCACCTGGATCGGCTCGCGCACGTTGGCCTTGATGATGTCGATCAGCCAGTCGTTCATCACACCCTTGTCGACGATCTTGGTGATCGGGATGTAGATGCCTTCCTCGTAGACCTGCTTGGCCTCGCCGATGATGCCGCGGCCGCCGATGTCGACGACATGGAGCGTGCAGGCGAACAGGCCGACCGCGGTGCCGCGGCGGAACGTCGGCGTCACGATCACGATGTCGTTCAGGTGGCCGGTGCCCTGCCACGGGTCGTTCACGATGTAGGCGTCGCCGTCGCTCATCGTCTTGAGCGGCACCTTCTCGAGCACGTAGCCCACGGACGCCGCCATCGAGTTCACGTGGCCGGGCGTGCCGGTCACGGCCTGGGCTAGCATGCGGCCCTTGGTGTCGTAGACGCCGGCAGAGAGATCGCCCGCCTCGCGCGTCGCCGTGCCGAAGGCCGTGCGAACCAGCGTCTGCGCCTGCTCCTCGACCACGGAGATCAGGCGGTTCCACATCACCTGGTATTCAATGCGGCTCAGCGGGTGATTGGCACGAACTGTACTCATTGTGCGGCCTCCTGGAGCGCGGCCTTGCGGGCCGTGAGACGAATGGCGCCCGACGGGTCGAGCGCGGCGGTGAATCCCGAGGTGATGATCGTGGTGGTCTCGTCCTCGGCGATAACAGCGGGACCCTGGATGATGTTGCCGGGCTTCAGCGACGTGCGAGCATAGACGGGCACGGCGCGGAAATCCCGCTCCATCGGGTCGAACAGCTGGCGCGTGCCGATCGGCGCGGGCTTGGCGCCCTCGGCGGCAGCGGCCTTCGGCAGCTCGGCGGCGCGGCCCGGGGCCGGCGTTTCGGCGCGCAGGATCCAGCCCACGACCTCGATGTCGAGGGCGGGGATCACGCGGCTGAACAAGGCGCGATAGCCCGCGTCGAAGCGCTTCTGCAATTCGGCGACCGAGGCCTTGGTGAAGGGGCCGTCCGGCAGCTCGACCAGGATCTCGTGGCCCTGGCCCGCATAGCGCATGTCGGCGCTGCAGCTGATCTTGATCGGCACGCCAGCCGCCGCGCCCATCTTCACCACGTCGGTGGCTTCCTTCGCCATCTCGGCGAACATGGCGTTGATTGCGGCCGGATCGAAGGCCGAGAGCCGCACGAACTTCGAGCGCACGACCTCGAAGGCGATCGGTGCGCGCAGGAAGCCCACGGCCGAGCCGACACCGGCGCCGGCCGGAATCAGCACGTCGGTGATGCCGAGCTTTTCGGCGAGACGCGCGGCATGGAGCGGTGCGCCTCCTCCAAAAGCGATAAGCGTGCGGCCTTCCAGCTCGGCGCCGCGCTCGACGGCGTGGACGCGGGCGGCATTGGCCATGTTTTCCTCGACGACCTCGGAGACGCCGAACGCGGCCATCGTGATGTCGAGCTCGAGCTTGCTGCCGACATGGGTCTCGAGGGCGGCGCCGCTCTTACAGGCATCGAGCATGATCGAGCCGCCGGCGAAGCGGTCGGGATCGATACGGCCCAGCACCACGTTGGCGTCGGTGACCGCGGGATGGCTGCCGCCACGCGAATAGCAGGCGGGGCCGGGATCGGAGCCCGCGCTTTCGGGACCGACGTTGATGCGCTTCATGGCGTCGACAGACGCGAGCGAGCCGCCGCCCGCACCAATCTCGACCATCTCGATCACGGGGATGCGCACGGGCAGACCCGAGCCCTTCATGAAGCGGTAGCGGCGGTCGACCTCGAAGCTGCGCGAGGCCATCGGTTTGCCGTCGTCGATGATGCAGATCTTGGCGGTGGTGCCGCCCATGTCGAAGGAGAGGATGCGGTCGATGCCCATGTTCTCGGCGATGTGGGTCGACAGGATCACGCCGCCGGCGGGGCCCGACTCGACGAGGCGAATCGGGAAGCGCGCCGCCGTCTCCAGCGTCGTGAGGCCGCCGCCCGAGGTCATGAGCAGGATCGGGCAGTTGAAGCCCGTCTCCGTGACCCGCGTCTTCAGGTTCTCGAGATACTGGCCCATCAGCGGCTGGACATAGGCGTTGGCGACGGTGGTCGAGAAGCGCTCGTACTCGCGTACCTCGGGGCAGATCTCGCTCGACACCGACAGGCGCACGCCCGGCAGCAGCTTGGCCAGAATCTCGGCGGTGCGCTTCTCGTGCGCGGGGTTGGCGTAGCTGTGCAGGTAGCCGATGGCTACGGCCTCGACCTTCTTGGCCTTCAGCGTCTCGGCCAGCACCTCGACCGCCTTCTCGTCGAGCGCCAGGCGCACGCCGCCCTTGGCGTCGACGCGTTCGGGAATGGTGAAGCGCAAGGTGCGCGGCACCAGTGGCTCGGGCTTTTCGATGAAGATGTCGTACTGCTCGAAGCGGTTCTCCTGCGCGATCTCGATCGAGTCGCGGAAGCCCTGCGTGGTGACCAGCGCGGTGAGCGCGCCCTTGCGCTCGATGATGGCGTTGGTGGCGAGCGTCGTGCCGTGCACGATCAGGCCCACTTCCTTCGGCGCGATGTTGCCCAGCTGCAGCGCCTTCAGGATGCCGTCGAGCACACCCTCTTCCGGCGCGGTCTTCGTGGTCAGCACCTTGGTCGAGAATCGCGCGGCGGGCGTCTCGAGCACGACGTCGGTGAAGGTGCCGCCGATGTCGACGGCGAGACGAATAGATTCAGGCGTAGTGACAGGCGGCATGATGACTTTCTCCAACGGGGCGGAGGAGCGGCTCCTCCGTCCGGCAGCGATCGGTCGCGGCCGGACAACGTGAACTGAAACGGCATCCCGCCGTGATGTCCATCGACAGCTCGCCCTTGATCGGCGGCGCGCTGCGGCGGTGCGTCGGGTCCGTGGACGGCACGGCCGCCAACAGAGCCTTGGTGTACGGGTGACGGGGGTCGCGCCACAAGGTGGCGTGGCCGGCGCTTTCCACGATGCGGCCGAGGTACATGACCAGCACCCGGTCGGCGAAGTAACGCACCACCGATAGATCGTGGGAAATGAAGAGATAGGAGAGGCCGAGGTCGCGCTTGAGGTCGACCAGCAGGTTCAGGATCTGGGCCTGGATCGAGACGTCGAGCGCCGAGACCGGCTCGTCGCAGACGATCAGCGCCGGTCTCAGGATCAGGGCGCGGGCGATGCCGATGCGCTGGCGCTGGCCGCCGGAGAATTCGTGCGGATAGCGGTCGAGGGAGTCCGACGGCAGGCCGACGCGGGTCACGATCTCCTGCATCTGGCGCGCGCGCTCCTCGCGGCTGCCGAGCTTGTGGACCTTGAGCGCGGTGTCGAGCACGGTGCGGATGGTCTGCCGCGGATTAAGCGAACCGAACGGATCCTGGAAGATCATCTGGACCTTGCGCCGGTGCGGCGCCATCGCTCCATCGCCGAGATGCGTGATGTCGGCGCCGTCGAGCACGATGCCCCCTTCGGCCGACGGCACCAGGCGCAGGATGGTCTTGCCGAGCGTGCTCTTGCCGCAGCCCGACTCGCCCACGAGACCGACCGTCTCGCCGCGCTCGAGCTCGAACGACACGCCATCGACCGCGCGCAGCACGTTCTTGCCGACGGAGTAGCGCGTGTGCAGCTCGCGCACGGAAAGGAGTGCGGTCATGCCGTCACACTCACCCGAACTCTGGGGCAAGCCACGGCGCGCTCGCCCTGCACGATCAGCGCAGGCGGCGCGAGGCGGCAGCCGGGCACGACGATCGGACAGCGCGGCGCGAAGGGGCAGCCTGCTTCCGCGGCCGCCGAGCCGACGCTGCCCGGAATCTCGGTGAGCCGGTCGGTGAGATAATGCTCCTCCCTGTCGACATCGACGCGCGCGCCCAGCAGGCCGCGCGAGTAAGGATGCAACGGCTCGGCGAAGAACGGCTTGATGTCGGCCTTCTCGACGATGCGGCCGGCGTACATCACGGCGATGCGGTCGGCCCATTGCGCCACGACGCCCAGATCGTGTGTAATCAGCAGCACCGCCATCTTGAGGCGATGCCGCAAATCGTCGAGCAGGTCGAGCACCTGCGCCTGCGTCGTGACGTCGAGCGCGGTCGTGGGTTCGTCGGCGATCAGGAGCTTGGGCCCGCAGGCGACGGCCATGGCGATCATCACGCGCTGGCGCATGCCGCCCGAGAGATTGTGCGGGTAATCGTCGACGCGCCGATGCGCGTCGGGAATGGACACGAGATCGAGCAGTTCGATCGCCCGCGCACGGGCCTGCTTGCGCGAGACCTTCTCGTGGCGGCGGAGCACTTCCATGATCTGGACGCCGATCGACAGGACCGGATTGAGCGAGGTCATCGGCTCCTGCTGGATCAGCGAGATCTGCTTGCCGCGGATGTCGCGCATCTCGGCGGGAGTCTTCGTCAGAAGATCGAGCCCGTCGAACAGGATGCGGCCCGACTTCACCTGGGCGTTGGGCGGCAGCAGGCGCATCACCGAGAAGGCCGTCACCGACTTGCCGCAACCCGACTCGCCCACCAGCGCCAGGGTCTCGCCGGCCTCGATGGCGAAGCTCGATTCGTGCACGGCAGTGTGGCCGGGAAAGCCGACGGTAAGTTTGTCGACGGCCAGGAGGGGCGCGGGCAGGCTCATTGCCAAAATCCCATTATTCTGTCCGCGGATTGAGGATCTCGTTCAGCCCGTCGCCCACGAGGTTGAGCGACAGCACGGCCATCGCGATCGCCGCACCCGGCAGCGCGGTCAGGAACCAGGCGTTGCGCAGCTGCTCGCGGCCGTCGCCGATCATGCCGCCCCAGCTCACGACGTTGGGGTCGCGCATGTTGAGGAATGACAGGCCCGCCTCGGTCAGGATCGCGTTGGCGATCATCACCGAGGCGGCGACGATGATCGGCGGCAGCGCGTTCGGCAAAATCTCCTGCACGATGATGCGCAGGCGCGAGTAGCCCAGGCTGCGCGCGGCCATCACGAAGTCCGACTCGCGCAACGAGCGGAACTGCGCCCGCACCAGCCGCGCCACGGTGGGCCACGATGCCAGACCGATCGCCACGACAATGGTGCCGAGCGAGGGGTCGCTGATCGACACGATCACGATCACCAGCAGGAAGGTGGGCGTGGTCTGGAACAGCTCGACCAGGCGCATCAGCACGGTGTCGATCCAGCCGCCGAAGAAGCCCGCGGTCGCTCCCACGACCATGCCGATCGCAAGACCGATGGTGGCCGAGGCAATGCCAACCAGCAGCGAGGCCTGCGCGCCGTAGGCCAGCCGCGCCAGCACGTCGCGGCCGAGCGAGTCGGTACCCAGCGGGAACTGCCAGTCGTCGCCCGGCCAGACGAGCGGCGAACTCACCATCGCCTGCGGATCGTCGGAGAACAGCAGGCTGGCGAACAGCGCCAGGAAGACGAAGAACGCCAGGATCGCGGCACCCGCCACGAAGTTGGGATTGCGCAGGAAGGCGCGCAGCCGCCGGCCTTTCTTGGGCGCGGCGCGGCTGCCGAGATCGACGATTTCGGCCTCGACCGTCATGCCTCACCGATCCGCGGATCGAGCCAGGCATGCAGCAGGTCGATCAACACGTTCGCCACGATCACCAGCAGCGAGGACAGCAAGAGCACGCCCAGCAGCACCGAGAAATCGCGCGCCAGCACCGCCTCGAGCGCGAGACGACCCATGCCCGGCCAGCCGAACAAAGTTTCCACGACGACGGCGCCGCCCAAAAGGTTGCCGAGATGCATGCCGGCGACCGTCGTCACCGGGATCAGCGCGTTGCGCAGCGCATGGCGCAGCTGGATCAGGAAGGGGTTGAGCCCCTTGGCGTGGGCGGTGCGCATGAAGTCCTGGCGCTGGACCTCGAGCATGGAGGTGCGCACCAGCCGCGCGTAGACCGCGACGAAGAAGGACGCGAGCGCCAGCGCCGGCAGGACGAGATGGGCGAGACGGTCGGCGATGAACGCCAGCCCCGTGAGATGGGCGCCGATGGTCTCGTTGCCGTCGTTGGGCAGCCAGCCCAGCTTCACCGAGAACAGCACGATCGCCATCAGGCCGACCCAGAACCCCGGCATCGAATAGAGCAGCAGCACGACGACCGAGAGCAGCCGGTCGGGCCACTTGCCCACCCACGCCGCCATCACCGAACCCAGCACGATGCCGAGCAGCAGCGCGAAGCCCAGCGCCGTGATCATCAGCAGCAGAGTGCCCGGCAGGCGTTGCATGATGAGATCGAGCACCGTGGTGTTGAAGCGCGGCGAGAAGCCCAGGCTGCCGTGCGCGAGGTGGTTGAGGAAATTCCACAGCTGGGTCAGCAGCGGCAGGTCGAGGCCGAACTGGTGGCGCAGCGCCGCCATCGATTCCTCGGTGGCCGAACCCGCCTCCGTCGCCATGACATCGGCGGCATCGCCTGGCATCAGCTGCAGGAACAGGAAGTCCAGCACGATGATGCCGATCACCGTAGGCCCGGCGTGGATCGCCGCGCGCTTCAGCGTCGTCGCGATGCGCCGGCCCATTCTCATTATGCTTGGCTCATGGCTGCTACGAAGCCAGCCAGACGTTGGCCATGTTGGACTCCACGCCGTCGGCGGTGAGCGAGTCCTCATGCACGCGCTTGTTCTTGATCGTGAGATAGAGCGGCTGGAACAGGCTGATGTCCGGCACCTCGTCCATGATGATCTTCTGGAACTCGACGAACATCGCCTTGCGCTTCACCGGATCGTTCTCGACCGAGGCATCCTCCAGCAGCTTGTCGACCTTCGGGTTGTTGTAGTTCGAGCCGTTGGAGAACGGCACGCCCTTCTTGAAGTTCTTCGACCAGTAGACGCGCTGCACGCCGACGGTGGGATCCATCAGGTTGGAGTGGCCGTTGTAGGTGCAGTCGAAGTCGCGGTCGGTGTAGATGCGCTTTGCGAACGCCGGCAGATCCTGCGCACGCACCTCGACGGTGATGCCGACGCGGCTGAGCGTGGCGCGCATGAACTCGCAGGTCTTGCGGCCGTCGTCGCCGATCGGGTTGTAGTCCATCGGGATCTTGAAGCGGATCTTGTTGGCGCCGCGCGGGAAGCCCGCCTCGTCGAGCAGCTGCTCGGCCTTCTTGAAGTCGAGCGGGTACGGGTTCGGCGTCGAAAAATGAAAGTCCTTGAGACCGGGCGCGATCGGCGAGTAGCAGGCGGTGCCGTAGCCGTACATCACGGTCTTGATCAGCAGCGCGCGATCGATGCAGTGCGCCACCGCCTGGCGCACCTTCAGGTGCTTGAAGTACTGGCTGTCGAGATTGAACTGCAGAAGCGACACGTTGTACGAGTAGCTCGTGCCGTCGGTCTCGAACACGAGGTTCGGCAGCTTCTTGAGGCGGTCGAGATCGGCCAGTGCCACCGGCGTGCGATAGCCGATGTCGCCCGAGCCGTTCTCGAAGGCGACCGAGCGGGCGCCGGGATCGGGCATGAACTTGATGACCATCTGGTCGATGCGCGGCAGGTCGGGATTCCAGTAGTTCGGATTGCGCTCGTAGAGCACGTGGCTGCCGCGCACCCATTCCTTGAACTTGTACGGGCCGGTGCCGATCGGTGCGTTGCCGTTCGGGTTGGTCACCGGATCGGTGCCTTCGTAGATGTGCTTCGGCACCATCGGCGATTCCGCCGCGGTCAGCGCCTTGATCAGGAACGGCGCGGGCTTGCTCAGCACGACGATCGCGGTCAGCGGATCGGGAGTCTTGATCTCCGCCACATTGGCGAAGGTGTTGCGGCCGCGCGGATGGACCTTCTTCAGCATCTCGATCGAGAAGGCGACATCGGCCGAGGTGAACGGCTTGCCGTCGTGGAACTTCACGTTCGGCCGGAGCTTGAACGTATAGGTGAGGCCGTCGGGGCTGATGGTCCACTCGGTCGCGAGCTGCGGCCTGGGCTTGATGTCGTAGTCGTATTCCAGGAGGCCTTCGGTGATCTTGGCGCTGACGGTCAGCGCCGTCGTCGCGGTGGTCGTGCCCGACATCAGCGTGTTGGGCTCGTTGGTGATCAGGAAGGTGAGCGTGCCGCCCTTCTTCGGCGTCTGCGCCGAGGCGTGGTGGCCGGTCAGGGCAAGAGCGGAGAGGCCGGCCAGAGTGGCGCGGCGCGTGGGCCGGAATTTCGCGGTCATGGTGTTCCTCTCATCGGTACGAGCCGAAGCCTAGCGGCCGGACTTCAGAGTCGCAGCAAAATGTGCGCCAGAGAAAGAGAATCTTGCTGGCGGCCCTCAGTTTGGACGTCCATTCTCCGCCCGGGAGCACCGCATGACATTACCTTTGGCCACCCTCGACCACGTCGTCATCAACGCCCGCGACGATATGGACCATGCCGCCGACGTCTACCGGCGCCTGGGCTTCACCCTCACCGAGCGCGGCTACCATTCGCTGGGGTCGATGAACCACCTGGCGATGTTCGGCACCGACTATCTCGAGTTGATCGCCGTGCCGAAGAACGCAACGTCCGGTCGTCTCGACATCCTGAATTACGCCTTTGGACTCAATGGACTGGTGTTCGGCTCCGAGGATTCGGCCGTCACCTACGCGGAACTCCAGAAGGTCGGCGCGCCGTTCGATCCTCCGGTCGAATTCACGCGGCCGGTGAAGTATGCCGGCGGCGAAGGCGACGCGCGCTTCCGCACGATCCGCATGAAGCCCGGCCACATGCCCTACGGCCGCGTCTATTTCTGCCACCACTTCACGCGCGACCTGGTGTGGCGGGACGAATGGCGCCATCACGCCAACGGCGCGGTCGCCGTCGCGCGCGCGATCATCGTCGAGCCCGACCCTGCGAAGGCGGCGAAGCTCTATGCCGACATGTTCGGTCCCGAGTCGATCCACGACATCAAGGGCGGCAAGTCGCTCACCGTCGGCAACGCGCGCTACGACATCGTGACCGAGGCAACGCTCAAGGCCGAGTTCGGCGACGCCGTGCCCGACGCCGAGGGCCGCCCCGCCTACATGGCGGGCCTCACGCTGCGTACGGTCTCACTCGATAAGGCGGCGAAGGCGCTGGCCGCCGGCAAGATCGCGGGCGTGATCAAGAAGGCCGATCGCGTGATCGTTCCCGCGAAGCAGGCGATCAACGCGGTTCTGGAGTTCATCGAATAGGCATGTTGGACGTCAAATACGACAACCAGGGCGACGCTCTTTCGCGCGACGTCCCGCCGACAGCGCTGGCGCTGATCGACGAAGGCGGCAACGGCCAGGAACGCCGCTACAGCTACGCCGACCTGATGCGGCTCACCGGCGCGGTGGCGCGCGGTCTGCTGAAGCGCGGGCTGCAGCGCGGCGACAGGGTCGCGATCCTGTCGGCCAACCGGGCGGAATTCCTGATCACCTTCCTCGGCACGATGCAGGCGGGCCTGGTGTCGGTGCCGGTGAACTGGAAGTTGCCCGCCGAGACGGTGGCCTACATCGTGGGCGACTGCGACGCCAAGCTGGTGATCGGCGACGATGCGCGGCTGCCGCTGGCGCCCGACAGCGTGCCGAAGATCTCCTTCGACAAGGACTTTTCCTCGCTGCTCGATGACGGCCCGTTCACGCCGCTGGTGATGAAGCCCGAAGAGTCGGCGATGTTCCTGTATACGTCCGGCTCCACCGGGCGGCCGAAGGGCGTCGTGCTCTCGCACTACTCGCACCTCTGGGCGATCAGCCAGCGGCCGCGCCGGGCGGTGCCGGAAGGCCAGCGCGCCCTCGTCGCCGCGCCGCTCTATCACATGAACGGTCTGGCGATGTGCCAGACGACGTTCAGCCACGGCGACACGGTCGTGCTGCTGCCGCAGTTCACCACGAAGGGCTATATCGCCGCCGCCGCCAAGCATCGCGTGGCGTTCCTGACGTCGGTGCCGACCATGATCGCCATGCTGCTGCGCGAGAAGGAGCTGCTGGCCAGCGCCGATCTCTCGGCCGTCGAGGCCGTGCGCATGGGCTCTGCCCCGATCACCCAGTCTCTGGTCGACCAGACCCGCGCGGTGTTTCCCAAGGCCGTCATCGGCAACGGCTACGGCACCACCGAGGCAGGTCCTGTGGTGTTCGGGCCGCATCCAGCTGGCTTGCCCACGCCCGACATCTCGACCGGGTATCCCAGCCCCGCGGTGCAGCTGCGGCTGGTGCGCGACGGCAAGGAAGTTTCCGGAGATGACGCTCAGGGGGGCGAGCTCCAGATGAGGTGCGGCGCGCTGATGACGCACTATCACAAGCTGCCCGCCAAGACGGCCGAGGTGATGACGCCGGACGGCTACTACCGCACCAGCGACGTCTTCCGCCGCGACAGCAACGGCTTCTTCTATTTCGTCGGCCGCGTCGACGACATGTTCGTGTGCGGCGGCGAGAACATCTATCCCGGCGAAGTCGAGAAGATGCTGGAGAAGCATCCCGCCATTGACCAGGCCGCCGTGCTTCCCGTGCCGGACGAGCTGAAGGGCCACAAGCCGGTGGCGTTCGTCGTGCGGAGAAAATACGCCCAGCTCGACGAGCAGGCGGTAAAGACCTATGCGCTGGCCAACGCGCCGCCCTACCAGCATCCGCGCCGCGTCTTCTTCGTCGACGAGATGCCGCTCGCGGGCACCAACAAGATCGACAAGCGCATGCTTGCCAAGCAGATCCCAGCAGGAGCACTTCCAGAATGAAAGCTGCCGTCGTTCGCGAACATGGCGGGCCCGAGCGCCTCGTCTTCGAAACCGGCTTTCCCGATCCCGTGCCCGGCGAGGGCGACGTGATCGTCGCGGTCAAGGCATCGTCGCTGAACTACCACGACGTCTTCACGCGCCGCGGCATGCCCGGCATCAAGGTGCCGATGCCCGCCATCATGGGCCTCGACGTCGCCGGTGAAATCGCCGAGGTCGGCCCCGGCGTCACCGGCTGGAAGAAGGGCGACCGTGTGCTGGTCGATCCGATCAACCGCATCGAGGGCGGGCTGATGGGCGAGACGGTGCATGGCGGCCTCGCGGAACTGTGCAAGGCGCGCGCGCACCAGCTGGTGAAGATCCCGGACGGCGTCTCCTACTCCGACGCCGCGGCGCTGCCCGTGGCCTACGGCACGGCGCTGCGCATGATGGTGACCAACGGCGGCATCAAGAAGGGCGAGAAGGTGCTGATCCTGGGGGCCTCGGGCGGCGTCGGCGTGTGCTGCCTGCAGCTCGCCAAGCTCGCGGGCTGCGAGGTCGTGGCCTGCGCCGGCACTGACGCCAAGGCCAGGCGCCTGATGGAGCTGGGCGCCGACAAGACGATCAACTACATCGAGAAGGACTTCGTGAAGGAAGCCTATGCGATGTACGGCAAGCCGACGCGGCGCGGCGCCGGCACCGACCAGGGCCTCGACGTGGTGGTGAACTATACCGGCGGCGACACCTGGGTGAAGTCGTTGCGCATCCTCAAGGTGGGCGGCCGCCTGCTGACGTGCGGCGCCACGGCAGGCTTCGATCCCAAGGAAGACATCCGCTTCATCTGGACCTTCGAGCTGAAGGTCCTGGGCTCCAACGGCTGGATGCGCACCGACATCGAGAAGCTCCTCGAGCTGGTGCAGTCCGGCAAGCTCAAGGTGCTGGTCGACAAGGTCTACAAGCTTTCGAACGCCGCCGAGGCGTTGCGCGTCATCGAGGATCGCGAAGTGTTCGGGAAGGTCGTGGTGGCGCCATGAGCGACAAAATCCTGCCGCTGACCAAGGAAGAGCTGCAAAAGTTCCTCGACAACTCGCCGTTCATCTCCTTCCTCGGCCTCAAGGTCACCGAAGCCGATCCCGCGCGCGAGACGGTGACGATGACCTGCGCCTTCCGTCCGGAGTTCGAGCGCGGGCCGGGCACGGCCATGTGGCACGGCGGGCCGATCGCGGCGATCATCGACACGGTCGGCGACTATGCGCTGATCATGGCGCTGCGCCGGCCGCTGCCCACGATCAACTTCCGCGTCGACTACCTGCGCCCCTCGATCAAGACCTCGCTCACCGCCACCGCGACGGTGCGCCGCGCCGGCAAGAGCGTCGGGCTGGTGGACGTCGACGTGTTCAACGACCAGAAGGCGCTGGTCGCCACCGGGCGGGCGACCTATTCCACGCTCGCGACCTAGGCCGGGCTGAGGAGTACAGGCGTGTCGATACGGCCGCTTTTCGGATTGATCTGCGTCGTCGCCGTCGGCGTCGTGGCCTACGCGGCGCTTGCGTGGCGGCCGGCGATCGCACCGATCGATCTGCCCGCGCCGCAGTCCTTCGCGCCCGGGCTGGTGGCCAAGGGCAAGATGCTCGCGAGCGGCGGCAATTGCGCCACCTGCCACACCGCCGCCGGCGGCGCGCCCTTCGCCGGCGGCTATGCGATGGAGACGCCGTTCGGCACCATCCACTCGACCAACATCACGCCCGATCGCGACACCGGCATCGGCACCTGGTCGCTCGCCGCCTTCACGCGCGCGCTGCGAGAGGGCGTGGGGCGCGACGGCAAGCACCTCTTCCCGGCCTTCCCCTACAATCACTTCGCCCTGCTGACCGACGACGATGTGGCGGCGCTCTATGCCTATCTCATGACCCTGCCGCCGGTGAAGGCGAAGACGCCCGCCAACACCGTGCCCTTCCCGCTCAACATCCGCGCCCTGCAGGCCGGCTGGAAGATGCTCTATTTCAAGCCCGAGCCGTTCCGGCCCGATCCGGCCAAGAGCGCCGACTGGAACCGCGGCGCCTATCTCTCCGAGGGGCTGGCGCACTGTGCCGCCTGCCACACGCCGCGCAACATCCTGGGCGCGGAGTCGGTCGGCCATCCCTACTACGGCGCGCGCATCGAACACGACTGGTGGGCGTGGCCGCTGCACTACAGCTTTTCGCCGCAGCGCTGGACCCGGGAAGAGCTTGCCAGCTTCCTGCGCGGCAACACGACGATCCATGGCCGCGCGCTGGGGCCGATGGGCCCAGTGGTGCAGAGCCTGGCCGCCCTGCCCGACAGCGACATCCAGGCCATCGCCACCTACTTCGGCGATCTCATCCGGCCGGTGAGCGCGCGGCCCGAGGCGCTGACGGCGGAGGTGCTGGCCCGATCGCGCGACCGCGCGACAGGCGCGCCGAAGGATCGCGGGCGGCAGCTCTACTACGCCGCCTGCGCGGGATGCCATGACGGCGGCGACTCGCAGCCGCTCGCCACGCGGACGGAGCTGATGCTGAGTTCGGCAATCTGGTATCCGCGGCCGAACAATTTCGTGCTCGCCGTACTCGATGGTGTCGGCATCAACCCGACCGATGCGCCGGGACCGATGATGCCGCCCTTCCGGAACGCGCTGAGCGATGCGGAGATCATCGACATCGCCGACTATCTGCGGCGCGACCGCCTGCGCCAGCCGATCTGGCCCGCCTATCTCTACGACGTCGATCGCATGCGCGATCATCCGCCGCCGGAGCCCAAGGCCAAGGACAAGCCTAAATGAAGCGGCGCGAGCTCCTGGCGTCCATCGCCATCGCTCCCTTTCTTCCGGCGGCCGCTCGCGCGCAGACGGCGGGCCGCATGTATCGTATCGGACCCGTCTTCGCCGCGCCGATCACCGATCCCACCATCGCCACGGTACTGGACGAGCTGAAGAACAACGGGTTCGTCCTGGGCCGAAATCTCACCGTGGATCCGCGCGGCGTGAGCCTGCGTCCCGACCAGATGATGGAAGCTGCGCGACAGATCGCCGAGGACAAGGTCGATCTGTTCCTGACGGGCGGCACCGCCGCCAGCCGGGCCGCGCAGGCCGCCACGAGCACGACCCCGATCCTCGCCATCACCGACGACATGGTGGGCGACGGCCTCGTCGAGTCGTTGGCCAACCGGCATGGCAACACGACCGGAATAAGCCTTCTCTCCGCCGACCTCGATGGCAAGCGCCAGGAATTGCTGATCGAGCTTTTGCCACGAGCGAAGAAGATGGCGATGCTGACGGATGGCACCAACACCAAGGTCGCCTTCCTGCAGGCGCGCGCCAGGGAAATCGGGGTCGACATGTCGGTGCTGCCGATCTCGAAGCCCGACGACATCGAGCCTGCGCTGAAGAAGGCGAAAGCGGAGGGCGTCACCGCCCTCAACATTCTCGGCGGCGCGATCCTGTTTGCGATGCGGCAGAAAGTTTTCGACACATCGACTGCATTGGGGCTCGCCACGATGTACCAATGGTCCGAAGGCGTCCGGGAAGGCGCGCTCGCCGCCTATGGTCCGAGCCTCATGGAGATGTTCCGGCAGCGCGGCCGTCAGGCCCTCAAGCTGCTGCGCGGCACCCGGCCCAGCGACATGCCGATCGAGCAGCCCACCGTCGTGAAGCTCGCGATCAACCTGAAGCTCGCAGCCCAGCTCGGCGTCGCCGTTCCGCCGGCCTTCCTGCAACGCGCCGACGAGGTGATTGAGTAAACAATCAGATCAGGTAGATGCGATCGGGCAATTCGCTCCGGTCCGCTCCGGTCGACGGAAAGTGTGTCGCGAGCACCGCCCCGCAGCGCTCGATTGCCGACACGAAGCCATCGGCAATGCGGCCGTCACCCATGTGCGCGGTCAGCGCATCGATGGCGCCTTGCCACTCCGTCTGCGGCACCAGGCTGGCGATCCCCTCATCGGCCACGATGCGGGCGTAGCGCTCCGCCAGCGAGACGAAGATCAGGATTCCGGTGCGCTCCCTGGTGCGTGCGATTCCTCGGCTCACGAACTGCTCTATGGCCATGCGGTGGGCCAGCGCCCGTCGGGCGGAACGCGGCAGCAGTGCCACGCGGATCCTGGGCAGGGAGAGCAGCGGCAGAAGCGCCAGGAAGAGGAGGACCTGGAGCGTGAGCATCACCTGCAGCGACAGCGCCGTGAACGACATCAGGAGCCACGGGAGCCCCAGCGCAGCCACGGCCGCCAGGAACACGGGCAAGGCGGTCGCCTGCGCCGAGGACGTCCTGGCCAGGACGCAGACGATTTCGCCCGTCGTTCGGGCCTCGCTCGCGTGAATTGCAGCCGCGATGCGCGCGCGGTCCGGTTCGCCGAGATCCATCACCAACTCCCCGAGGCGCCGCCGCCGCCGGACGAGCCTCCCCCGCCAGAAAAGCCGCCCCCGCCGCTCGAAAATCCACCGCCTCCAAAGCCGCCGGATCCGCTGGAACGTCCGCTCATCAACATGGCAAACACCATCCAGCGGAAGGTGGGCGACACGATCATCAGGACGACAACGACGAAGACGATCAGGACCACGAGCCACGGCACGGGCGTCGATGCGGGTTCGCTGTCGATGCGCAGCGACGGGCGCTTCTGCCAGTCCGATGCGTCCGTGGTCAGGACGGTGATGATGTCGTCGACGCCGCGGGTGACGCCGCCAGCGAAATCGCCGGTCTTGAAGCGCGGCGTGATCGCGTTGGTGATGATCACCTTCGACAGGGCGTCCGTCAGCGTGCCTTCGAGGCCGTAGCCGACCTCGATGCGCACGCGCTTTTCGTTCGGCGCGACGAGCAGCAGCACGCCGTTGTTCCTGGTCTTTTCGCCGAGCTTCCAGGTGCGGAAGAGTTCGTTGGCGTAGGGCTCGATCTCCTGGCCGTCGAGCGACTTCACCGTGGCCACCACGAGTTGGATGCCCGACTTCGATTCGAGATCGGCCAGCTTGGTCTCGAGGTCCGCGCGCACCGTTGCGCCGACGATGTCGGCCTGGTCGACGACCCGCCCGGTCAGCGCCGGAAAGTTGGCGGCAACCGCCACCAGCACGAACGACAGGAAAAGTGCGAGGCCCGCGCTCGCGATCCCGGCGCCGGTCGTCCAGCGACGCGGACGCATGCCGGTGATCAGAACTTGACGGCTGGAGGCGTCTGCGCGGCGTCGCCGGCCGTGAACTCCGCCATGGGCTTGTTGGCGCGGAAGGCGGTCATCGCCCACAGGATACCCGGGAAGGTCTTGAGCTCGGTGTTGTAGGCGCGCACCGCCTCGATGTAGTCGCGGCGGGCCACGGCGATGCGGTTCTCGGTGCCTTCGAGCTGCGACTGCAAGGCGAGGAAGTTCTGGTTCGACTTCAGGTCGGGATAATTCTCACTGATGGCCAGCAGGCGGCCGAGGGCGCCGGAAAGCTGGCTCTGCGCATCCTGGAACTGCTTCAGCTTCTCCGGGTCGGAGAGCTGCGAGACGTCGATCTTGACCTGCGTGGCCTTGGCGCGCGCTTCGACCACGGCGGTCAGCACGTCCTTCTCCTGCTTGGCATATCCCTGCACCGTCGCCACCAGGTTGGGGATCAGGTCGGCGCGGCGTTGGTAGTTGTTCTGGACCTCGGCCCACTTGGCCTTGGCCTGCTCTTCGAGCGTCGGGATGTTGTTGTAGCCGCAGGAAGCGAGCCCGAGGCACAGAACGATCGCCAGGAGGCGGGCGAAGGCGGCGGGAAGAGTCGAGCGGCTCGTGGCAGTCATGACGTCTCCTGCAAAGCTTGAGCGGCCCGATACTCGCATGAAGCCCACAACGAGGGAAACGCCTGGCGCGCTGCTACTTCTTCTCGAGCGCGGGGATTTCGACCTTGATGTTCGTGGTCTTCTCGCTCTGGCCCGGCAGGTGTCCACCGAACATGATAAAGCCGCCCACGGCGACCACGACGACGAGCGCGCCCACGATCATGTAGAGCATGCCGTTGTTTCCGCCCGTATTGCCGTCGGCCATCGTAACCCTCACGTTCTAATGTGTGGGAACGCAACGACGCCGGGACTGGATTGTTCCCTGGCGTCTCCGCCTTACTGCGGGATCGTGGAAAGCTCCGTGTTGGCGCCGCAGATCAGGATGCCGACGCGCTCGCCCGGCTTGGGCTTGTAGACGCCCGACATCAGGGCCGCGAGCGATGTTGCACCCGACGGCTCGGCGATCACGCGCAGCTCGTCCCACAGCGCCTTTTGCGCCGCACGCACGGCATCGTCGGTGACCAGCAATGCGTCGGCCACGTATTTCTGCGCGATCTCGAAATTGGGCGTGCCGATCAGGCTGGCGCCCAGCGCATCGGCAGCCACACCGGAGACCGCGACCTGCACTGGGCGGCCGGCCTTGCGCGCCTCGAACAGCGTCGGCGTGCCTTCGGTCTCGATCGCCACGATCTTCGTCGTCGTGCCGACGGCCGCTGCGCAGCCGGCGATCAGGCCGCCGCCGCCCACCGCGACCAGCAACGAATCGAGGTGGGATTGCTCGGCGAATTCGAGCGCCACGCTGCCGGCGCCGGCAAACACGCCGGGATCTTCGTAGGCATGCACGATCAGCGCGCCGGTCTCGGCCGCGCGCTTCTCCGAGGCGGTGCGTGCCTCGACGTAGAGCGTGCCCACTTGCGTCACGGTGGCGCCATAGCTCTTCAGGCGCGCGACTTTCGCGGGGCTGGCGATGGTCGGCACGAAGATCTCGGCCTTGTGGCCGAGCGCGCGCGCGGCATAGGCGACGGCGGCGCCATGGTTGCCGCCCGAGGCCGCGATCACGCCGGAGGGCGGCACGGTCGAAGACAAGAGCTTGTGAAAGGCACCGCGCCCCTTGAACGTGCCGCTGACCTGAAGCTGCTCGAGCTTCACGGCGAGCGGGTACGGCACACCCGGGAGGCCCGTCGGCAATTCGATCACTGGCGTGCGGCGGACGTGGCTCTTGATGCGGGCCCAGGCTGCGACGACATCGGAACGATTGATCATGACGGCAGCCGGCAAGCTTCGACGTGGCGCAGGAAATGGTCGAAGTCGGCGGTCTTCGCGTGCGGATCCTTGGCGCCTTCGTCGTAGCGGCGCAGCCGCACGGCCTCGGCATGGTACGGCAGCTTGCGGAAGGCCACGACCTCGTTGGCCGACATCAGCCCGCCCTGCAGGTTGAGGCTGCGCACTGAATCGTCCGAGAGCTTGCCGAAGTAGTCGGACTCGGTGGCGCAGAGATAGCGCTTGGCGGCGACGTGCAGGCGCACCGGCTCGACGACGTCGGGCGTGAAGTGCTTGGCAAGCCAATCCGCACCCAGTTCCTCGTGCACGTCGTCGATGCCGCGGCTGGCGGGATCCTCGCCCAGCTCGTGGATCATGTGGCCGACGTCGTGCAGCAGCGCGGCCAGCACCGTGGCGGGCGTGCAGCCGTCGCGCTCGGCCTGTTGCGCGGCCTGCAGCGCGTGCTGGAGCTGGTTGACCGCGCTCAAGCCGTAGCGGCGGGTGGCGCGGCCGGTGAAGACAGTGAGGAGTTGCTGGCGCAGCGGGTCGGTCATGACGTCTTTTTAACGGGTGGCGCCGTCTGCGGGTAGCCGGGAATCATCGCCAGCGCCTGCGCCAGCGGATCCTGCCCCCAGGCCTTTGTCATGAAATCGCCATGCAGGTCGGTGCTGCCGCAGGCGAGGAACGTCATCGTCCCGGGCGAGAGGTTGCGCGGCATCATGTCGGCGTGCGGGACCTTGTGCTTGTCGAGCAGCGCCTGCAGGGTGGCGTTCCCCTCGCGCGTCGAGTCGGTGTAGGCGCTCAGCAGGAAGCCGGTCTGGCGGCGGGTCACGGCCCAGTAGGCGACCTTGTCTTCGTCGCCGTAGAGCGCATCCATCAGGATCACGCCCTTCACGCGATAGGTGGCGCCGCCCTGCCCCAGCCCGTAGGCGGCCGAGAGATAGCCGCCGCTGTAGGCCACGACGATCACCGGCGCGGCGTTGAAATGCGGACCCGCGCGCTTGTCCCCGTAGAGCCGCATCAGCCGCTCGGCGGCTTCGTCGATGTAGCGCGCGAGATGACCGGGCTTCCAGAAGTTGCCGGCGCTCGAATCGGGCGCATCGACGGCGAGCTGTGGCGCCACCAGCGCGATGTTCTGGCCGGATTCGCTCACCTGGCGTGGGATGCCCTGGCGCGCGATCACGTCGCGCTCGAGCGTGGCGCCCTGGCCGTGAAGATAGAGCACAATCAGGCTGGGAAGCGCGGGATTGAAACCCGACGGCAAATACAGAAGCGACCGCCGGTCGTTGTAGACCTTGTCCTCCCAACACACGTCGCCACGCAGGGGCGTGTGGCCGCGCCGGTTGCCCTGCTTCACGTCGAGGAACAGCTTCTTGGTGTCGGGCACCAAGCCGATATAGGGAAAGGCCGAGGTGTTGAAGGCGATGAGTTGAGTCTTCGCGGCCTTCAACGGCTGCAGCCCGGAGGGAGCAGCCGGAGCCGGAGGGTGAGCAGGAGCATGAGCCGGCGCTGGCGCGGGCTTCTTTGTCTGTTTGCCCGTCTTCGCGTGAGCAGCCGCCGGCAGCAGCAGCGCCGCCGACGCCAGCAGCGCGCGGCGCTTCACGCGGCCGCTGACCGCCCACTTGCCAGCGTAACTGGCTTGAGCGGCTTCAGCACGGAGAAGAAGGCCGGGAGCGCGATGAGATAGGCGAAGGCGCCGACCAGCACGACGGCGGGCAGGCCGAAGCTGGTCGCCACGATCGGCACCAGCGCGGCGCCGATCACCGAGAAGCAGCCGTTCACGCCCCACGCCCACAGGAACATGTGATCCTTGCCGAGACGGCCGAGCGTGGTCATGCCGGTCGGCATCGGGAAGCCCATCAGGAACGCAGGCGGCGCCAGTAGTGCAAGGCAGAGCACGACGCGCAGCACGTAGGGCAGCGCCCCGATCCAGTCGAGCGCGTAGTCGATGAAGAAGGCGTAGCCCACCAGGATCGCGAAGATGGCGAGGAAGATCTTCGGCATGGTCGTGCGCGCCGTCGGCAGGAAGCGTTCCGACGCGAAGCTGCCCAGGCCCGAGAACACCAGCATGCCGGTGATCAGCACGGACGCCGAGACCGTGGCGTTGGAGAGCGCCAGCACGAAGTGCGAGATCATGCCGACCTCGATGATGATGTAGCCCAGGCCCAGGCACAGGAAGTAGAGCATCGTGCCCGCCTTGCCCGGATAGCGGCTGAAGATGGTGCGCCAGCCGAAGATCAGCGGGAACAGCACCAGCGTGACCGCGAAGATCGCGGCAATCCCGAGCGTCGCCCACAAGAGCAGATAGCCCCACTCGTCCTGCACCGTGTCGAGACGGTCGGTGAACGACAGCAGGTCCTTCACCTTGATGTAGGCGGCGAAGTACGGCTGGTGATTGGTGAGCAGGCGCGTGTCGAACACATATTCGTCGGCGACCTGCTGCCAGCCGCCGTTCACCAGATAGTGCCAGGCAAGACGGCTGAGCGTGGTCGCGGGGACCAGCGCGGCGGCGGGCGTCGTGCCCGTGCCGGCGGCTTCGGCACCGGGAGCGCCGGGCGGCGGCGGATCGTTGGGCTCCTTGTCGGCCTTCTCCGACGACGGAATGCTCGCGTCGCCGGGAGGGGCAGCGAAGAACTGATCCTTGTAGTCCTGCAGGATCTGCTTCAGCGCCGTCGTGTCGATGGTGATGCCGGGATAGTAGATCTCGTCGAACGACATCGCCTTGGTGTGCTCGTTGAGCTTGGCTATTTCGGCGGCGGTGAAGCCGTCCTGCTTGTAGAGCACGGTCACGGTCGAGAGATAGGCGGAGGCGACGTAGAACTTGTTCTTGATGTCGGCACCCTGCTCGCGCGCCGCGGCGGCCATGGTGGCGTAGAGCTTGAGCACCGACTTGGGCGGCTCTTCCTTGTTCCACAGCGTGACCGAGAGGATGCCGCCCGGCTTCAGCGCGCGCATGTAGGCGCCCATCGCCTCCTGCGTGTAGGAGTATTTCTCCATGATGGCGAAGCCGCCCGGCTGCGACAGGCCGGCCGAATCGGCGAGCGACAGATCGACGATGTCGTAGCGGTTCTTGGTGTGCGCCATGTAGAGGCGGCCGTCGTAGTCGATCACCGAGACTTTGGGATTGTTCAGGATGTCGCCGGTGAAGGCGCGCAGGTCCTTGTCCTCGCGGAAGGCGGTCAGGATCGCGGGGTTGCCCTCGGCGACGGTGACGTGCTTGGAGCCTTCCTTGAGCGCCACCTCGGTCGAGATGCCGCCGCCGAACTGGACGACGAAGGTGTCGGCGTTCTTCTTCAGGACGTACGGGTAGTACATCGGCAGATAGCGGAAGTACGCGACCTCGTCGTCGCTCAGGTCCTTGATCACGCCCGAGGGGCCGTCGGAGTCGATGTAGAGGCCGAGATAGGCGTTCTCGGGGAACTTCTTGAGATTGAAAGCGGCGTTGTCGCTGAGGCCGGGCGCGAAGTGGAGGTACGAGCTCGAGTACATCTCCATGTAGCCGAAGGGCGACGCGCGCTCGTAGACGCGCTTGTTGTCGGGGAACTTGCGCGCGTAGGACACGCCCTTGTAGTCCGACACCGCGAGCTTCGGCACGCCGAACACTTCCGGCACGACGTAGTGCACCGTGGCCGACAGGATCGCCACGACGACGATCGCCATCACGCCGCGCTTGTCGCTCATCGACACGAACCACAGCACGCCGCCCAGCAGCCACAGGATCAGCGGCGCCATGATGATGTTGTCGGGCTTGAAGATATAAAGAGCGAGCAGCACCGAGAGGCCGCACAGGCCCGAGCCCACCATGTCGGCGAAGTAGACGCGGTTGAAGGTGCGCTTGGCCTTGAGGAACACGACGCCGAGATAGAGGGCGCCCGCCAGGAACGGCAGGAAGTAGAGCACGAAGTTGGCGAGCAGCCGCCACTTCTGCATCGGATCGCTGATCAGGAAGATCGCGTTGAACGGCACCTGCTGGGCCGCGAGATTGCAGATCACCATCAGCGGACCGAAGGTGAGCAGCGAGACCTTCACCGAGCCCAGCCAGCGCTGTTCGAACCAGCCCTTGGCCACGCACATGATCGCCGAGGTGAGGCCGAAGCCGAACATCGCGAGGCTGACGACCAGCGAGCCGAAGTGCGACCAGCTGCCGACCGAGAAGACGCGCATGATGCCGATCTGCAGCGCGATGATGCTGCCGGCCACGAGGCCGACCGACAGATAGAAGGAAAGCGGCGGCCGATCGTCGAGATCGACGGAAGCGACGGTCACGAGGGGAAGTCCTTGTTCATTTATTGGCGCGCAAGAGCGCACACACTGTCATCCCGAGCGCAGCGAGGGATCCTTGATCGGACGAAGATGAAGGATCCCTCGCTGCGCTCGGGATGACAAACTGCTCTGGTCGGCACACCGCATCAGCGGTTATGGCTGCCGACGATCTTGTCGCCTTCGAGCTTGGTGAAGGGCACGAACGGGACGATCTTGCCGCCGTAGATGTCCTCGCGCGACGTCGTGATCGAGCCGTCGGCGGCCTGCGTCTTGGCGATCTTGATGACGCGCTGGGCGCCCGGCGGTCCGACCGGGATCACCATCACGCCGCCCGACTTCAGCTGCTGGAGCAAGGGCGGCGGCACATGGTCGATGCCGCAGGTCACGATGATCTTGTCGAAGGGACCGGCCTCTTCCCAGCCGTAGTAGCCGTCCGCCTGCTTGGTGTGGACGTGCTGGAACTCGGTGTAGCCCTTGTCGATCAGCTTGTCGTAGAGGCCGCGTGTGCGGTCGGCGAGCGGCTTGATGATCTCGATCGTGTAGGAATTGGGGGTGAGGTTGGCGATGTAGCCCGACTGGCAGCCCGAGCCGGTGCCGATCTCGAGCACCTTGTCGGTGCGCTGCACGTCGATGACGTTGGTCATGCGGCCCTGGATGTGCGGGCCGGACATGGTGACGCCGTAGCCAATGTCCAGGAAGTTATGCTCGTAGGCGCGCTTGTGAATGGCCGGATTGACCGAGGCGAATTCCTCGCGCGGCGTCAGCAGGAAGGCGCGGATGGTGGCGGCGCCCCACAGGTCCTTGTTCTTCACCAGGGCCTGGAAGCGGTCCCAGCGTTCGCCCAGGAACTTGGGATCCTCGCCACGGCCGCGGCCCCAGGCGATGAAGTTCTCGCGGCTGTCGGTGGGCGGGGTGACGTCCCAGCTGATCGGC
This sequence comes from Enhydrobacter aerosaccus, assembly GCA_903839865.1. GTDB lineage: Bacteria > Pseudomonadota > Alphaproteobacteria > Reyranellales > Reyranellaceae > Reyranella > Reyranella aerosaccus_A. Next base: position 35,874 of record CAIMEE010000525.1, on the reverse strand, counting down.
TTGATGCTGGCGGCGGCATGGGCGCGGGTCGCGAACAGCGACGTGACGATGGCCGGCGAGACTACGGTGCCTGCGGCGAGCGCAGCACTGCCGGAGACGAAACTGCGTCTCTTCACATATTCCTCCTTGGCGCGGGCCCAAACTGTCGGGGGGACCGGGTTTTCCGCGCAGCCCACTAGATACGGGAAATGTGGCAAATTTGCCAGTGCAACGGCGTCGCGCGTACCCTTCGGGCAATGAATTAACCAAAGGGAGTTAACATGAAACACCATCTGAGCCGCCGCACCGTTCTGTCGGCAACTTTGGCTGCACCGGCGCTGCTGCCGGCCGGCCTCGCCGGCGCCCAGACGCCCTGGAAACCGACCCAGACCATCCGGATCGTGGTCCCGGCCGCGCCCGGCGGCACCACCGACGTGGCCGCCCGGCTGCTCGGCCAGTATCTCCAGACCGCCTGGGGCATCTCGGTCGTGATCGACAACAAGTCGGGCGCGGGCGGCGTGATCGGCAGCGCCGAGGTCGCCAAAGCCACCCCCGACGGCCACACCCTGCTGCTGGGCAACATCGGCCCGCAGTCGATCGCCTACTCGCTCTACCGCAACATGCCCTACAAGCCCGAGAGCCTGATCCCGGTCTCCGACATCATCGCCACGCCCAACGTGCTGGTGGTCCATCCCTCCGTCCCGGCCAAGACGGTCCCCGAGTTCGTGGCCTGGCTGAAGGCCCAGGACGGCAAGGTCTCCTACGCCTCCTCCGGCACCGGCCAGTCGCCGCATCTCTCGGGCGCCTGGTTCCTCCAGCTCACCGGCGCCAAGGCCACGCACGTGCCGTACCGCGGTGCCGCTCCGGCGCTGAACGACCTGATCGCGGGCGTGACCAGCTACTTCTTCGACAACCTGACCTCGAGCGTCGAGTTCATGCGCGCGGGCAAACTCCGCGCGCTCGCCATCACCTCGGCGGCGCGCAACCCGATGGTGCCGAACCTGATGCCGATCCGCGAGACCATGCCCGAGCTCAAGCCGTTCGACGTCTCCGCCTGGTTCGGCGTCTTCGCCCCGGCCGGCACGCCCGCGCCGATCATCGAGTCGCTGAACGCCGAGATGAAGAAGTGGCTGGCGATGCCCGACACGCTCGAGCGCTTCAAGACCATGGCCGGCTACGCCGACTACGGCACCCCTGCCGAGTTCAAGAAGTTCGTCGACAGCCAGATCGCGCTCTGGAAAGGCGTCATAGACAAGGAAGGGCTGAAGCTCGACGCGAACTGAGGCGGGAGTCTCAGCGTCTCAAACGCTAGGGCGTGAGACGGTGAGACCGCAGCCGTTAATTCGAATTCAGGCTTTTGTGAGTAAGGACTTGGGCATGGCTCAACGACCGATCCGGATGGTCAACTACAAGGGCAGTAACTGTCTCACCGTCTCACTCCCTAGGCAGTGAGACGGTGAGACTCGGCGGTCACTTCTCGATGTGGCCCTCCCGGATCGCCTTCTTCTTCAGGCGGTAGGCGGTCGCTCGGGAGACGCCCAGTTCCTCGGCGGCGTCGCCGGGGCTGATGCCGTCCTTGAACAACGCGATGGCGCGCGCGAATTCGGCGTCGCGCAGGGGTTCCCAGTTCCAGACCGGAGTGCCCAGGGCGTCGGGCTGGAGGCGGGCCTCGAACGGGTCGGTCACGGGGCCGTAGAGGCCGCGCGCCTTCTCGAGATGGACCTCGAAACGCGCGCCGTCCTTGGGCTCGTAGTCGCTGGGGCGGCGGAGCGCGATCACCACGTCGAGCACGTCCTCTCGCCGCGACGTGCCGCGCTGCTGGCCGCCCTTGCCGGCGTGATGGACGATCAGCACGCAGACGCCTTTCCGGCGCAGGCGCAGCAGCCAGTTCTGCATGATCGACCAGCCGTCGGCGTCGTTGTCGCGCGCGCTGCTGACCAGGCTGGAGAGATTGTCGATCACCAGCAGCTCGGGCGGCGTCTCGCCCCAGGTGCGTTCGAGCACGCCTTGCCCCTCGAGCGTGCCGAGGTCGGGCATGCCCGGTCCCAGCATGTCGGCCAGCAGGAAGCTGAGGCCGGGCGGCGGCGGCATCGTGGGAATGGGGCCGATCAGGCGCAGGCGCTCCTGCATGTCGGTGGCCGGCATCTCGCCGTCGACATAGAGCACGCGGCGCGGCACTTCGGCGTGCCACTTCAGGAAGCGCTCGCCGGAGGCCGCGGCCCAGGCGATGCCCAGCGCCACGTGCGTCTTGCCGAGGCCGCGCGGTCCGTAGAGCATCGCGAGGCCGCGCGACGGCAGGATCGGATCCAGCAGCAGCTCGCGCGGCGGCAGCGTGAGGCCCATCAGCTCGGTGGCGCTGAGCGGCTGCGGCAGGATGAAGTCGGGCGTGTGCGGATCGAACGGGACGTAATCTTCGGTGTCGGTCGTCATGTCAGTGAGTCCTCCGGTTGGGAATGAAGAGACGCGGCGGGTCGGCCATGCGCCGCGTGGTGGCGTGGACGCGGCGGGCGAGCGAAGCGTCGTCGCAGTCGACCTCGTGGATGCCGTCGAACACGAGCGCGGCTCGGCTCCAGTCGAGGACGACGGCGCCGCGACGGCCCGCCCTCACCCAGCGCCACGGATCGGCGAACAACCGCAGCCGTGCCTGCTTCGCTACGGCCCGGGCGATGAACCTCTCGCCCAAGGCCAGGCCGACGTGCCGCCGCGTGGCGATCCGGCGGCCGCGATAGGCACACGCCGCGAGATCGACCAGGCAGCCGTCCTCGAACACCGGCACGATCAGGCAGGCGTCGCCGCCGTCCTGCACCGGCTCGTAGGTGACGCCGTGGAAGGCGACCCAGTCGATGCCGAACGGCGGCCCCTGGGTGAGGCCCAGGCTCGCCAACAGCCCGCCCACTCGCGGATCTCGGACGAACCGGGACGCACGTATCATTTCGTCGTTCAACGACATCGTACGGTTCTACGAGCGTTCGCCCGAATCACCCATTACGGTCGTTACTGGAGCTGAAACGCAGGCGGGCGTGCGTTTTAGGTGCGACAGACTCGGGCCGACTCAGGCCCTGTGAGGGCTCCCGCAGGAGAGAATCTGGCGTCTCACCGTCTCAATTCCCAGGGCGTGAGACGGTGAGACAGGGGCAACGTGGGTCCGTCGGGGGGGGCGTTAACCGGACAGCTTTGCCAGACACCCTTTTGAAGGAGTCCGTCATGATCCCCATCCGCACCGCCGCCGCCCTCGCCGGCCTCAGCCTGTTGGCGTTCTGCACGCCGTCCGTCTACGCGGCCGACGAGCCCGTGCCCGGCGCCCGTGCGCCGGCCTCGAACGACGCAGCACGCGCCCTGGAGTCGAAGGCGCCGCTGCGCAATTCCGACAACAAGCCGATCGACAGCCGCACCGGCCTCAACGCCGATCCCAACAATCCCAACGGCGTCGCCCGACCCTCCACGGACGTGAAGGGCAACTGACGGCCAGGACGACCTAGGGTTTGCGGCGCTGGGCTTGTGCCGCGGCCCATTCGGCCTCGGAGCCCATGACGGCGGGCTGCCAGGGGCGGAGCTCGTAGTACACCGCTTGCGGCGCGTAGAGATCGTGCAGGCGGCGCAACTCGCCGATCGGCTCGGCATGCTCGTCGACGCGCAGGTCGACCAGGGCGTACTCCTGCTTCGAATAGACGATGAGGTTGGCCGAGTGCTGGCCGCCATGCTGGCCGCCCGCGTCGCGCCCGGCCTCGAGCGCGCGCATCAGCCGTTCCTCGAAGGCGGCATCGCTCGCGCGGCGATAGGTGTCGAACATGGCCGACGCCGTGCGCTCGGAGACGAGGCCGTTGCCCATGGCGACGAGGTTCCGCTCGATGCAGGCGCCGGACCAGTCCTTGTTCTGCTGGCCCGTGCGCGCCACCGCATTGCCATCGCGGTCGATCACCGAGAGCTGGCGGTACTCGACGTTCGGGTCGCTGCTGGCCATCTCGTCGAGCACCTTCTGCGCCGAGTAGCCGAGCCCCAGCAGCCGGCGGCCGAGCAGTCCCAGCCGCGGATCGGTGTAGGCCATGGTCACGACCACGCCGACGCCGGGCGCGATGAACGGACAGCGCGCCCCCACCGCCATCGGCCGCGTCGAGATCGCGACGCCGAATTTCCCGGTGTCGGGGCAGCGCGCGGAAATGGCGAAGGTCATGGGTGTCTCCGGGTTGTGTCACCCGTTGCCCACCCTTCGAGACGCTCGCTCCTCAGGGTGAGGTTTTGGGTGGATCGAGCAACAAAATCCTCATCCTGAGGAGGCCCGCAGGGCCGTCTCGAAGGATGCGAACGACCACTTTCCGTCTCACCGTCTCACGCCCTGGGGAATGAGACGCTGAGACAGGTGACGTGCTTACGCCGCCTTGATGTTCGAGCGCTTGATGCGGTCGAGGTTGGCGCCTTCGATTCGGACAAGCTTGGTCACGGTCTCGCGGTTGGGCGAGTGGATGTCGTGGACATCGTAGAAGTGCGAGTCGCCGGGCTTCAGCGTGTAGGAGCGCACCGCCTTCACCAGGTTGGGCTGGTCGCCCTCGGCCTTCTTCACGATCTCCCAGTCGACCATCTCGGTGTCGCCTTCGGCCAGGCCATAGATCGCCCAGCTCGAGCCGTGATCGTGCGGCTCGCCCTTGGCGGGCTTCATGTAGACGTGGCCACAGATGCAGAAGCCTGTCTCGGCATCTTCATAAAGCACCTTGCGGGGCTTGCACTGCTCGGGCGTGAGGTGCTTGGCCACGAACGCCTTGTCGAGCAGCACCTTCGAGACGAGCTTGCACACGGCTTCCTTGCCGCCGCGGCCGGGATCGGCCTTGAGCGCGGCCTTGATGTCGGAGGCGAGTGCTTCGAGCGTGTACGGCTTGTCGAGCGTTGCAGTTGTCATCGGGTCACCCTCTTTTCGATGGTCGTGAAGATAGCACGGGCGGTCTGGGCCTCGCCGCCTTCCGGGCGGCCCGGGCGCGACGCATTGTTCCAGCCCATCATGTCGAAATGCGCCCACGGCACGTCGTCGGGCACGAATTCCTGCAGATAAAGTGCCGCGATGATGGCGCCGCCGAACGGGCTGGTCGCCACGTTGTTCACGTCGGCCACCTTGCTGGCGTACATCGAGCGATAGGGCTGGTAGAGCGGCATGCGCCACATCGGGTCGGCGACCTCGGTGCCGGTCGCGATCAGCCCGTCGGCCAGCGTGTCGTCGTTGCAGAACAGCGCCGGCAGGTCGGGGCCGAGCGACACGCGCGCAGCGCCCGTCAGCGTGGCGCAGTCGACCATCATGCTGGGCTTCTCCGACGCGCCTTCGGTCAACGCATCGCACAGGATCAGGCGGCCTTCGGCGTCGGTGTTGCCGACTTCGACCGTGATGCCGGCCCGCGTCGTGATCACGTCGAGCGGGCGGAAGGCGTTGCCCGCCACGCTGTTCTCGACCGCGGGCACGAGCAGGCGCAGGCGCACCGGCAGCTTGCACGCCATCACCATCGCGGCCACGGCCATCACGGTGGCGGCGCCGCCCATGTCCTTCTTCATGTTGAGCATGCCCGACGCGGGCTTGAGATCGAGGCCGCCGGTGTCGAAGCACACGCCCTTGCCGACCAGCGTCACCTTGGGATCCTTCGGGTTGCCCCAGGTGAGATCGATCAGGCGCGGCGCACGCACGCTGGCGCGGCCCACGGCATGGATTGTCGGGTAGTTCTTCTTGAGAAGGTCGTCGCCCACGATGACGGAGATCTTCGCCTTGAACTTCTTCGCCATCTCCTGCGCGGCAGCGGCGAGATCGGCCGGGCCCATGTCGGACGACGGCGTGGTGATGAGATTGCGCGCCATCGAGATCGCTTCGATCATCGCGGTCGCGCGGGTCTTGTCGGCACCGGCCGGCCACAGGAACTTGGCCGACGGCTTGCTCTTCTTTCCCTTGTAGCGTTCGAACGTCCACAGGCCGAGGCCGATCGCGACGGCGGCATCGGTCGCGGAGACCGGCGCGGTGTCACCGAGCTTCCACGTGCCGGCGGGCAGCTTGGTTCCCAGCGCACCGAAGTCCCACAACGAGGGCCTGGCGGAGATCACCAGCACGGCACCGGCGGCCTTGCCGTCGCGGCCGGGCAGGATGACAAGATCGCCCGCATTGCCCGACACACCTGTCGATTCGATCCAGCCGCGCTGCGCCGCGCTCTGGTCCTTCAGCCACGTCCGCCACTTCGGCTGGAGCACAAACTGCACGGGAAGCGAAGAAGAAGAACGGTCGACAAAGGGCAACGACATGGACAGGCTCACCAAACTGTAGTGCAAGAGGCAAGATTGCCGGGCAAAGTGCCATCCTGGCAAGGCAACAGTCCTATGAGGGGTATGCATGGCCGAATTCACGCTGGTGATCGGCAACAAGAACTACTCTTCCTGGTCGTTGCGCGGCTGGCTGATGGCCAAGGCGGCAGGAATTGAGTTCGACGAGATCATGATCCCGCTCGACCTGCCGGACACGGCGACGTCGATCAAGAAGCACTCGCCCGCCGGCAAGGTGCCGGTGCTGGTGCACAAGGGCCTCGCGATCTGGGAGTCGCTGGCGATCGCGGAATATCTCAACGATCTCAAGCCCGAGGCGATCCTGTGGCCGTCGTCGCAGTCGGCCCGGGCGCACGCGCGGTCGATCTCGGCCGAAATGCATGCGGGCTTCGCCGAGCTGCGCCAGAACATGCCGATGAACATCCGCTCGTCCTATCCGGGCAAGGGCATGACGCCCGCGGTGCGCGCCGACATCGAGCGCATCACCGGCCTGTGGCGCGACTGCCGCAAGCGCTTCGGCGGCGCCTTCCCCAAGGACGACGGCTTCCTGTTCGGCACCTTCGGGACGGCCGATGCGATGTTCGCCCCGGTGGTGACGCGCTTGCGCACCTACGGCGTGCAGCTCGACAGCGACGCCGAGGCCTACTGCACGGCGGTGATGGGCTACGCTCCGATGAAGGAGTGGGTCGACGCCGCCAGGAACGAGCCATGGTTGATCGCCAGCGCGGAGATGGACAAGTGATCGCACGCCGTACTCTTCTTCTGTCTGCGCTCGCCGTGCCCTCGATCGCGCACGCGCAGAGCGGCGGCTTTCCCAACCGGCCGATCAAGCTGGTGATCCCGTGGCCGCCCGGTGCTTCCGCCGACGCCTTCCTGCGCGTGATGGCCGAGCAGACCGGCAAGCGGCTGGGCCAGTCGATGGTTCCCGACAACAAGCCCGGCGCCAACGCCTCGCTGAGCGGCGTGGCGCTGAAGGATGCCAAGCCCGACGGCTACACGCTGGGCCAGATCCACACCGGCACGTTCCGCGCCGCCATGATGGCCGACAAGCCGCCGTACGATCCGCTCGCGGACTTCACCTTCATCATCCAGCTCTCGGGCTCGGTGCACGGCATCGTCGTGCGCGCCGATGCGCCGTGGAAGACGTTCGAGGAGTTCATCGCCGAGGCCAAGGCCAAGCCCGGCAAGCTGACCTACGGCACGTTCGGCCAGGCCTCGATCCAGAACCTGGTGATGGTCGACCTTCAACAACGGCTGGGCGTCGAGATGACCCACGTGCCCTACAAGGGCGGCGGCGACCTCTACAACGGCCTGCTCGGCAGCCAGATCGACGCCATCGCCGACGCGAGCGGCTGGATCCCGCTGGTGCAAAGCGGCAAGTTCAAGTTGCTGGTGGTGTGGGGCTCGCGCCGCATGCCGCTGTTCCCCGACGTGCGCACGCTCACCGAGGCCGGCATCGATCTGGTCGTGAACTCGCCCTACGGCGTGTGCGGCCCCAAGGGCATGGACCCGGCGATCGTGAAGACCTTGCATGACGCCATGAAGGACGCGCTGTTCTCGCCCGAGGTCCAGGCGGTGATGGCGACCTACAACATGCCGACGCTCTATCTCGACACCGCCGCCTACGACAAAGCCGCGCGCGAGCAGGACAAGATCGAACGCGCGAACCTAAAGCGCGTGAACATGCTGGCGCAGCCGTAAGGGAAAGATCCCTCGCTCCGCTCGGGATGACAAAGGGCAGCGTGACGAGCGCACCCTGTCATCCCGAACGAAGTGAGGGATCCTTCATCTTTATTGCGGCAATCCCTCGATCGCGTAGACGCGGAAGGTGGCGTACTTGTCGCCCAGCAGCTTGGCGTCGGTGTAGGCCTTCGAGCGGAACGCAGCCTCCGCCTTCTCCACGTTCTCGAACTGCATGATCGCCAGCCGCCTGGGCGGCGCGCCGTAGAACGCCACGCCCGTGTCGCCGCGCGCGAGATACTTGCCGCCGCCGTCGATCACGGCCTTGGCGGCGGGCGGCACATATTCCTTGTCGAGACCGGCGGCATCGCGGATGTCGATCTCGCCGATCACATAGGCGGGCGGTTTGGCTTGGGCGTGCAGCACCTGTTGCGACAGCGCGCCGATCGCGACGCCGGCCAGCAGCAGAGCCGCGCGGAAGAGATGCCTGTTCATGCCTTCATGTCCTTCTGCGTGAGGGGACGCGGGTCAGCGACATCGACCGCCGGGTGTTCGGTCGGCTGGGGCGTGACCGCCATCAGCGTGACGCCCTCCTTCGATTCGAAACGGTGCCAGACGCCCTGCGGCACGACCATCATCATGCCCGCGCGCAACGCGTGATCCTCCGGCCCGGCGTCGGTCATCAGGTGCAGCATCGTCGATCCCTCGAGGATGTAGACGATCTCGTCACCCTTGGGATGCCGCTCCCATCCGCCCGAGCCGGTGAACTTGCTGGCGAAGATGCCGCCGTCGCGATAGGGCGCGATCGAGCCCAACCCCTTGCGGCGGTCGGCCTCCGGGCTGTCAGGCGTGCGGGCAAAGCGCGTCAGCCTGGCAAGCTCGGCGTCGATATCGAGAACAGGAACCAACTTCTCCTCCCTGTTGCGCTTCATCACAAGGCACGCCACGCTCCCGGCATGGCTACAAATTTCATCTTCATCCTGGCCGACGATCTTGGCTACGCCGATCTCGGCTGCTACGGCGGCCGCGCGCCCGTCTCGCCCAACATCGACCGCATGGCGGCGCAAGGGCTGCGCTTCACGCGCGGCTACGCCAACTCCTCGGTGTGCTCGCCGACGCGCTTTGCGCTCGCGACCGGGCGTTACCAGTACCGATTGCGCGGCGCGGCCGAGGAGCCGATCGGATCGGCGATGCGCGGCGACAAGGTGATGGGCCTGCCGCCGTCGCATCCGACGATCGCCTCGCGCCTCAAGGAGGCGGGCTATCGCACCGCGCTGATCGGCAAGTGGCACCTGGGGTTCCCGCCTCACTTCAGCCCGCAGGCGAGCGGCTACGACGAGCATTTCGGCCCGCTGTCCGGCGGCGTCGACTATCACACGCACCAGGACAGCTTCGGCGTGCACGACCTGTTCGAGAACGGCACCGAGGTGAACCGCGACGGCTATCTCACGGACCTGTTGTCGACGCGCGCGGCCGAGTTCGTCACGCGCTGCGGCAAGGACAAGAAGCCGTTCCTGCTCAGCCTGCACTACACGGCGCCGCACTGGCCGTGGGAGACGCGCGACGACGGCGAGCTCGCGAAAGGCTTCGGCAAGGGCAACCCGATCTATCACCTCGACGGCGGCAACATCCATGTCTACCGCCGCATGATCCATCACATGGACGAAGGCATCGGCAAGGTTCTGGCCGCGCTCGACGACCAGGGGCTGGCCAAGGACACGATCGTGGTCTTCACCAGCGACAACGGCGGCGAGCGCTTCTCCGACAGCTGGCCGCTGGTCGGCGGCAAGATGGACCTGATGGAAGGCGGCATCCGCGTGCCCTACGTGGTGCGCTGGCCCGCGCGCACGCCCGCCGGCACGACGACCGACCAACTCGCCATCACCATGGACTGGGTGCCGACCTTCTTCGAGGCCGCGGGCACCAAGCCGCATCCCGACTATCCGAGCGACGGTCTCTCGCTGGTGAAGCAGCTCGCCGATCCGAGTGCCGTTACCGACCGGCCGCTGTTCTGGCGCATGAAGCACAAGGAGCAACGCGCCATGCGCGTCGGCCGCTGGAAGTATCTCAAGGTCGACGAGCACGAGTATCTGTTCGACGTCGTGACCGACGAGCGCGAGCGCGCCAACCTCGCCAAGCGCCAGCCTGAGCGGTTGGCCGAGATGCGCGCCGCCTGGCAGGCATGGGACGCCACCCTGCCGCCGATCCCCGACGACGCGGGCGTGCGGCTGGTCTACGGCAAGAAGGACATGCCGTGATCCGCGACATCCTCGACTTCTGGCTGCTGCCGCTCTCCGATCCCGGCTACGGCAAGCCGCGGGAGCTCTGGTGGAAGGGCACGCCCGAGCTCGATGCCGAGATCAAGGCGAAGTTCGGCGCGCTGCTGGAAAAGGCCGCCGCGGGTGAGCTCGATCCTTGGGCCAACTCGGCCGACGGCGCGCTGGCGCTGATCATCCTGTGCGACCAGTTTTCGCGGAACATCCATCGCAAGACCGCCCAGGCCTTCGCCACCGATCCCAAGGCGATCGCAATCGCACGCCTCGCGCTCGGCCGCTTCTATCCCGCGACGTTCCCGCCCGATGCGCGGCTGTTCTTTTACATGCCGTTCGGCCACAGCGAAAATCTCGCCGATCAGGACCTCGCCTGCGCACTCTTCACCACCGTCGCCGATGAAAAGGAAACCAAGTCGGCGATCGAGCATCGCGACGTCGTCGCCCGCTTCGGCCGCTTCCCGCACCGCAACGAGGTCCTGGGCCGCACCAGCACGCCCGAGGAAGTCGACTACCTCAAGAACGCGAACCGCTACGGGCAATGACCCCGCGGTAGAGGTTGGCTGTCGCCGTATCGAAGCAGCAGAAGACGACACGCTCGAGCGCGCCTGCATGCGCCTTTACCTCGCGCACGGCGATCTCCGCCGCCGGCTCCTTCGGATAGCCATAGACGCCGGTCGAGATCGCCGGGAAGGCGAGACTCGTGAGACGGTGAGACTGCGCGAGTGTGAGACTGTTGCGGTAGCAGCGCGCGAGCAATTCGGGCTCGCCGCTTTTGCCGCCGTTCCACACCGGGCCGACGGTATGGATGACGTGACGCGCCTTCAGCCGATAGCCTTTGGTGATCTTCGCTTCGCCGGTAGGACAGCCGTGCAAGGTGCGGCATTCGGCGAGAAGCTCTGCACCTGCTGCTCGATGGATTGCACCGTCGACACCGCCGCCGCCCAGCAGACTTTCGTTGGCGGCGTTCACGATCGCATCGACGTCGAGCCGGGTGATGTCCCCTTCGACGACGTCGATCGTCAGCATTTTACCAGTAACGAATAGGGCCGGTGTCGAGGTGAACGAAGCCGGAGCGCGGATAGAAGCCGACGCCGCCCATCTGCAGCGAACGGCCGGCCTGGCGGATCTTGAACACCGGCACGCCCGGGAAGCGGATGTCCATCGCGTTACCGTTCATGTGCTGGCTGTCGCGCGCGACGCCGCGGCTCACGGACGCAAGCCAGGCATTGGTCTGCGGCGAGCGGTAGGCCGAGAGCACCTCGACGGTGCCGTGATAGCCGGTCACGTTCATCGTGTGCCACAGCACGTCGAACAACAGCGGATCCATCTCGGTCTGCTGGTTGTTCTGCGAGTCGCGCAGGAAGTGGTTGAGCTGGTTCAGCGCGTCGCGATGATAGGTGCCGTCCGACCAATAGGTGACGGTGAGCTCTTCCTTCGAATTGACGTTCAGCAGCGAGAGCGTGCGCGGGCTGGTGGTGTCGAGGTCGGGCGGCGCCACCGGGAGCGACGGCGCGAAGCCGCCGTAGCGGGTGCCGCGCAGGCTCTGCGGCGTGGTGGCGGGCTTGGCTGCCGGCGGATGGACGACCTGGGTCGACGTCTTCTGGACTGTCGGCGCCTTTTTCGGCGTCACGACGTCGGGCTGGGCATGAGCCGCGCCGGCGAAGGCCAGCACAGTGGCCAAACTCGCTAACAACCTACGCATTCGCGCCCCAAGAGCCCGTGTTGCATTTTTATCACACGACCTTCTATCAGAGCCCAATTCGGACACAAAGCGAAATTCGCCAGTATCTTCACGCTCCCTGCAAATATCGGGACCGATCTGGCGTCATATATTCCAGTGTCGCGTCGACACCGGGAACGGCCTCGACGGCAATGCCGGCCGCAGCCAGGGACTCCAACTCGTCGCCGCCGCGTCCGCTCTTCAGATAGACTACGCTCTTGCCCGCGCGTGCGAGCGCGGCCAGGCGCTCGACGATCTCCAGACCGGCAGGAATGCGCTCGGCATCGCGCCGCGCCATCGCCAGCAGCTCGCGCGGCACCAGCGGGTCGTGGACGACGACATCGGCATGCTGCAGCAGGCGATGCGCCTTCAAGGTGAGCAGGTCGGGATCGCCCGGCCCTGCGCCCACGAGATGAACGATGCCCGCCTGCGGCTGCGCCGGATTGCGCGCGCCGTCGAGCAGGCGGATCAGCTCGCGCCGTGCGCCGATCTCGTCGCCCGCCAGCGCGAGCTCGCCGACGCGGCCGGCGAACACATGATCCCAGAAGCGCCGCCGTGCGCGCGGCTCCTTCAACGTGCGCCGCACCTGCTCGCGGAAGATCTCGGCAAAGCGTGCGAGGCGGCCGATGGCGGCGGGCAACGCGCGTTCGATCTCGGCGCGGATTTTTCGCGCCAGCGCGGGCGCCGTGCCCGCCGTCGAGATCGCCACCGTGATCTGTCCGCGATCGACGATGGCCGGCATGATGAAGCTCGAGAGCTTGGGCCGGTCGACGACGTTCACCGGCACGCAGCGCTGCTGCGCTTCATGCGACACGCGCGCCTGCAACGCGCCGTCCTCGGTGGCCACGATGACGAGCATGATGCCGTCGAGATCGGCCGGATCAAAATGGTGGCCGGCCCAGGCGATGCGCCCCTCGGCGATCAGCTGCGCGATCTCGCCCGTCACCGTCTCGGCGATCAGGGTCACGCGTGCGCCCGCCTGCAACAGCAGCTCGGCCTTGCGCGCCGCGGGTTCGCCGCCGCCCACGACCAGCGCGCGGCGATCGGTCAACGAGAGGAAGAGCGGAAAGGTCTGCATCACGCGGCCTGCTTCGCGCGGCTTGCCCGCACGAGGGTGCGCAGCTCGGGACGGCACGAGCCGCAGTTGCTGCCGGCCCTGGTGACGGCACCGATCGCTTCGAGTGAAGTGGCGCCGGCGGCAATAGCGGCCGTCACGGCGGCGGTGGAGACACCGAAGCAGGCGCAGATCTCGCCGCCACGATCGACTGCATCGCCGCCGTGCAGGAGAGCATCGCGTTGCTCGACGTCCAGGCGGCCCATCGACAGGAATGGCGCGAGCCGGTCGCGCACGCTCTCGTCGTGCGTCGCGCCGAGCGACATCACCGCCTCTAGCACGCCGTCGCCGATCACCGCGCCGACTCCCGATGCACCCTCGAGCCACGGACCCGGATTGCTCGCCCGCAGAGCGGCCGACAGCTTCTGCCGCGCCGCAGCAAGCGGCTCCTCGCCGGCCAGCACATAGGCCTCGAAGCCGCTGCCCTTGATCCGAGTCCAGTAGGTGATGTCCGGCAACATGATCGGTCGGCGAGCGAGAATCGTGCCATGCCATTTCACATCGATGCGTCGGGCTTCGACCGGCGTGTGCTTGAGTTCCGGCTGACCCGACACGGGATCGACTGGCGGGTTCACCGCGCCATTGATGCGGCCGGCGCGCGAGACCTGCGCCGTCCAGTGCATCGGCGCGAAGGCTTCGCCCGGCCGCACCGCGTCGGACACGTGCACCCTGAGCACGGCGCGACCCCAACTGCTCGTCACCTCGGCAATGTCGCCGTTCTGTAATCCACGTTCCGAGGCATCGCGGGGATTCATCTCGACTGTAGGTTCGGGCCGATGGCCCGCAAGGCGCGCGGACTTTCCCGTGCGCGTCATCGTGTGCCACTGATCGCGCACCCTGCCCGTGTTGAGGCGCAACGGACGTTCGACGTCGGGAGCGTTCGATGGCGCACGCGCCGGCGTCGCCACGAAGCGCGCGCGCCGGTCGGGCGTATAGAACGCGCCATCGGCGAAGAAGCGCGGTTTGCCCCAGATGAACGGCCGCAGCGCCTCGTAAGCCGCGTCGTCGAGGGCGGCCTGTTCACCGATGTCGAAGTCGCGCGCGCCGTCGTTCTCGAATGCCGACAGCGCCGCATGTTCCCGGAAGATATCGGCGACACCGCTCCAGGCAAAGGCCGCGCTGTGGCCGAGACGTCGCGCGACCTGCGACAGGATCCACCAGTCCTGGCGCGCCTCGCCGGGCGGCGGCAGGAACGGCCGCTGGCGCGAGATGCCGCGCTCCGAGCTGGTGACGGTCCCGTCCTTCTCGGCCCATGCGAGCGCCGGCAAGCGCACCTTGCAGGCATCGACGGTATCGCTGGCACGGATCGCCTCGGAGACCACGGAGAGCTCGCACGACTCCAATGCGGCGCGCACAGCGTCGGCGTTGGGCAGGCTCGCCACGGGATTGGTCGCCATGATCCAGATTGCCTTGATCTCGCCGCGGCCCACGGCCTCGAACAGATCGACCGCCTTCAGGCCGGGCTTGCTCGCCATGCGCGAGGCGTTCCAGAAGCGACCGACGCGCTCGACATCGGCGGGCGCGAAATCCATGTGCGCCGCCAGCGTGTTCGACAGCGCGCCCACTTCGCGGCCCCCCATCGCATTGGGCTGGCCGGTGATCGAGAACGGCCCCATGCCCGGCCGGCCGATGCGGCCCGTCAGCAGATGGCAGTTCAGGATCGCGTTCACCTTGTCGGTGCCGGCGCTCGACTGGTTCACGCCCTGCGAATAGAGCGTGACCGTCTTCTCTGTGGCGCAGAACCAGTCGAAGAAGGTCGCGACGTCTTTCTCCGCCAGCTCGCATTGGGCCACATCACTCCCGAGCGCCGCCTCGACGGCCGCGTCGACGCCGGACGTGTACCTGTCGACGAAATCGCTTCTGGGCAACTGCAGCAGCAGGGCGTTGAACAGCGCCACGTCGCTGCCGGGCGCGAGTGCGAGATGCAGATCGGCGATGTCGCAGGTCTCGGTGCGGCGCGGATCGATCACCACGACCTTCATCTGTGGCCGCTCGCGTTTGGCAGCCTCGAGGCGCTGGAACAGCACCGGATGACACCAGGCGAGATTGCTGCCGACCAGCACGACGAGATCGGCGAGCTCGAAATCCTCGTACTGGCCCGGCACCGTGTCGCTGCCGAAGGCGCGCTTGTGGCCCGCGACCGACGAGGCCATGCAGAGCCGGGAGTTGGTGTCGATGTTGGCGGTGCCGAGGAAGCCCTTGATCAGCTTGTTGGCGGCGTAATAGTCCTCGGTCAGGAGCTGGCCCGAGACATAAAAGGCCACCGCGTCCGGGCCGTGCTTGGCGATGACGTCGCGAAAGCCCGAGGCCACCTTGTCGAGGGCGGTGTCCCACGACACGCGCCGACCGTCGATCTCCGGATAAAGAAGACGATCCTCGAGCGAGAGCGTCTCGCCCAGCGCCGCGCCCTTGGAGCAGAGGCGACCGCGATTGGCGGGATGGTCCTTGTCGCCCTCGATCAAGGCGCCGCCCCGCCCATCGGGACCCGCCACGATCCCGCAGCCCACGCCGCAATAGGGGCAGGTCGTACGAACCATCAGTAGACGTCGCGTTGGTAGCGGCCGGCCTTGGCGAGGCCGTCGAGCCAGGCCTTCGCCTCGCCCGCACTCTTCTTGCCGTGGTCGACCGCGATCTGCAGCAGCGTGTCCTCGACATCCTTGGCCATGCGCTTGGCATCGCCGCAGACATAGAAGTGACCGCCTTGTTCCATCCACGCCCACAGCTCGGCGGCAGACTCCTGCATGCGGTGCTGGACGTAGATCTTGTCGGCCTGGTCGCGCGAGAAGGCGAGATCGAGTCTCGCCAGCACGCCGCGTCGCTGCCAGTCCACGATCTGGTCCTCGTAGAGGAAATCGTTGCTGCGCTTCTGGTCGCCGAAGAACAGCCAGTTCTTTCCCTTGGCGCCGCGCGCCTCGCGTTCCTCGAGGAAGGCGCGGAACGGCGCGATGCCGGTACCCGGTCCGATCATGATCGCGGGTGCCGCGTCGTCGAGCGGCGGATGGAAGCCGTGGCTCTTCTGCACGAACACCGGGATCACGTCGCCGGGTCTGGCGAAGTCGGCGAGATAGCACGAGCCGATGCCGGTGCGCGTGCGGTCGTTGGCGTCCCAGCGAACGGCAGAGACAGTGAGATGCACTTCCTTCGGATGCGCCTTGGGCGACGAAGCGATCGAATAGAGGCGCGGCTGCAACCGATCGAGCGACTTCAGCAGGCCAGGCAGCGACGGCATCACCGACGGGAACGCCATCAACACGTCGAGCAGATCGGCTTCGGCGAGTTCCGGCCGTCCCTCGCCGCGCGCCAGAGCCAGCAAGCCCTTCACGTCCTCTTCGTTGAACGCGCGCGTGGCCAGAAACTCCAGGGCCTCGTCGCTCGGCCGCGCGATGTCGACCTTGCTCAGCAGCACCTGGCGCAGCGGCAGCGCATCGCCGTCGAACGCCACCATCTCCTCGCCGCTAGCGCCCAGGCGATCGAGCACGGCCTGCACCAGCTCGGGGTTCTTGCGCGCGTAGACACCCAGACTGTCGCCCGCCTCGTAAGTGAGATCGGTGGTCGAGAGATCGAACACGACGTGCCGCACGTCCTTGCCCGAATCGCCGCGGCTGAGCGGATGGGCATCGATCAGCGTCGCCAGAGCTGGCCGGTCGCGCGTGCCGATCGCACCTTCCGGCTTCAGCGCCGGCGCGCCGATCGCGCCGCCGTCGCGCTGCGGCTCGAGCACCGTCATCAGCTCCTTGAGCTTGCGCTGGGTTTCCTTGCCGCCCGGCACGCAGCGGCCCATGTCGGCCTCGGCGCCCGACCATACCGCCTCGGCATAGGTCTGGCAGAGATAGCCGCACTGGCCGCAATCGAGCTGCGCCATCGCCGCCATCAACTGACGCTTGGGCTTGGCGTCCTTCGCGAGGTCCATCCGCTCGGCCATCGCGAGCGAGGCGTCGTGCCAGGGAAACTCCTCGTTGGGATCGCTATCGTCGGCCGCCGCTGCAGGTTCGCTCGACCCTTCGCCATTGACGCCGAGGTAGGCGGCGAAGAAGCCATTCAGCCATGCGCGCTGTTCGGTCGAGAACGGCGCATTCTCCGGGATCAACGCCGGAACCTCAGCGGGGATGGGCGTCATCACGTTCATGCCGCGACCGCCCGCAATGGCGTACGGCCCGCCAGTTCCTGGAGTGCGACGATCTCGTGGCGCTTGCAGAATTCAAAGAATGTCTCGGTCTCGGATGCGCGATAGGCGAGCCAGGCCGCTAGCAGCCTCTCGATCAGCGCAGGCAGCTCGTCGAAAACCACGTCGCGCTGATACTCGCGCGCCATCGCCTGCTCGTTCGTCGAGGCCGCGCCGCCGCCAATATAGACGTGATAGCCCTCGAGACTGTCCTCGCCGCGCTCGACCTTGGCAGCGAGAAGACCGATGTCGCCGACATAGTGCTGGGCGCAGGAATGGTGGCAGCCCGTCAGGTGGATGTTCACCGGCAGGTCGACGGGCACGCGCGCTTCGAGATAGTCGGCGAGCTTCAGCGCGTGGCCCTTGGTGTTGGAGGCCGCGAACTTGCAGCCGGCGTTGCCGGTGCAGGCGACCAGCCCGCGCCGGATCGCGCTCGCCTCGACGCCGAGGCCCAGCGCCTGGATCGCGCTTATGCAGACGCCGACATCCTTGTCGGCCACGTCGGAGATAAGAAAATTCTGCCACACGGTGAGGCGGATCGTGCCGCTACCGAAGCGTTGCGCGATCTCGGCGATGCCGCGCATCTGTTCCGACGTGATGCGGCCGACCGGCAGCACGACGCCGAGATAGTTGAGGCCCGCCTGCTTCTGAGGGTGGACGCCAACGTGGCCGTGCTTGTCGGCCAGCGGCCGAGGCGCAATGGTGGCCTTGCCGATCCGGCGCAGCGGCTGACCGTATTCATTCTCGACCTCGGCCAGGAAGGCGTCGCGGCCCAGGCGATCGATCACGTACTTCATCCGCGCCTTGAGGCGGTTGGTGCGATCGCCATGGGCGATGAAGGCGCGCACGACGGCGCCAGCCGCCTTCACGCATTCTTCCGGCTTCAGGAGCACGCCGGTCTCGAAGGCGAAATCGAGATGGCCGGTGATGCCGCCCAGCTGCAGATGGAAATAGATGCCGGGCTCGATGCCGGAATTGATATCTGGGCCGCCGGTCACCTTGGCCGCGACGAAGCCGATGTCGTTGGTGTCCTCCAAGGTTGGCACCTTGCCGCCGCCATCGAAGGCGATGTTGAACTTGCGCGGCAGGCCGTACATTTCGCGGTGATTGAGGATGTAGAGCTGCATGTCGCGACAGAGTGGACGCGTGTCGTACAGCTCCTGCGGATCGACGCCGGCCGTGGCCCCGCCGGTGACGTTGCGAATATTGTCGGCGCCCGAGCCGCGCGAGGTGAGGCCCACCGCCTGGATCGCCGCCAGCAGATCGATCGCGTTGCCGGCATCGATTTCGCGGATCTGCAAATTGGCCCGCGTCGTCACATCGGCATAGCCGCCGCCGAAGGACTCCGCCGCATCGGCGAGGCCGCGGAACTGCCAGGCGTTCAGGATGCCGTTGGGGATGCGCAGGCGGCACATGAAGGAGTCCTGCGCGGGTGCGACATAGAACAGGCCCTGATACTTGGTCAGGAAAACGTCGATGCCCTTGGGAAACTGTCCCGCCTCCGAGCGCACCACGACCTCGTCCCAGCGATCGAGCGGATGCTTCGCGCGCTTGGCGACTTCCTCGGCCACCAGCTTGCCACCGGCCGCGACGGTGCGGTCCTGCGCGGCATACTGCAGGGCGTCCGGCCCGACAGTCGGCGACGCCGCGGCAGTGGCCGTGCGGGTCGCGAGCTTGTCGGCGGCCTTGCGGGCCTCGATGCCGCTCACGAAACCCTGCAGCCACTGCTTCTGCTCGGCGTCGAACTCGCTCATGGCGGACGCCTACGCCGCCCGCGCCGGAACGCGGTGACGTGCGTAGAGGAACTCCAACACGGCCGCGCGGCAGCGCGCATACTCGGGCGCGATCGCGAGCTCCAGCCGGCGCCGCGGGCGCGGCAGGTCGACGTCGAGGATCTCGCCGATCGTGGCGGCCGGTCCGTTGGTCATCATCACCACGCGATCCGACAGCAGCACCGCCTCGTCGACATCGTGGGTGATCATCATCACCGTGTTGCCGAGCTTGGCATGGATCTCCATGACGCTGTCCTGCAGA
The DNA here is from genome assembly GCA_903839865.1 of Enhydrobacter aerosaccus. GTDB lineage: Bacteria > Pseudomonadota > Alphaproteobacteria > Reyranellales > Reyranellaceae > Reyranella > Reyranella aerosaccus_A. The sequence continues at coordinate 16,630 of CAIMEE010000525.1, read as the reverse complement.
TGGGCGCGGGTCAGGGCGTCGAGCGCGCCGAACGGCTCGTCCATCAGCAGCACCTTGGGCTGCATGGCGAGCGCGCGGGCGATGCCGACCCGCTGCTTCATGCCGCCCGAGATCTCGTGCGGCCGCTTGTCCTTGGCCTGCGCCATCTGGACCAGCTCGAGATTGTGCATCACCCAGTCGTGACGCTCTTCCTTGCTCTTCGATGAGCCGAACACCTTGTCGACGGCGATCGCGACGTTGCCGTAGACGGTGAGCCACGGCAGCAGCGAGTGGTTCTGGAAGACGATGGCGCGGTCGGGGCCGGGTTCGTCGACGACCTTGTTCTCGAGGAAGACCTCGCCGGTCGTCGAGGTCAGCAGGCCGCCCAGGATGTTGAGCAAGGTCGACTTGCCGCAGCCCGAGTGGCCGATCAGCGAGACGAATTCGCCTTTCCGGATGGTGAGGTTGACGTCGCGCAGCACTTCCGTCGCCATCTGGCCGCGGCGGAAGCTCATGCCGATCTGCTCGAACTTGAGGTAGGGCTTTTCCATGCTGTCCTCCTACTGCGTCGCGACGCCGTGACTGACGAGACGGCCGACGAAGGCGATCAGCCGATCGAGCAGGAAGCCGATCAGGCCGATATAGACCAGCGCCACGATGATGTCGGAGATGCGCGAGCTGTTCCACGCGTCCCAGATGAAGAAGCCGATGCCGACGCCGCCGATCAGCATCTCGGCCGCCACGATGGCGAGCCAGGCGAGGCCGACGCCGATGCGCAGGCCGGTGAAGATGTAGGGCACCGTGGCCGGCAGGGTGATCTTGTAGAACACCTCCCACCACGACAGGCGAATGACGGCGGCGACGTTGCGGTAATCCTGCGGGATGTTCCGCACGCCGACGGCGGTATTGATGATGATCGGCCAGATCGAGGTGATGAAGATCACGAACAGCGCCGAGGGCTGGGCATCGCGAAAGCCCGCGAGCGACAGCGGCAGCCAGGCCAGCGGCGGAATGGTGCGCAGGACCTGGAAGATCGGATCGAGCCCGCGCATCGCCCACATGCTCTGGCCGACCAGCACGCCCAGCGCGATGCCGACGATGGCCGCCAGCGAGTAACCCACGCCGACGCGGCTGAGCGACTTCAGCAGATGCCAGAAGATGCCCTTGTCGATGCCGCCATTGTCGTAGAACGGATCGGCGATGAGATCCCACGCGTCGGCGATCACCTTTGTCGGCGCGGGCAGCGAGGATTTCGGCGACGAGCAGAGCAGCTGCCACGTGAGCAGGATGAGGCCGAGCACGATCAGCGGCGGCAGGACGACGCTCATCGTCTTCGAGGCACGCTCGCGCAACACCTCGACGAACGGCCGCGTCGGCGGATGGAAAGTGACGATCTCCGCCGTCGTCCCCGGCACGGGCACGCCGGCGGCCACCGAAATGGAAGTAACCTTCGCCTGCATCACGCCACCTTCTTGATGGCGAGGCTCGCGAGATAGGCCTTCGGATCGGCGGGATCGAACACCTTGCCGTCGAAGAACGTCTCCTTGCCGCGCGACGTCGACTTGGGAACGTCAGCCTCGGCGGCGGAGATGTTCTTCGCCGCTTCGCGCCACAGGTCCTCGCGATTGACCTTGCCGATGATGGCCTTGGTGTCGAGATCGGCCGGCAGCTTGCCCCAGCGCTGGTTCTCGGTGAGGAACCACAGCTCGTGGCTCTGGTACGGGTAGCTGACGCCGCCCTTCCAGAACTTCATCAGCTGGTCGGAGCCCTTCACGTTGCGGCCGTCGCCGTAGTCGATGTCACCCTTGATGCGGTTGACGATGTCGGCCGGCGGCACGTTGAACCACTGGCGCTTGCCCAGGATGGTGGCGAGCTCGTCCTTGTTCTCCATCTTGTCGCACCACTGCTGGGCTTCCATGACCGCCATCAGCACGGCGAGTGCCGCTTTCGGGTTCTTCTCCGTGAAGTCGGCGCGCACGGCGAGCGACTTCTCCGGATGGTTCTTCCAGATCTCGCCGGTCATGCAGGCGGTGAAGCCGATGTCCTGATGAACCAGCTGGTCGTTCCACGGCTCGCCGACGCAGAAGGCATCCATCGCGCCCACTTTCATGTTTGCCACCATCTGCGGCGGCGGCACGACGATGGTCGAGACGTCCTTGTCGGGATCGATGCCGCCCGCGGCCAGCCAGTAGCGAATCCACATGTCGTGGGTGCCGCCCGGGAAGGTCATGGCGCACTTCACTTCCTTGCCCGCGGCCTTCTTCTCGGCGAAGGCTTTCTTGAGCGGAGAGGAGTCGAGCTTCACCCCGGTGCCCTTGAACTCCTTGGCGACGGAGATCGCCTGGCAGTCGTAGTTGAGTCGCGCCAGGATGTGCATTGGCACCGGCTTGTTCTCGGTCGTCACAGTTCCCAGCGAGATCAGGTACGGGAACGGCGTCAGGATGTGCGCGCCGTCGATGCCGCCCGCGCCCGAGCCCAGCACGATGTTGTCGCGCGTCGTGCCCCACGAGGCCTGCTTGGCGATGTCGGCATCGGTGATGCCGTACTTGTCGAACAGCTTCTTTTCCTTCGCGACGATAAGCGGAGCGGCATCGGTGAGGGCAATGAAGCCCAGCTTCACCGACTTGGTCTCAGGGTCCGCGGCCTGGGCGAAGGCACCCGCCGGAAGGGCTGCGCGCGCGGCGCTCAGCAACGCTGCCGTGGCGGTGGCACCCTTGAGGACGCCGCGGCGTCCGAACGTCGTGGTCTTGGTCATGTCTGTTCTCCTGAGCGCAAACGGTTGGAAGAGGCCGTCGAGTCCATCGACGGGATGAGAGGCTCGCCATGGCCGCCGGGCGGCAGCCGGTCGGTGGCGGGACAGGCGATTCCGAGCTCGCTCGCAGCGGCGCGGAAGATGTCGGTGCGATAGACGCGGTCGGCGGTGGCGGTGATGTCGATGCCGGGTGCCGCCTGGCCCCAGCGCACCATCTGGCCGAGGAACCAGTCGGCATGGCTGCGCCACGGGAAGTTCGCGTGATCGCGATGGAAGACGTGGAAGTCTGGCAGCTCGAGCGTGCGCGCCATCACGTCGGCCGGCGTATTGAGATAGCGCGGGATCGACAGCACGCGCGCGGCTTCAGCGCGGTTGGCCGGATCGTCGAGCCACTGGCAGGCTTCGAGCAGCGCCTTGATCAGAGCCTTCACCGTGTTCGGATTCTTATCGGCAAAGGCCTCGGTGGTGCCCAGCACCTTCTCCGGCATGCCCTTCCAGATGTCCGGACCGGTCAGCGCGATGCGGCCGATGCCCAGCGCCTGCGATTGCTGGTTCCACGGCTCGCCGACGCAGTAGCCGTCGATGATGCCGCCCGAAAGATGCGCGACCGTGTGCGGCGGCGGCACGGTGACGAGGCGCACGTCGCGATCGGGATCGAGTCCGCCCGACGAGAGCCACAGCCGCACCATGTACTGCTGCACCGAGTATGGAAACACCGAGGCCAGCACGAGCTGCGGCCGGCCGGCGGCGGCGCGCTTGGCGACGACGGCAGCGATCGCGCGCGCATCGAGCGGCCGCGTCACGGAGAGGTCGGGCGCCGCCTCTTCGATCTCCTGCCACAGCGCGTTCGAAAGTGTCAGCGCATTGCCGTTCACTTCCAGGGTCATCACGTTGACCAGCGGGACGGTGACGCTGTCGACGCCGAGCGTAATCGCAAGCGGCAGCGGTGCCAGGATGTGCGACGCGTCGAGCACCCCCAGCGCCAGCTTGTCGCGCACGTTGGACCAGGAGACTTCCCGGCGGATCTCGACTTCGAGCCCCTGGCGCTCATAGGCGCCGAGTTCGTTGGCCAGGATCACCGGCGCGCAGTCGATGATCGGGATATAACCGACCGTGATCTTCGGCTTCTCGATTGCACTCATGCGTTACGCCACTCCAAAACAAAAAACGCCCCGCTCGGCCGGCAGAGATGCCGGTCGCTCAGGACGTCGTTGTCCGGTTAGCGAGCCTTCCTTGGCCCGCCCCTAAAATTTCAGGAGAGAACCCGCCATTGGGCTCTCGGCCGCACCGCAGCATAAATCGTGCCAGGGTCGCCTTTGGGCACACGCGTGGGAAATTAACCTTCTGATATTATTGTCTATTCGTTCACCATGTCATTTCGCACGTGCAAAATGGTGAATATAGGGGCAGCGCTACTTTTTCAGCACTTTGGCATAAGTAACCAAGTCCTGGGCGACCTCGCCGATGCGCTTGTTCTGGTCCATCGCGAGTTTGCGCAACAGCTTGTAGGCCGCTTCTTCGGTGAGGCCGTTCTGCTCCATCAGCAGGCCCTTCGCACGATCGATCGATTTGCGCTCCAACAAGGTGAGGCGGGCGCGCTCCAGTTCCTCGCGCATGGCGTGGTAGCGGTTGAAGTGGCCGACCGCGACGTCGACGACGGGGCGCACGCGATCCTCGGACAGGCCCTTCACGACATAGGCTGAAACGCCTGCTTCCATCGCGGCCGCGATGGTGGCGGGATCGGATCGATCGACGAACAGCGCGATCGGGCGCGGCTGCTGCTCGGTGCTGCGCCGCATGTCCTCGATGGCGTCGCGGCTCGGGCTGTCGGTGCTGACGACCACGACATCTGGTTCGAGTTCACGCACCCTTGCCGTCAGGTCCTGCGTGCCTTCGAGGCGCGCGAGCAGTCGATAGCCGGCGGCGCGCAGGCCCGCTTCCACGATCTCGGCGCGGGCGGGATTGTCGTCGATCAGCAGGACGGACAGGGCCTTGGTCACACCCCGCGGGGCGCAACTTCCATGCCACCCCTCAGGACGCTCAGGGCCCCGACTCGATACGCTTTCCGTCTTCCCAGCGGCCCGAGGTCACCTTCTTGTCGGCGGTCGTCACCTGGCCATAGCCGTGGCGCTTGCCGGCGCGGAACGAGCCTTCGTAGCGCTCGCTCTCGCCCACGGTCTCGACACCCGGCCCCTCGAGCTGGTCGTTGTGCCAGTCGCCCATCTGCACGACCGCCGGATCGGCGAGCGTGCGATGCAGGCCCGGCCCTTCGAGCCTGCCCGCGACGAAGTTGCCTTCCTCGCGCTCGACGCCGGGTTTCTCCATCACGCCCAGACCGGTCGACTGGCCCTCGCGCCACTGGCCCTCGTAGCGCGATCCGTCGGGGAGGCGCATCGTGCCGCGCCCGTTCATCAGGTCGCTCTGCCATTCGCCGCGCCGCTCGCCGTCTTTGGCATTGAGGACGCCCAGCCCCTGGCGCTTGCCGTCGGCGAATTGGCCGACGTAGCTGCCGCCGTCGTCCAGAGTGATGCGTTGCGCATTCTCGAGCGTCGCCAGCGCGGCACGCGCGGCCATGATCTTGGCCTCGCCCGCCATGGCGCGCGCTGCGGCCGCGGCGTCCTTTGCCTTCTCGAACACGGCGCGTGCGTCGTCGGCGGCACGCTGGGCCTGGGCGAGCAGGTCCTTGTCCGGTTGCGCGGGCTCGGCCACGGCGGGCGACGGCGCAGTGGACGTCGAGGTCTGCGGCACCGGAGCCTTCGTTGCCGCCGGCGTCGACGGCGCCGACGTCACGGGAACCGGCAGCGGCAATGGCGCGTGTGTCGCCACGGAGGGCGCGCTCGCCTGCATCAGATCGAGCCTGGGCTTCAGGAACCAGAACGCGACGGCTGCGATCGCGACGACGAGCGCGAGCACGAGCGACTTGGTCGGGAAGCGGCTGGGCTGCGGCGGCGGCGCGGCGACCGCGACTTCCTCGCCCCGGCGCGCGCCACCGAGGCGCGGTGCACCGACGCTGCGCGGCGGCTCGGGCGGCGCGGCCATGCGCCGCGTCGGCGCCTCGTCGGAGGACGGCAACGACGCACCGAACAGCGCACGCCAGGCCGCAACGGACTGCGGCCGCTCGGTGGGCACGAACGCCAGCGCGCGATCGATCGCGGCAAGGAACGTCTGGTCGTGGCGATCGGCCTGGGTGACGGCGAGCGGCTTGTAGGGATCGTGCCCGACCCTGCTGGTCGCTTCCGGCGGCGGCAGTCCGGCAATCGCATGATGCAGCACGGCCGCGGCCGAATAGATGTCGGTCCACGGGCCCTGATTGCCGTCCATCGCATACTGCTCGATCGGCGCGTATTGCGGCGTCAGCACGCTGGTGAGCGTGCGCGTGCGCCCGCCCATCGCCTGACGCGCCGCGCCGAAGTCGATCAGGATCGGCACGCCGTCGCGACGGACGATGATGTTCGACGGCTTGATGTCGCGATGCAGGAAGCCCTGCGCATGCACCGCCGCGAGGCCGTCGAGTATTCCTTCGGCGAGACGGCGCACGTCGTCCGGCGGCAGGCGGCGGCCGCCGCCCTGACCGCCATTCGCGCGCAACAACTGCGCAACGCTCTGGCCGTCTTCGAATTCCATCACCGTGTAGGCGGTGCCGTTGGCCGCGAGGAAGCGCAGCACCGGCACGATGTGCGGATGGCGGAAGCGGGCGAGTGCGCGCGCCTCGTCGAGGAAGCGCTCGCGGCCCCAGGCGAAGTCGTCCGCATAGCGCGCGCCGCGTGGCACGACCTTGCCGTCGGCGGTGCGCACCGCGAACTCGATCGGCAGGTATTCCTTGATCGCGACGACCTTGGCGAGCTGGCTGTCGAAGGCGCGGTAGGTGATGCCGAAGCCGCCGTGCCCGATGATAGCGTCGAGCCGGTAATCGCCGAGGCGGGTGCCCAACGGCAATGCGTCGACGTTGTCGGTAGTCATACGATCATCATGAGGGGCAAGGCGAACCTAGGGCCCCTTGATGCGCGTTCCGGAGCGGGCGCACAAGCGCCCGCCGGCTCCCCGGCTAGATTATCGCACCGACGCCGTGACCGACGTGGGAATGCGCGAGCCCGCGCCCATCGACTGGAACTCCGGCACGAGCTGAATCAACATGATGATCACGCAGAGACCGATCGCGGTCAGCATCGTCGCGGGCCGCGTCTGAAGGTGCGGCACGGGTTTGCGAGCTTTCGACTGGTCCGTCATTTGCGGACTCCCCTTATTGATTATGACTTCTTCAAAAACGACGGCCGGCACCCGAAATATGTGAGGGTCCGGTCACGCGAAAGGTACGGCAGGACTGTCTTATGTTCAAGAAAAATGTTTCAATAACAACAGCTTACAGAATTTTGTGAAATTCACAGGCGAAGACACAACGGGTCGCGTTCCCTGCCTGATGAAGCCACTGCTTATGGAGTAAGGTGCCCTTATGACCCCCATCACAGTTCCCGCGAACACCCGTACCCTGGTCCTGACCGGCGCCAGCCGCGGCATCGGCCACGCGACGGTCAAGAAATTCAGCGCCGGTGGCTGGCGGGTCATCACCGTCTCGCGCCAGCCGTTCAGCGCGCTGTGCCCGTGGCCGGGCGGCGACAAGAACCACGTGCAGATCGACCTTGCCGAGCACGAAGACGTCAAGCGCGGCATCGAGGAGATCCGCGATCGCCTGGGCGGCGGCCGGCTCGATGCGCTGGTGAACAACGCCGCCATCTCTCCCAAGGACGAGACGGGCGGCCGCTACGGCGCGATCGATACGCCGTTCGATCTCTGGCAGCGCGTCTTCAACGTGAACTTTTTCGCGCCCGTGGCGCTCGCGCGCGGCCTGATGCGTGAACTGTCCGAAGCCAAGGGCTGCGTGGTCAACGTGACCTCGATCGCGGGCAGCCGCGTCCATCCCTTCGCGGGCTCGGCCTATGCGACCTCGAAAGCGGCGCTCGCAGCGCTGACGCGCGAGATGGCGCACGACTTCGGCCCGCGCGGCATTCGCGTGAACGCCATCGCGCCCGGCGAGATCGACACCGCGATCCTGTCTCCCGGCACCGAGCAGATCGTCGAGGAGCAGATCCCGATGCGCCGCCTCGGTACGCCCGACGAAGTGGCAGACGTGATCCACTTCCTGTGCGAAAAAGGCGCGAGCTATGTCAGCGGCGCCGAGATCCAGATCAACGGCGGCCAACACGTTTAGATGAGGCAGGTCTAGTCGAGGAGCGTAGGCATGGACACGAACATTTCGAGCTTCAAGGGCGAGACCGGCCTCGATGCCCGCCGCCGCATCCGCAACGGCGGCAGCAACCTGGCACCGACCTCCGGCATGGCGCCGGGTTTCGTCCAGGGCAACCTCGCGATCCTGCCGAAAGCGCTCGCCGCCGACTTCGCGCGCTTCTGTCAGCTCAATCCGAAGCCCTGCCCGCTGCTTGCTTCGTCGGAGCCCGGCGACTGGCGCCTGCCGACGCTCGGCGAGGATCTCGACATCCGCACCGACATTCCCCTCTACCGCGTCTGGAAGAACGGCGAGCTGGTCGAGGAAGTGCGTGACCTCAAGACGGTGTGGCGCGACGACCTCGTGTCGTTCGTGCTGGGCTGCTCCTTCTCGTTCGAGGAAGCGCTGGTCGAGGCGGGCCTCGAGATCCGTCACCAGACCCAGAACGTCAACGTACCGATGTACCGGACCAACGTGCAGTGCAAGCCGAGCGGCCCGTTCCATGGCGCGATGGTCGTGTCGATGCGCCCGTTCAAGCCGGCCGACGCGATCCGCGCCGTGCAGGTGACGACGCGCTTCCCGTCGGTGCACGGCGCGCCCGTCCATCTCGGCAAGCCCGAGCTGATCGGCATCAAGGACATCGCCAAGCCCGACTACGGTGACAGCGTCACGGTAAAGGACGACGAGTTCCCTGTGTTCTGGGCCTGCGGCGTCACTCCGCAGTCGGTCGTGGCGACGGCCAAGCCCGAGTTCTGCATCACCCACGCGCCGGGTTACATGCTGATCACCGACCTGCTCAACTCGCAGCTCGCCGTTCTCTAGGTCATGACCGCGATCGTCTTCGAGGGCCACGCCAAGGGGGCCGTGGAGAAGATCGCCGTCGAGATCGGCGACCTCGTGATTGCGGGCTGGACAGGCCGCGATGTCGCCGCGCTCAACCATCACATCGAGGAGCTGAAGGAGATCGGCGTCATGCCGCCCTCCACGGTTCCTCTTTACTACCGCGTCGGCGCGCATCTGCTGACGCAGGCGCCCACCGTGCAGGTGCTGGGTGACGCGAGCTCCGGCGAAGTCGAGCCGGTGCTGTTTGCCGCCGCCGGAAGGCTTTGGGTCACGATTGGCGCCGATCACACCGACCGCAAGGTCGAGGGCTACAGCATCCCCGTCTCCAAGCAGATGTGCGCCAAGCCGATCGGCACGGTCGCGTGGCGCTTCGAGGAAGTCGAGGCGCACTGGGACCAACTCATGCTGCGCTCGTTTATCGACCAAGGCGGCGAGAGGGTCCTGTACCAGGAAGGCCCCCTCGCCAACATCCGCGAACCACGCAGCCTGATCGGCGGCTGGCGGGACAATCCGCGCCTGCCGGAGGGCGTCGCGATGTTTCTCGGCACCATGCCCGCGATCGGCAAGATCCGCTCGAGCCAGCGCTTCGAGATGGAACTCGAGGATCCCGTGCTGCATCGCAGGATCACGCACGCCTATCGCGTCCAAAGCCTGCCGATTATCTCGTAGAGCGTCTCTTGATCGGCAGCCCCGGCTGAACGTACGTTCAGCGCCGGGAGGACCACAAAGCCATGGTCAAAGGCGCGTTCGACGGCATCACCGTCCTCGATTTCACGCAGGGCATCGCGGGGCCGCACGCCTCGATGCTGCTGGCGCTGCACGGCGCCGACGTCATCAAGGTCGAGCCGCCAGAAGGTGACTGGGGCCGCGCGCTGGGCGAGATCAAGGGCGACCACTGCGCCCACTCCGTCGCCTTCAACCGCGGCAAGCGCTCGATCGCGCTCGATCTCAAGTCCCCCGACGGCATCGCTGTCGCCAGGAAGCTTGCGGCCAAGGCGCAGGTCGTGATGGAGAGCTTCCGTCCCGGTGTCATCAAGCGCCTGGGCTTCGGCTACGACGAGATCAAGAAGATCAACCCCAGCGTCGTCTATTGCTCGGTCTCGGGCTTCGGCCAGACCGGTCCGTTCAGCAAGCGCCCGACCGTCGACGGGCTGATCCAGGCGTTCAGCGGCATGATGGTGATGAACAAGATGCCCGACGGCACGCCGTGGCGTCAGGGCATGATCGCCGTCGACGTGACGACCGGCCTCTATACTTTCCAGGCGCTCGCGCCCGCACTGATGCGCCAGTTCCGCTTCAACGAAGGCTGCTTCATCGATTCGAGCCTGATGCGCGCGGCGGCGGCCTTTCAGGGTGCCAAATTGATGGAGTGGGTGCTCTCCAACGGCGCGCCGCCGGTGCTCTACATGCCGGCCGGCAGCTACAAGTCGAAGAACGGCTACATCATGGTGAGCGCCATGCGCCCACACCATTTCCGCCTGATGTTCGAACTGATGGGCCGCGAGGACATCGCCAACGATCCCGAACTGCAGAGCCACAACGACCGCATCAAGAATGCCGCCAAGATCATCAAGGCGCTGCAGGAGACGATGCCGACCAAGACCACCGAGGAATGGATCGCGATCCTGCAGCCGAAGGACGTGTTCTGCGAGCGGGTGAACAACTACACCGACTATCTCGAGCATCCACATGTGAAGGAGTCGGGCGCGATCGACTGGATCGAGCAGGATGGCGTGGGCCGCATGCCCGTCGCCAACATTCCGGGCCTGCCGCCCGCCGCCGAGCACGCGCCGCAACAGCACGCGCCGCACATCGGCGAAGACGGACCCGATATCCTGGGTGAACTGGGCTACGCCAAGGCCGAGATCGACGCGATCTTCGCCCGCGGCGGCGTGCGCGCGCCGGCGCCCGCGGTGAAGGCGGCGGACTGAGCCGCAAGATATTGTGGTGATTATCGCACGGTAACGCTTTTAATAAGCAGAATAAATAGGAAGCGTCTGCTCCGAGCACACGATGTAGACGCCAATGGTTACGGGAAGTAACCGCTAAAATAGCGAGAATATAGCGAGGGGATCGAAGCGGGCGAGGCACTCCGAGTGTATTGCGTAATTCGCACTATCTATCAAGACTTGGCAGGCGCCTTTGCTGGGCGCCTCAGGTGACCTGGAATCCGTGCGCAAAAGGATCGCGGTCGTCGACGGTGATGGTGTTGACGCCGTGCTGACGGGCCCAGCCGGAGATCGAAGGGATGATGGCGTCGTGGTTGCCGACGCGCGCGGCGGCCTCGACCCGGCCGTCGAACAGCGAGCCGATGATGCTCTCATGCACGAAGTCGTCGCCGATCTTGAGGCGGCCCTTGCCCGCGAGCTGGGCCATGCGTGCCGAGGTTCCGGTGCCGCAGGGAGAGCGGTCGATCGCCTTGTCGCCGTAGAAAACGGCGTTGCGCGCATGCGCGCGCGGATCGCGCGGCTTGCCGGTCCACATCACGTGGCTGACGCCGCGGATGCTTTCGTTCTCGGGATGGACCGGCTCGATCACGCTGTTGAGCATCCGGCGCACCAGGGGCGACAGGCGCAGCACGTCGGACGCCGACATCGACTCGAGGCCCGCGAAGTTCTTCTGCGGGTCGAGGATCGCATAGAAGTTGCCGCCATACGCGATGTCGAAGCTGAGTTCGCCGATGCCCGGAACGGTGATGCGCACGTCGCTCGCCGCCAGATAGGAGGCGACATTGGTGATGCGCACGCTCTCGACGTAGCGGCCTTTTTGTTCGTAGCGCGCCACGACCCGGCCGGCCGGCGCATCGAGATTGAGCACGCCCGGCGTCGCAGGCGTCACCAGCCCGTTCTCGATCGCCATGGTGACGGTGCCGATCGTGCCGTGGCCGCACATCGGCAGGCATCCGCTCACCTCGATGAACAGGATCGCGGTGTCGCAGTCGGGTCGCGTCGACGGATAGAGGATCGAACCCGACATCACGTCGTGGCCGCGCGGCTCGAACATCAGCGCCTGTCGGATCCAGTCGTGGTGCGCGAGGAAATCCAGCCGCCGCTCGCTCATGGTCGCACCCGCAAGCGCGGGGCCGCCCTCGACCACCAGTCGCACGGGATTGCCGCAGGTATGGCCGTCGAGGCAGGAGAAGGTGTGGGTTGCCATGCGCCTGCTTACGCCGTCGCCAGGAAGCGCTCAACCTCGCGGGCGCTGCGAAGACGAAGGACGTTCTTGTCCTTGGCGAGAAACTCGGTCTCGATCGCGAAACGGTGCTGGTTCCGGCGGTGCGTCTTCATCGCATAGAGCAGAATCGACTGCCGGGTGAAAAAGGACCGAACGAGCGACTCGGTATTGCCGCTGCCCCATAGGTTTTCTTTGGTGATCGAGCGGCGCAGCGTGCGCCAGAACAGGCGCCAGATCACGAGCGAAAAGGGCAGGTCGAGCCAGACCAGCGTATCGGCCGGGCGCCAGGTGAGGTCGCGCACCGAGTCGTAGTTGCCGACCACAATCCAGTCGCCGTCGCGGATCTCGCGCTCGACTCGGTGCCGCAGCAACTCGAGCGGGGCCGGCTGCCAGTCGGGCCCCCAGTTCAGCGCGTCCAGTTCGACCACGCGCAGGCCGGTGCGCGCGCCGAGCCTCTCCGCGAGGCGGCTCTTTCCAGAACCCGTGGTGCCGAACACGACAACTCTACGCATGTGCGAGACAGTAGCGTCAAAGCGGCGGCCAGCGTAGGGTTGCCGCCGCGATTCAAGGGAGCGTCGATGTCGCAGATTTTGTTTCGGAACATGAACCTGCTCGATCCCAAGTGGGACGAGGCGCGCGGCGGCTACGAGGTTCTGGTCGAAGGCGACACGATCCGCGAAGTCTCTGCCAAGCCGATCAAGGCGGCCAAGGCGCGGGTCGTCGACTGCGGCAAGCGCACCCTGATGCCCGGCCTGATCGACTGCCACGTGCACGTGTTCCTGACCGAAGTGAACATCCGCAATCTAGAGAGCGTGCCGCTCACGCTTCTGACGGCCAAGTCGGCCGAGCTGATGCTTGGCATGATCAATCGCGGCTTCACCACCGTGCGCGACACCGGCGGCGCCGACTGGGGCATCAAGACCGCCGTCGAGTCGGGGCTTATTCCCGGACCGCGGCTGTTCATTTCCGGCAAGGCGATGGGGCCGACCGGCGGCCATTCCGATTCGCGCCGCCGCACCGACTACCAGGGCGCCCCCTGCGGCTGCTGCAACGCCATGGTCTATGTGATGGCCGTCGCCGACGGCGCGGATGCCGTACGCGCCTGCGTGCGCGAGCAGATGCGCCAGGGCGCCGATCAAATCAAGATCATGTGCTCGGGCGGCGTCGCGTCGCCCTACGATCCGCTCGACAGCCTGCAATATTCGGAAGCCGAGATCGCGGCCGCCACCGATGAGGCTAAGAACTTCGGCCGCTATGTGCTGGCGCACGCCTACACCCCCGAAGCGATCACGCGCGCGATGAACAACGGCGTGCGCACCATCGAGCACGGCAACCTGATTGACGACAAGGCCGCACGCCTGATCAAGTCCAAGGGCGGCTACATGATCGCCAACCTGGTCACCTACTTCTCGATGAAGGAGCGCGCCGACCAGTTCGGGATGACCGCCGACATGCTGGCCAAGAACGAGATCGTGCTCGACGGCGCGCTGCGCTCGCTCGAGATCTGCAAGAAGGCCGGCGTCAAGGTGGGCTACGGGTCCGACCTGCTGGGCGCGCTGCAGGTCGACCAGAGCCTGGAGTTCATCCATCGCGCCAAGGTGCTGAAGCCGATCGAGATCATCCGCCAGGCCACGACCGTGGGCGCCGAGATCCTGCGCATGGAGGGCAAGCTCGGCACAGTGGCGCCGGGCGCGCTGGCCGACCTGATCGTCGTCGACGGCAATCCGCTCAAGAAGCTCGACCTCTTCCTCGACCAGGGCGTGCACCTGCCGGTGATCATGAAGGCCGGCAAGTTCCATAAGAACGTACTCAAGTAGACCCCTGCCATCCTGAGCGCAGCGAAGGATCCTTCGCTTTGCTCAGGCTGACAGCCTTCGGAGTTATCGATGTCCTTCCTGTTCAAGAACCTCTCGCTGCTCGATCCGCGCTGGAAGGAAGCGCGCGGTGGTTACGAGGTGCTGGTCGAGGGTGACCTGATCAAGGAAGTATCGGCCAAGCCGATCAGGTCGAAGGCCGCCAAGGTCGTCGACTGCGGCAAGCGCACCGTGATGCCGGGACTGATCGACTGCCACGTGCATACGCATCACAGCGAAGTCTACATGAACCGCATGGAGGCCATTCCGCTCACGCTGATGATGGCGCGCTCGGCCGGCCGCCTGAAGCGCATGCTCGATCGCGGCTTCACCACCGTCCGCGACGCCGGCGGCGCCGACTGGGGCACCAAGACCGCCGTCGAATCCGGGCTGATCCCGGGCCCGCGCATGTTCATTTCCTGCCGCTCGATCGGACCTACAGGCGGCCACAACGACCGCAACCGCCGCACCGACTTCGCCGGCCCGCCGTGCCTCTGCTGCAACGGCATGGTGTTCATCCGCGCCCTCGCCGACGGTCCGGACGAAGTGCGCAAGGCCGCACGCGAGCAGATGCGCCAGGGTGCCGACCAGGTGAAGCTGATGGTCTCGGGCGGCGTCGCGTCGCCGCACGATCCGCTGGAATCGATCCAGTTCTCGATCGAGGAGATCACCGCCGCCGTCGAGGAGGCGCACGCCTTCGGCCGTTACGTGCTGACCCATGCCTACACGCCCGAGGCGATCACGCGCGCCGTCAATTGCGGCGTGCGTACCATCGAGCACGGCAACATGGTCGATGCGCCCACTGCCAAATTGATGGCGAAGAAGGGCGTCTACATGATCCCGAACCTCGTGACCTACGAAGCGATGAAGCGGCGGGCCAAGGAACTGGGCATGCCCGACGTCATGCTGGAGAAGAACGACGAAGTGCTGAAGTCGGGCTACCAGGAGCTCGAGCTCTGCCGGAAGCACGGCGTGAAGATGGCCTATGGCTCGGACTTGCTGGGCGCACTCGAGGACGAGCAGACCGGCGAGTTCAAGATCCGCGGCGAGGTCATGCCCGCGATCGACGTCATCCGTTCGGCCACGTTGATCGGCGCAGAAGTCGTGCGCCAGGAAGGCAAGCTGGGCGTGATCGAGCCCGGCGCGTTCGCCGACCTGCTGGTCGTCGATGGAAATCCGCTGAAGGATCTCGGCGTGTTCCAGGACGGCGGCCCCAACCTCACGGCCATCATGAAGGCCGGCAAATTCCATAAGAACGCGCTGTGACCGTCCGCCGCGTCGTCCTCAACACGGCAGCCAGCCTCGGCCTGCTCTATATCCTGACGCCGCTGATCTTCGTGACGTGGCTCGCCTTCTTCCGGCAGGAGATTCCTTCCTTCCCGCCCGAGGGCTATAGCCTGCACTGGTTCGCCGCGATCCTCGACCAGCCCAAGTTCGTCGACGGCTTCTCGCTTTCCTTCCAGGTGGGCGTACTGGCGACGGCGATCGGCCTGGCGCTCGGCGTGCCGGCGGCACTGTGCGTCACGCGCTACCAGTTCAGGATGCGTGCACCGCTTGCCAGCCTGTTGCTGCTGCCGCTGATCGTGCCGGGCGTCGTCCTGGGCACGTCGATGTACGTCTTTCACGTCAATCTCGAGAACACGCTCGACGTCGACGTGCTCGGCACCTTCTACGCGCTGGTCGCGGGCCACGTCGTGATCGTGATGCCGTGGGTGGTGCGGCTGGTGACGGCGAGCCTCGCGGGCGTCGATCGTGCGACCGAGGAGGCCGCCCAGAACCTCGGCGCCAATGCCTGGGTCACCTTCTGGCGGATCACGCTCCCCGCCATCCGGCCCGGCATTGTCGCGGGCGGGCTGTTCGGCTTCGTGACGTCGTTCGGCAATCTCGAACTCAGCCTGTTCCTGGTCGCGCCCGGCCGCACGACGCTGCCGATCGTCATCCTCCAGTATCTGGAATGGAAGATCGATCCCACGATCGCGGCGGTCTCGGTGGTGCAGATATTGCTGATCGCGATCGCAATGCTGATCACCGATCGTTACGTGAAGCTGGCACGGGTCGTCTGACATGGCACAGCTCGAAATCCAGAACCTGGTGAAGCGCTACGGCGATTTCCACGCCGTCCGCGACGTCTCGCTGAACGTGGCCGACGGCGAATTCCTGGTGCTGCTGGGCCCCTCCGGCTGCGGCAAGACCACGACGCTCCGCATGGTCGCGGGCTTCATCGAGCCCACCGCCGGCCACGTGAAGCTGGGCGGCGCCGACGTGACCCTGCTGCCGCCGTGGAAGCGCAACGCGGGCATGGTGTTCCAGAGCTATGCGCTGTTTCCCCATCTCACCGTGGCGCAGAACGTGGCGTTCGGCCTCGAGATGCGCAAAGTCCCGCGTGCGGACATGAACAGGCGCGTCGAGGAAACGCTGGCGCTGGTCCGTCTCGAAGGCTACGGCGGCCGCCTGCCGCGCCAGCTCTCCGGCGGCCAGCAGCAGCGCGTGGCGATGGCGCGCGCGCTTGCGATCCATCCCGACGTGCTGCTGCTCGACGAGCCGCTCTCCAATCTCGACGCCAAGCTGCGCCAGGAAGTGCGGGTAGAAATCCGCGAGCTG
Source organism: Enhydrobacter aerosaccus (assembly GCA_903839865.1). Classification (GTDB taxonomy): domain Bacteria; phylum Pseudomonadota; class Alphaproteobacteria; order Reyranellales; family Reyranellaceae; genus Reyranella; species Reyranella aerosaccus_A. The sequence goes on along the minus strand of CAIMEE010000525.1, from coordinate 207 downwards.
CAGCAGCGCATGGGCCTCACCACCGTGATGGTGACGCACGACCAGGAGGAGGCGCTCACCATGGCCGACAGGCTCGTGGTGATGAACGAGGGCTCGGTCCGCCAGGTCGGCAGCCAGCGCGATCTCTACGAACGCCCGGCCGACAAGTTCGTCGCGGGCTTCGTCGGCCGCAGCACCTTCCTCGACGGCACTGTCGAGGCGCCGGGG
>CAIMEE010000524.1 GCA_903839865.1 Enhydrobacter aerosaccus | reverse complement strand
CTTCCGCGCCCGCCCGCACGAGCGCGCGATAGATCTTGAGCCGGGTCGGATTGCCCAGGGCCTCGAGCGAGGCGGCGGCGTCATCGAGCTTCATGGCTTCAATGTAGGCGCTGCACCGGACCTGTCAACGGTATTTCTAGAATATTCGAAATAAGGATCAGGCCCCGGAGTTTTTGGCATTGCGGGCGACCGCATCGCCCTGCTCGTACCAGCGCTTGCTCGCGTTGGCGATTTTCACCACGGAGAGCATGACCGGCACTTCGATCAGCACGCCGACGACCGTCGCCAGCGCCGCACCGGAAGAAAAACCGAAGATGCTGATGGCGGCCGCGACCGCGAGTTCGAAGAAGTTGCTGGCCCCGATCAATGCGGAGGGTGCGGCCACGCAGTGGGCCTCTCCGGTGGCCCGGTTCAGCAGATAGGCGAGGCCGGCATTGAAATAGACCTGGATGAGAATGGGCACGGCGAGCAAGGCGATGATCAGCGGCTGCGCGATGATCTGCTCACCCTGGAAGCCGAACAGCAGGACCAGAGTTGCCAGGAGGGCCAGAAGCGACAGAGGCTGCAGGCGCGCGAGAAGCCGGCTCATCGCAGAGGCGCCACCTCGTGCCTGGACCCGACTGCGAACGACTTGCGCGAGCGCAACCGGCACGACGATGTAGAGGCCGACGGAAAGCAGGAGCGTTTCCCACGGTATCGTGATTGCGGAAAGCCCCAGCAGCAACCCGACGATCGGCGCGAAGGCGAACACCATGATGGAGTCGTTCAGCGCCACTTGCGTGAGCGTGAAATCCGGCTCGCCGTCGGTCAGATTGCTCCAGACGAAGACCATGGCGGTGCAAGGCGCCGCAGCGAGCAGGATCAGGCCCGCCACATAGCTGTCGAGCTGACCGGCGGGAAGATAGGCGGCGAAGAGATGATGGATGAAGAGCCAGCCAAGCGCCGCCATGGAGAATGGCTTGACCGCCCAATTTATGAACAGGGTCACACCGATACCCCGCCAGTGGCGCCGCACCTTGGCGATCGAGCCGAAATCGACCTTCATCAGCATGGGAATGATCATCAGCCAGATCAGGATCGCCACGGGAATGTTGACGTGTGCGATTTCGGCCGACCCGATCGCCTGAAAAGCCGGCTTGAACAGGTGACCGAGCGCGATGCCGGCGACAATGCAGAGCGCGACCCAGAGCGTCAGATACCGTTCGAATAAAGACATCCCGTTACGCACTCCTTGGCACGGCCGTCATAGCCATCCTGCTTTGCACGTCTCAGGCGGCCTGGCTACGCGGCGGGGCGACGGCCTTGTCGAAGGGCAGGAGCAGCGTGATGGCCAGGCAGATGGCCAGCATCGCAGTTGAGCCAAGGAGGCAGGCCGTGATGCCACCCGCCTGGTAGAGAAGACCCGACAGCAATATGCCGATGAGGCGGCCCGCGGCGTTCGCCGCATAGTAGAAGCCGACATCCTCGGCGGCCTTTTCCGAGCCGGCATAGGCCAGGATCAAATAGGAATGGAGCGAGGAGTTGACCGCAAAGGGGACACCGAACAGTGCAAGACCGGCCATCACGACCAGATCGGGGCGCCACAAGGTCTGATCCTGAAGGAGCAGGGCCAGAGCGACTGGAATAGCGAGAAGAATGGCGGCCCACGCACGCGCATGCGGCACTTCCCGGCTCAGCCCGTCCGGACTTCTGGCGACCAGCGCCGGCGCCACCGCCTGAATGCCGCCATAGGCGATAGTCCAGGCGGCGAGAAAGCCACCGACCTCGAGAAAGCGCCAGCCCGCTGCATAGAGAAACACCGGCAGGCCCACCATGAACCAGACCTCGCGCGCTCCGAACATCACGACACGCGCGGCGGCCAGCAGATTAACGCCGCGCGATTTG
>CAIMEE010000523.1 GCA_903839865.1 Enhydrobacter aerosaccus | reverse complement strand
CTGAACCTGCCGCTGGGATCGGTCTACAGTTTCAGCGTGTTCCTGCGCCCGCTCGAGCAGGAGCTCGGAATATCCCGCTCGGCGCTGTCGTTGGTTTTCGGCATGGCGACAGTGGGATTCACCGTGGGCTCGGTCGGTGCCGCCTTCCTGTACCGCGCAGCATCTCTGCCGATCCTGGTCTTCGCGAGCGCGCTGGCAGGCGGGGCCGGCGTCGCGTTCGCCGCAACGGCGAATGGACTCCCGCAACTGCTCCTGGGCTATGGCGTCGTCTTCGGCACGGGCGGCGGGGCGGCCTACATTCTGCTGCAGCAGGGCGTGAACATGCTGGTGCGCCGCCGCCGGGGGCTGGTGAACGGCTATATCGTGAGCCTCTACCCGATGGGGGCGATGCTCGCGACGCCTGCCTTCCATGCCTGCAACGAGTCCTTCGGCTGGCGCACCACGCTCGGCGGGCTGGCGGCGGTGCTGGTGGCATGTGGAACCACGGCAGCGCTCCTCGCCTGGTACAGCGGTGCCAAGCTGGCGGCGTCCGTGGGTGGTGTGGCGGAGCAACCGGTGTCGCTCGGTCCGACCTTCTTCAGGCTCTCGGGCACGTTCTTCCTCGCCGCCTCGGCCGGGCTCATGGTGCTGAGCCAGGCCCGCGAGATCGTGGCCACCTATGGCGGCGCCACGGCGCTGGCGGTGGCGGCCACCACCGTCCTGACCGGCGCGATCGCGGCGGCGCGCATCGGCGGCGGCTCGATGGTCGACCGTTTCGCCGTGCCGCACGTGATGTGCGCGGCGCACGCGCTGGCGCTGAGCGGCGTCGTGCTCCTGACGCTCTTCCCCGCGCCGATCCCGGCTGTGCTGGGCCTTGGCATGATTGGCATGGGCTACGGCTTCGTCTCGGGCGCCACCGCCGGCGGCATCGGTCTCTACTGGCCACCTGCCGATTATGGGCGCATCGCGGGCCGCACTTATATCGCCTGGTGTCTGGCTGCCATCAGCCTGCCGGTGTTGGCCGGCTACCTGTTCGACCTGACGCGCAGTTATTCGACGGCGGTGCTGATCGCGGGCTGCGCCAACCTGATGGGCATGGCGCTCGCTCTGACGATGCCGAAGCGGGGAGGGCGGTAGGGCCCTTCCTGACCGGGAGCGGGCGTTACAGTCCCACACCCCTGGATTCGTGGCGCGACCAGAAGGGCGCGCTGCCAGCTCGGAGATGAAGCCGCCTGAGGCCGATTTGCTCTAGAACAGGCCGACGATCTTCCCTGTCGCATCGATGTCGATGCTGTTGGCGGCCGGCACCTTGGGCAGGCCGGGCATGGTCATGATGTCGCCGCAGACCGCGACCACGAACTCCGCGCCCGCCGACAGGCGCACTTCGCGCACCGCGACGATGTGGTCGACCGGGGCGCCCTTGGCGTCGGGGTTGGTCGAGAAGCTGTACTGCGTCTTGGCGATGCAGACCGGCACCTTGCCGAAACCCATCGCCTCGAACGAGGCCAACTGGTCGCGCACCGCCTTTGGCACGGAGATGTCGCTCGCGCGATAGATCTCCTTGGCGATGGTGCGGATCTTGTCCACCAGCGGCATGTCGTCGGGATAGAGCAGCTTCATCTTGCTCTTGCCCGCGTCGATCACCTTCACGACCGCGCGCGCGACGTCGGCCGCACCCTTGCCGCCCTCGGCCCAGTGATCGGCCATCACCGCCTCGACGCCCAGCTTGGCGCAGGCGGATTTCACGAGAGCGATCTCGGCGTCGGTGTCGGCGCTGAAGCGGTTGATCGAGACGACCGGCTCGAGGCCGAACTTCTTCACGTTCTCGACGTGGCGCTGCAGGTTGGCCATGCCGGCCTCGAGCGCCTTCAGGTTCTCGACCTTGAGGTCTTCCTTCTTCACGCCGCCGTGCATCTTGAGCGCACGGATGGTGGCCACGAGCACCACGGCATCTGGCATCAGGCCGGTCTTGCGGCACTTGATGTCGATGAACTTTTCTCCGCCGAGATCGGCGCCGAAGCCCGCTTCGGTCACCACGTAGTCGGCGAGCTTGAGCGCCGTCGTGGTGGCCAGCACCGAGTTGCAGCCGTGCGCGATGTTGGCGAACGGGCCGCCGTGGATGAAGGCGGGCGTGCCTTCGAGCGTCTGCACGAGGTTGGGCGAGAGCGCGTCCTTCAGCAGCACGGCCATCGGGCCGTGCGCCTTGAGTTCGGACGCCTTGATCGGCTTACGGTCGCGCGTGTAGGCCACGATGATGTTGCCGAGACGCGTCTTGAGGTCCTCGAGGTCCTTGGCGAGGCAGAAGATCGCCATGACTTCCGACGCGACGGTGATGTCGAAACCATCCTCGCGCGGAAAGCCGTTGGCGACGCCGCCCAGCGACGAGGTGATCTGGCGCAAGCTGCGGTCGTTCATGTCGACGACGCGGCGCCAGGCCACGCGGCGGCCGTCGATGCCCAGCGCATTGCCCCAGTAGATGTGGTTGTCGATCAGCGCCGACAGGAGGTTGTGCGCAGCCCCGATGGCGTGGAAGTCGCCGGTGAAGTGGAGGTTGATGTCCTCCATCGGCACGACCTGGGCGTAGCCGCCGCCGGCGGCGCCGCCCTTCATGCCGAAGCTCGGTCCCAGCGACGGCTCGCGCAGGCAGAGCATCGCCTTCTTGCCGATGTGGCAGAGCGCGTCCGTGAGTCCCACGGTCGTCGTCGTCTTGCCTTCGCCTGCGGGCGTGGGCGAGATCGCGGTGACCAGGATCAGCTTGCCGTTCGGCTTGGACTGCAGCGACTTGATGTAGTCCATCGAGACCTTGGCCTTGAAGTGGCCGTAGGGATCGAGGTTCTCGGGCGCGATGCCGAGCTTCTCCTTCGCCAGCTCCATGATCGGCCGCTTCTTGGCCTCCTGGGCGATCGCGATGTCTGACTTCGGGCTCGTATGCTGTGACGCGGGCATGACTGTTTCCTCTCTTCAAATTCTTTTCCTCCCCCGTCTCGGGGGAGGTGGCGCCGTCATACGGCGACGGAGGGGGTGCTACGCACCGGTGTTGTTCCACCCCTCCGTCGGCGTATGACGCCGACACCTCCCCTTGGCGGAATCCGCCAAGGGGAGGGACGACACCAACTCAAACCAGCTTCACGCCGACGGCGAGGCCGGAGGACGTCGCGAACTCGCCGGCGCCGACCTTCGGGCCGTCGGCGGGCTGGACGCGCGTGATCTTGATGCGGCCGTCGGGGCAGACGACGGTGAAGCCGTCGGCTTCGACCGCGACCACCTCACCATACTTGCCGCCGATGCCCTTGGGATCCTTGGCGGGGATCGCGGTGACCTCGAAGACCTTCAGGATCTTGCCGTCGAGCGTCGTCCAGGCGCCGGGCGCGGGATTGCAGCCGCGCACCAGCGGATCGATCTGGCGCCACGACTTGCCCCAGTCGATGCGGGCGATGTCGGCGGTGGCGCGGCCCTCGTACGTGGCCTTCGATTCGTCCTGCTTGATACGCGGGGCCTTGCCCGCCTTCACCAGATCGACCGACTCCAGCATCGCGTCGACGCCCATCGGGAACAGGCGCTTGAAGTAGACCTCGCCCATCGTGTCGGTCTTGCTGAGCGGCGTTTTCTTCTGCAGCAGCACGTCGCCGGTATCGAGGCCGTTGTCGGGCCAGAAGATCGACAGGCCGGTTTCCTTTTCACCCAGGATGATCGGCCAGTTGATCGCCGATGCGCCGCGGTATTCGGGGAGGAGGGACGGGTGATACTGGATCGAGCCGTGCGTCGGCGCGTTCAGGAACTCTTCCGGCACGAACAAGGTCACGAACGCCATCACCTGGAGATCGGGCTTCAGCGCCTTGAACTCCTCGACGACCTCCGGCTTGCGATAGGACGCCGGCTGGTAGACCGGCAGTCCCGCCGCGACGGCCGCTTCCTTGAGCGGATCGGGCTTCGCGCCGGGCTTCTCCGGCGCCACATAGACGGCGACGACATTGTCGCCGCGGTTGAGCAGGGCCTCGAGCACGGCCTTGCCGAAGGCCTGCTGGCCATGGACTACGATGCGCATCTGTTACTCCGCTGCGACTGCTTTGGGGGCCTGTCCCGTCGCGCCCGATGCCTTGATCTCGGCAATCTCGGCGGCTGTGAACTTCAGCACCTTGGTGAGGATCTCGTCGGTGTGCTCGCCGAGCAGGGGCGAGCGTTCGACTTCGGTGATCGAGTCGGAGAGCTTGATCGGGTTGCCGACCGACAGGTACTTGCCGCG
>CAIMEE010000522.1 GCA_903839865.1 Enhydrobacter aerosaccus | reverse complement strand
GGGGATCGAGGGGCCTTTCTCCGTCGTGCTGAACGACCAGCTCTACAAGGACCTGGCGGCCCGCACCGACGGCGGTTACCCGATCATCAGCCACGTCCAGCGCCTGATCGACGGCGAAATCATCTGGGCGCCCGGCATCGACGGCGGTCTCGTGATCTCCTTGCGTGGCGGCGACTTCGAACTGACCGTCGGCCAGGATTTCTCGATTGGCTATCTCGAACACGACAGCGAGCACGTGCGGCTCTATATCGAGGAGAGCTTCACCTTCCTGATCCTCACCGAGCAGGCCGCGATCCCTCTGCTGGCCGTCAAGGACAAGACCAAGAAGTAGCGAACTTCGACGTCTAGCGTGCGGGCCGCGACGGCTTTGCGGCGCTCGCCAGGGCAAGGCAGAGCCGCCGTGCGATCGCCTCGTCTGGCATATCCGTGCTCTTGCACTCCAGTTCCGCGTCGAGGATGCGCAGCAACGCCGCGCTGAGCCGCGGCAGGGGCCAGGAGCGGAGATGTTGCTCGAAACGCTGGCGCACCGGGCCACCACGCGGCAGGCCGCGTGCCTTGAACATCGCTGATTCGAGGTTGCCGCCGCGCGAGGCGTGGCCCGACACGAGATGGAGCTGATCGGCGTGGCGCTGCAGCGAGCGCACGAGCTGCACCGGATTGCCCCCTTCAGCGAACACACGGTCGAGCGCGCGATCGAGCGCCACGAGCTGGCCGCTGAACGTGGCGGCGACCACGTTGTCGATGCCGATCGCGGCGGTGTCGCCCAGCACCGCCATGGCGTCGTCGAGGGTGATCGTCCTGGCGTCGTCGCCCGCCTTGTAGAGCAGCAGCTTGTCGACCTCGCTGCGCGTCTGGCCGCGATCGCCGCCCAGCCGTTCGACGATCCAGTCGAGCGCGTCGGCGTCGACATTCAGCCCCTGCGCGCGCGCCGAGCTCTCGACCAGGCCTTCCAGCGCCTCCGCCGAATCCATGTAGCAGGGCATGGCGGCGAGACAGCTCTCGGTCTCGGCCAGGACGCGCAGGCCCGAGCGCGGCGTGAGGTTGCCGCCTTCGATGACGATCAGCGCGTCGCCTGCCGTGGCTGCGACGAGATTCTCCAGGGCCGCCACCGACTCTTCGCCCGCCGGCCGCACGCGAATGACCCGGCGGCCACCCATCAGCGACATGGCGGAGAATTCGTCGGCCAGGCGTGCGGGATCGTGCTTCAGCGTATCGCCCGCGATGTCGATGACCCGGAACGGATCCTGCAGGTCCGCGCAAACGCTCTTGGCGAGTTGCAGGGCGCGCTCGGCGACCAGGCCATCGTCGTTGCCGTAGATCACCACGGCGCGGATCTTGGGGTCCGGCTTCTTGAGGAAGGCTTCGGCCTGACGCGGTTCGATCTTCACGCGGCCCTTATAGCACCGGATGGGATCGGCTAAAGTGCCGGCGATGATTCCCCTGGAAAGAGCCAAACGCCTCGTCGAGCAGGGCACTGCCCAACTCCAGGCCGGCCGTTTGACGGGCGCGCTCGCCAAGTTCGAGCAGGCCTTGGCAGTCGTGCCCAACCATCCGGGCGTGCTCAACAATTGCGCGGTGGTGCTGGAGAAGCTCGGCCGGCTCGATCAGGCGCTGGCGATGTACGAGCGGGTCGCCAAGCTCACGCCACCGCACTTCGGGGTGCTGAACAATTGCGGCGTGGTGCTGCGCAAGCTGGGCCGGCCGGCCGAGGCGCTCGAGCGTTTCGATCGGGCGCTTGCCCTGAAGCCCGATTACGCCGAGGCACTGGCCAACCGTGGCAAGCTGCTGGTCGAGCAGCTCGACCGACCGGCCGACGGCCTTGCCGGATTCGATCGCTCCCTGCAGCTGCGTCCCGATCATGCCGATACGTGGTCGAACCGCGCCGTGGCACTTACGGCACTCGACCGTTTCCCGGAGGCACTCGCCAGCTGCGACCGGGCGCTGGCCCTCGACGCGCGGCAGACCGATGCACTGTTCAACCGAGCAGGCCTGCTCGAACGCTTGAAGTGCTTCGACGAGGCGGCGCGCGCGTGGGAACGCGTGCTCAAGGCCGAGCCGACGCGACCCTATTTGCATGGACGGGTGCTGCACGCCCGCCTGCAATGCTGCGACTGGCACGACTACGAGGCCTTGCGGTCGCAAATCGAAGCGGGCATCGTCGCCGGCAAACCCGAAGACGAGCCGTGGCAGATGCTGGCTCACTGCACTTCGCCCGCCCTGCAATCGCGCGCCGCGGAGATCGTCGCGGCCGATCGGTACCCGGCGTCGCCGGCGCCGCTGTGGAAGGGCGAGCGCTACGAGCATGGCCGCCTTCGCATCGCCTGGCTGTCCGGCGGCTTCCGCGCCCAGGTCGAGGCGCAGACCATGGCGAGCCTGCTGGAACATCACGACAAGACACGTTGCGAGACCTTCGGCCTATCGGTCGGCATGAACGACGGCAGTCCGATGCGCCGCCGCATCGAAGCGGCGTTCGAGCATTTCGTCGACGCGCGCAACTGGACCGACGAGCAGGTCGCGCGCTGGGCGCGCGAGCAGGAGATCGACATACTGGTAATCGTCGCGGCGTACATGAGCGACTCGCGGCTTGGCATCCTGCGCCATCGGCCGTCGCCCTTGCAGGTCAATTTCGGCTCGATGGGCACGATCGGGGCGGACTACGTGGACTATGTCGTGGCCGATCGGCATTTCCTGCCGCCCGGCCTTGACGGTTTCTTCAAGGAGAAGGCGCTGCGTCTGCCTGGCGCAGTCATGAAATACTACGCGCCACCCGAGATAGCCGGACCGCCACCGTCGCGTTCCTCGCTCGGCCTTCCCGAGGCCGGTTTCGTATTCTGCTGCTTCAACAACAGCTACAAGATCCAGCCAGCGACTTTCGACGTCTGGATGCGTCTGCTGCGCGACAACGAGCACAGCGTGCTATGGCTGCGCGAGACCAGTGCGACGGCGAAGGCAAACCTGCAAGCCGAGGCGTCGCGCCGCGGCGTCGCGCCCAAGCGGCTGGTCTTTGCGCCCTTCGCTGCGTCCTACGACGATCACCTCGCGCGCTTTCGTGCGGCCGACCTGTTCGTCGACGCCTTCCCGTACAATGCGCATACGACGGCGTGCGAGGCGCTGTGGGCCGGCCTGCCGCTGGTGACGCTGAGCGGCGAGACGGCGGTGTCGCGCGTCGCCGGCAGTCTTTTGCATGCCGCCGGCCTCGACGAGCTGGTCGCCGCCGATCTCCCCGAGTACGAACGAAAGATCCGCGCGCTCGTCGCCTCGCCGGAGCGACAGGTCGAGTTGCGCGAGATTCTGGCGCGCGTCCGGTCAAGCGGCGCACTGTTCGATCCGGCAGGTTATTGCCGGTGGCTCGAAACCGGCTTCACGATGATGAACGAGCGGCAACGGCAAGGACTGCCGCCTGCCCCGCTCGACGTGCCGGCCGACGACTAGACGACGACGTTCACGATCCGGTTCGGCACGACGATCACGCGCTTGGGCGTCTTGCCGTCGAGTCCCCGGACCAACTCGGGAAGGGCAAGAGCCGTCTTCTCCGCGATGTCCTTCGCGGCATCCTTGGCAAGCGAGATCGTTCCGCGCAGTTTGCCGTTCAACTGCACTGCGACGGTAACGGTATCGTCAACCAGCAACGTCGGCTCGGCGACAGGCCAGGGTGCATCGGCCAGCAAGGTCTTGTGACCGAGCTCTTCCCACAGTTGTTCGGCGAGATGCGGCGTCATCGGGCCGATCAGCCGCACGAAGATCTCGAGTGCCTCGCGCTGCGCCCAATTGTCGCCGTCGTCCTTGGCTTGGAACGCGGAAATCGTGTTGGCCAGTTCGTAAAGACGCGCGACGGCCTTGTTGAAGTGGAAGGCTTCGATGTCGGCCGAGAGCCCGGCCACGGTCTTGTGCGCCGCGCGGCGCAGTTCGGTCCCTGCCTCCGACAATGCGGCGGGCTTCGCCGTTCCGGCGGCAGGCAGTCCCGTCATCGCTTCGCTGGCGATGCGATGAAGGCGCTGCTGGAAACGCCAGGCGCCGGTGACGCCGGCCTCGGTCCACTCGAGATCGCGCTCGGGAGGGCTGTCGGACAGCATGAACCAGCGCGCGGTGTCGGCGCCGTAGTCGCGGATGATCTGGTCCGGGTCGACGACGTTCTTCTTCGACTTGGACATCTTCTCGGAACGGCCGACCTCGACCGCGCTCTTGTCGGACAGGCGCACCGCGCCGGCCGATGTCCGCTCGATCTCCTCGGGCAGCAGCCAGGTGCCGTCGCTCGCGCGATAGGTCTCGTGGCAGACCATGCCTTGCGTGAACAGCCCGTCGAACGGCTCGTCGCGGCCGGTCAACTGCACTTCGCGCATCGCGCGGGTCCAGAAGCGCGAGTACAGCAGGTGCAGGATCGCGTGCTCGACGCCGCCGATATACTGGTCGACGGGCATCCAGTACTCGTTCTCTTCACGGTCGAACGGCGCGCTTTCGACGTGGGGCGAGGTGAAGCGGTCGAAGTACCAGCTCGAATCGATGAAGGTGTCGAACGTGTCGGTCTCGCGCCGGGCGGCACCGCCGCAGGTCGGGCAGGCGACGTGCTTCCACGTCGGATGATGGTCGAGCGGATTGCCCGGCTTGTCGAACGTGACGTCGTCCGGCAGCTTCACCGGCAGGTCCTTCTCCGGCACCGGTAGCACGCCGCACTTCTCGCAATGGATCGCGGGAATCGGGCAGCCCCAGTAGCGCTGCCGCGACACCAGCCAGTCGCGCAACCGGTAATTCACCGTGCGCTCGCCGATGCCGGCGGCTTCCAGCCGGTCGGTGACATCGGCCTTGGCCTCTTCCACCGTCATGCCGTCGAGGAATTGCGAATTGGCCAGCTTGCCGGGGCCGGTATACGCCTCCGTCCCGACAGCGAATGTCTTGGGGTCGGCGTCGGACGGCACCACCACGGGTGTCACGGAAAGCCCGTATTTGCGGGCGAAATCCAGGTCGCGCTGGTCATGCGCCGGACAGCCGAAAATCGCGCCGGTGCCGTAGCCCATCAGCACGAAATTGGCCACCATCACTTTCAGTTTCCAGGATGGATCGAAAGGATGCGCCGCGGTAAGGCCCGTGTCGTAGCCCAGCTTCTCGGCTTTCTCGATCTCCGCTTCCGCCGTGCCGGTCTTGCGGCATTCGGCGATAAAGGCAGCCAGCTTCTTGTCATTCTGTGCCAGTTCCTGGGCCAGCGGATGTTCCGGTGACAGCGCGACAAAGCTGGCGCCGAACAAGGTGTCGGGCCGCGTGGTGAAGACATCAAGCTTGCCGCCATCCGACAATGCGAACTGGAATT
>CAIMEE010000521.1 GCA_903839865.1 Enhydrobacter aerosaccus | reverse complement strand
TCGCTCGCGCAGATCGAGTTCATGCTCGACGCCATCGTGCGCAACGAAGGTGAGCCCGATATCGTGCAAATCTCCGGCGGCGAGCCGACCATCCACCCGGAGTTCTTCGCCATTCTCGATGCAGCCAAGCGCCGGCCGATCAAGCATCTCATGCTCAATACGAATGGCATCCGGATCGCGCAAGATGCCGAATTCGCAAAACGCCTTGTCGACTACGGTCCCGGCTTCGAAATCTACCTGCAATTCGACTCCCTTCGCGCTGACCCCATCCGCGCCCTGCGCGGCGCCGACCTCCTCGACATCCGACGGCGGGCGCTCGACCGGCTCAACGAGCTCAACCTTTCGACCACGCTCGTTTGCACCCTGAAGAAGGGGCTCAATGACGACGAACTCGGCGCCATCGTCGATTTCGCCCTGAAGCAGCGCTGTGTGCGGGGCGTGACCCTGCAGCCGATTCAGCACGCCGGCCGGGCCGAGGGCTTCGATCCGGCGCGAGACCGCCTCACGCTCTCCGAGGTCCGGCAAAATCTGCTGGCGCAATCGCCCGTCTTTCGCCCGGACGACGTCATTCCCGTGCCCTGCCATCCCGACTGCCTGGCAATGGCCTATGCGCTCAAGCTCGGCGGCAAGGTCGTGCCGCTCACCGGCCTGATTCCCCGAGACACGCTTCTCCGGGCCGAGGGCAGCACGATCGTATATGAGCGCGACCCCCAGCTGCGTGCCGCGGTGTTCAATCTCTTCTCGACGCACCATTCGCCGATGAGCGGCGCAGTCGCCTTGCGCCAGCTGCTCTGCTGCCTTCCCCTCGTGCAGGCGCCAGCCGCTCTCACCTATGAAAACATCTTTCGCGTTCTGATCATCCAGTTCCTGGACGCCCACAATTTTGACGTTCGCAGCGTCAAGAAGAGCTGCATCCACATCGCCCATCCCGACGGCCGGATCATTCCCTTCGACACCTATAATCTCTTTTATCGGGATGGAAAAGAAGCGCGTTTGAAAGAGCTGCAGGCGCTGCAAGCGGCAACCCCTTGAACCCATGACCCTCGAACCGCCCCTGTTCACACAACCGCCGAAGGACAAAAATCCAACACAAGCCATTTGGCTGGGTTTCGCCCTTGGCATGGCGCCGGTTGTAATCGCGGTACTGCTTGCAATGCTGCTGAACCAACGCCGTGCGGTCCCACGTAGCACACTCCCGGCGTTATTCCTGGCAATCGACTTCACCGTTTGGCCCCTCCTCGCAATTATTATGTCGGCCGTTCGATCCAGCCGGCGGTTCGGCCTCGGGATGGTAATCGGCGTTGGCCTGGGCTGGCTCGTCCTACTGGCCTTTTGCGGCGGTAGCTTCAAATTCTAAAGGATGGACCCAAATCCCTGACTGGCTGTCACCATTCGACGGACATCCATTTCCAAAAAGTCCAAAATGAAACAATTTCTCCACAGCCTCTGGACCGAATGGACGAGGCCCCTGCTACTGCCCCTCATACTCGTCACCGCCGCCAAATCTGCTATCGCCGACTTCGAATACGTGCCGACGGGCTCGATGAAACCGACGATTCTCGAGGGTGACGTCGTGCTGGTCAACAAGTTAGCCTACGACCTCAAGGTGCCCTTCACCACCATGCATCTGGCGCGATGGAAGAATCCTTCGGCTGGCGATATCGTGGTCCTTTTCGAGCCGGACGACGGCACCCGCCTGGTGAAGCGTGTGGTCGGTCTTCCGGGCGACACGGTCGAATTGCGTAACGAGCGCCTGTTCATCAACGGCCGGCCCTTGACCTATAACGTCCTGCCCGAGCGCGTGACGCGCGATATGGAGCCGACGGAGCGGACCGCCAGCCGGTTTGCGGCCGAAGACCTCCAGCGGCATGTCCACGCCGTCATGGTCATTCCAGCCATGCCCGCGCTGCGCACTTTTGGTCCGATTCACATTCCCGCCGGTAATTACTTCGTGATGGGCGACAACCGCGACAACAGCAAAGACTCGCGCTACTTCGGTTGCGTGCCGCGCGACCAGATCGTCGGCGAGGCCG
>CAIMEE010000520.1 GCA_903839865.1 Enhydrobacter aerosaccus | reverse complement strand
GCGGTGGCGGCCTCGCCGATGGAGATCGGCGATACCGCCGGCTTCGTCTGGGAAGACCGCGGCTGAGCGGATATCCTCAACGCCGTGTGATAGGTTTGGGGGTCATCCGAGGAGAGTACCGTGCCCGATCAGTCGTTGGTCAATTCAGACCTGCAATCCGCGCTCACTGAAGTCCGCCAGGCCTATATCGACCGCAATCCCAAGAGCTTCGCGCGCCAGCAGGAGGCGCTGCTGGCGATGCCGGGTGGCAACACGCGCACGACGCTTCATAATTCGCCGTTCCCGCTCACCGTCGTGAAGGGCGAGGGGTGCAGGCTGTGGGACGTCGACGGTCACGAGTACATCGACGTGCTGGGCGAATACACCGCTGGCATCTACGGCCACTCCCATCCCGTGATCCGCAAGGCGATCGACAAGGCGCTCGACCACGGCTGGAACTTCGCGGGCCGCAACGAGAACGAGGGCAAGCTCGCCAAGATGATCGTCGACCGCATGCCGTCGATCGACCTGGTTCGCTTCACCAACTCGGGCACCGAGGGCAACGTGATGGCGCTCGCGGGCGCCAAGGTCTTCGCCCAGCGCAAGGGCCGCAAGCACGCCAAGAAGGTCATGGTCTTCCACGGCGGCTATCACGGCGGCGTTCTCTACTTCGTGTCAGGCGGCAGCCCGGTGAACATGCCCTACGAGTACATCGTCGGGCCGTACAACGACGTGAACGGCGCGCGCGAGCTGCTGCGCCAGCACGCCCAGGAGATCTTCGCCGTGCTGGTCGAGCCAATGCAGGGCAGCCACGGCTGCCTGCCGGGCGATTCCGACTTCCTCCACATGCTGCGCAAGGAGACGTGGAGCCACGACATCACGCTGATCTTCGACGAGGTCATGACCTCGCGCCTGTCGGCGGGCGGCCTGCAGGCGAAGCTCGGCGTGATCCCGGACATGACGACGCTCGGCAAGTACATCGGCGGGGGCATGTCGTTCGGCGCCTTCGGCGGCAAGCGCGAGATCATGGAGCTGTTCGATCCGACCAAGCCCGACTCATTGCCGCACGCCGGCACGTTCAACAACAACGTGCTCACCATGGCGGCAGGCGCCGCGGGCTACGGCGAGGTCTATACCCCGGCGGCGGCCGATGAACTCAACGCGCGAGGGGACAATATCCGAGAGCGCCTGAACGCGATCTGCAAGAAGGCCGACGTGGCGTTCCAGTTCTCCGGCATCGGCTCGATGATGACGGCGCATGCCACAAGGCGGCCGATCAAGACGGCAGCCGACATCGCGTCGAGCAATCAGGACGTGAAGGAGCTGTTCTACTTCGACATGGCCGCGGCCGGCATCTGGATCGCGCGGCGCGGTTTCGTGGCGCTCAACATCATGATTGGCGACGCCGAGGCCGACCGCTTCGTGGCGGCCGTCGAGGAGTTCGTGACCGCGCGCAAGGCGCTGTTGAAGTGATCATGGTCTTCCGGATCGCGAGCCTCCGGCTCGCTCATGAGGCGCGCCGGAGGCTCGCGGTCCGTAAGAGGATGCCATGACCGAGGGCAAGACCAACTTCCCGCAACCCGTCTCCGGCACGGTAACGCCGCGTTTCGGCGACATCGCGACCTTCATGCGCCTGCCGCTGCAGCGCGACCCCGCCCAGCTCGAGATCGGCCTGATCGGCGTGCCGTGGGACGGCGGCACGACCAACCGGCCAGGCGCGCGCCACGGCCCGCGCCAGATGCGCGATCTCTCGACCATGATGCGGCGCATCCATCACGTGACGCGCGTGGCGCCTTACGAGCTCGCGATCTGCGGCGACCTCGGCGACGCTTCGGTCAATCCCGCGAGCCTCGACGATTCGCTCGAGCGCATCGAGAAGTTCTACGCCAAGGTTCATGCGGCGGGCACAGTGCCGCTGTCGGCGGGTGGCGATCACCTGATCACGCTCCCGATCATGCGCGGCATCGCCCGGGGGCAGGCGCCGCTCGGCATGGTGCACTTCGACGCCCACAGCGACACCTGGGACACCTATTTCGGCGGCTACAAGTATACGCACGGCACGCCGTTCCGCCGCGCCGTCGAGGAGAAGCTGCTCGATCCTAAGCGGGTGGTGCAGATCGGCATCCGTGGCTCGCTCTACAGCCGCGACGACAACGACTGGGCGGTGGCCCAGGGTATGCGGGTGATCACGATCGAGGAATATTTCGATCTCGGCGTCGAGAAGGTGATCGCCGAGGCCCGCCGTGTCGTGGGCGACGGCCCGACCTACGTGAGCTTCGACGTGGACGGCCTCGATCCCGCCTACGCCCCCGGCACCGGAACGCCCGAGATCGGCGGCTACACGCCGCACGAGGCGCAGCGCATGCTGCGCGGCCTGCGTGGCCTCAATCTGGTGGGCGGGGACGTGGTCGAGGTTTCGCCGCCGTTCGACATGAGCGGCAACACCGCCCTCGTCGGTGTCACGATGATGTGGGAAATCCTCTGTCTGCTGGCCGAGGCGGTCGCGAAGCGAAAAGGCCGCCTGTAGTCGATTGAACGCCGCGCGAAAGCTGCCCACTATGGGCGCATGGATACTCACGTTCAGTCGGTGCTCACGGCCAGTCCCTCGGAACGGGCGCGCGCCCTGCAGCCACTGCTCGACGAGCACGGCCCGGAGATCGACCGCCGCCGCGAGGTGACGCCCGAGGTGGTGGCGGCGCTAGCGGCTAAAGACATGCTGCGGCTGCTGCTGCCCAGGAGCCTCGGCGGGCAGGAGATCGGCCTGCTGGAATTTTGCAAGACGACAGAGGCGCTGGGGTATGCCGACGCCTCCGTCGCCTGGTTCGTCAACCAGTCGAACGTCTCCTCGGCCACCTCGGCGGCGTCGATGCCGCGCGACAGCGCGCTGGCGGTGTTCGGCAAGGCGAGCGCAGGCCTCGCCTGGGGAGCGCGGCACGGCAAGAGCAAGGCGGTGCGGGTCGAGGGCGGCTATCGCCTCACCGGGACCTGGAGCTTCGCCAGCGGCGGGCGGCACACCGACGGGTGGCTGGGCGCGCACAGCGCGATCCAAAATTCCGACGGCACGCCGCACATGCGTCATGGGCGGCAGGACGACCGCAGCTTCATCTTTCGGAGGAGCGACGCGAAGATCATCGATGACTGGCACGTGCTCGGCCTGCGCGGGACCGGCAGCGACAGCTATTCCGTCGAGGACCTGTTTATCCCGGACGATCGAGCGCCCAACCGTGAGGCGCCGGAGGAGCGGCGTGAGCCCGGGCCGATCTACATCATCGGCTCGACCCTGCTCTACGCGACCGGCTTCTGCGGCGTGGCCCTCGGCGTCGCCCGGCGCCTGTTCGAGACCTATGTCGGCCTGGCGCAGGGCGGCAAGAAGAGCCGACTGGCGCAGAGCTCCATGGCCGAGAACAACGGCGTGCAGCGGGACGTGGCCTTCATGGAAGCCAAGCTCGCCTCCGCGCGCGCCTATCTGCACGAGGCTTTGGGTGAGGTCTACGCCGCGGCCGCCGCCGGCAAGCTCTCCGTCGACGAGCGCATGAAGCTCCGGCTTGCCACGACCTACGGGATGAACGAGGCGACCGACGTCTCCGTGGCCGCCTTCCGCGGCGCGGGATCGGTGGCGATCATCAACAGCCAGCCCTTCGAGCGCCGCTTCCGCGACGCCATGAGCGCCAGCCAGCATCAGCAGGCGGCACTCATCCACGCCGAAATGGTCGGCCGCCACATCATCGGCGTCGAGAGCAAGATCCAGCACATCTGACGCCGAGCCGGCGTCCTAGCGATACGAAACGACCTCGTATTCGATGCCGTCCGGGTCGAGGAAATAGAAGCGCTTGCCGGGATCGTAGGTGTCGTGGCCGAACGGTTTCAGTCCGGCGGCGATCACCTTGGCCTCGATCGCGGCGAGATCGTCGACTTCGACACCCACATGATTGAGCGGATGGCCCTTGGCGAAGCCCGCGTCGCGCGTGGCGTGGAGGGCGATGTAGTCGTCGGCCGATCCGACATGGACCGTGAGGCCGCCGTCGCGGGCGGGACCCGACCAGCGCACGCGCCAATTGAACAGCGTCTCCAGCAGGCGGGCGGCCCGGTCGGGATCGGTGACGTTGACGTTCACGTGCTCGAGGCGCGGCTTGGACATGGTGTTTTTCCTCCAGGTGTTTGCCCAGCCTACAACCTCAAGCTAACTTGAGGTCAAGCCTGATGGAGAATTTCATGCCGCTTGTCCCGTTGCTCACGATCGGCGAACTGTCCCGGCGCACGGGAATGTCGGTATCGGCGATCCGCTTCTACGAAGATCGTGGCCTGGTGAAGGCTATCCGCAGCAGCGGCAACCAGCGCCGCTTCCTGCGGGCCGACATCAGGCGGCTGTCGTTCGCGCAGATCGCGCAGCAACTGGGGCTCACCCTGTCGGAGATCAACGCCGAGCTCGCGACC
Organism: Enhydrobacter aerosaccus; assembly: GCA_903839865.1. Lineage (GTDB taxonomy): Bacteria > Pseudomonadota > Alphaproteobacteria > Reyranellales > Reyranellaceae > Reyranella > Reyranella aerosaccus_A. Next base: position 30,125 of record CAIMEE010000520.1, on the reverse strand, counting down.
CTGCCGAAAGGGCGGCCGCCGACGCGCGCCGACTGGCAGGCGATTAGCCGGCGCATTCGGGGAGCGCTGCAGCGCCGCATCGCCACGCTCGAGCGCACGCGCGACCTGCTCGACGGCTGCATCGGATGCGGATGCCTGTCGCTTGCCAAGTGCCGACTCTACAATCCCGGCGATCGCGCCAGCCGGGCAGGGGCCGGGCCGCGCTTTCTGCTCGGAGATCGAGCGCAGGATTTCGAGGAGGGCGCCTAGCAATTACCGCTTGAAGTATATTGCGTAAAAAGCAATAATGCCCGTGCTCCTGCCGAGGCAGCCACGGGAAGTTTCCATTTTTTTTCCATTTATTTAATGGGTTCGGTCGCCTTCCGGGACTATCCGGCCGCCAGCTCCAGGATTTCCCTGACCTCGGCCGGGCCGGGGATAGGACGTGGATTGCGCGGCACCCAGGGCGTGGCCATCGCCTGCGTGGCGATGCGGTCGAAATTCTCGCGGCCGACCTTCACCTCGGCCAGGGAGCGCGGCATGCCGAGGCCCCTGATGAAGCCGTCGAGCACCTCGGATGCGTCCTTGCCCGGATGGCCCATGGCGGCGGCGACTGTCGCCTGCTTGGCGGCATTGGCCGACCGGTTCCAGCGCATCACCGCCGGCAGCATGATGCAGGAGGTGTGACCGTGCGGTATGTCGAACACGGCACCCAGCACGTAGCCGATGCCGTGGCTGGCGCCCATCGGCACGCCGGCGCTGAGCGGCGCCATCGAGAGCCAGGCACCGATCTGGCAATCGAGGCGCGCGGCCATGTCGGCCGGATCGGCTTTCACTTTGGGCAAGCCGCGCGCCAGCAGGGAGAGGCCGTGCAAGGCCTGCGCGTCGCCGTACGGGCTCGACTCGTTGGAGCAGACGCCTTCGACGCAATGATCGAGGGCGCGGATGCCGGTCGAGAGGAAGAGCCACATCGGCGTGTGCCGCGTCACTTCCGGGTCGAGGATCACGGCCTGCGGGACCACGTCGGGATGGCGGAACATCTCCTTGGTCTTGGTGGCTTCGTTGGTGACGCCGGAGATGTGCGAAAACTCGCCGGCCGACAGGGTCGTGGGAATCGAGATCTGCCGCACCGTGGGCGGCGTGACGGGGTGTGGCGCCTTGATGCGGTCGAGCGCGGCCACGTCGCGAATATCGTTGGCGAGGCAGAGCTGCACTGCCTTGGCGGCGTCGGTGATCGAGCCGCCGCCCAGGGTCACGATGAGATCGGCGCCCGCGGCACGCGCCTGCTCGGCCGCCGCGATCACGGCGGCGCGCGGCGTATGCGCCGGCATGCGGTCGAAGGTGCCGACACACTTGTTGCCGAGCGCCCGGCGGATCTTCTCGATCTCGTCGGTTTCGCGATTGAGCGTGCCGCTCACCATCAGGAAGACGCGCTTGGCCCCGACGCGCTGCACCAGGTCCGCAAGCGCTAAGTCGGCGGGCGTGCCGTAGATCACCTCGTCCATGTGGCCAAATGCGATTCGTCCGGTCTGCGACATCATTCCTCCGGTGGCCCTTGGGCGTTGATGTTGCTAGCTTACACGCCATGAGCGGAACAAGAGACGGCGCTATCGGGCGCGCAGAGAAGTATTTCGACGATGGCGGCTTCCTCGCGGAGCTTCAGCGTCGCGTCGCCATCCCCACGACCAGCCAGGAAGAGGGCTCGATGCCCGCCCTCCAGCAGTATGTGTCCGGCGAGATGACCGACTCGCTGACCAAGCTGGGCTACGAATGCACGGTCCAGCCCAATCCGCGCGCCGAATACGGCCCGTTCCTGATCGCCCGCCGGGTCGAGGATCCCGCCAAGCCGACGGTCCTGACCTACGGCCACGGCGACGTGATCCGCGGCCAGGAAGAGCAATGGCGCGAGGGCCTGTCGCCCTGGAAGATCGTGATCGAAGGCGATCGCATGTATGGCCGCGGCACTGCCGACAACAAGGGCCAGCACACGATCAACATCGCAGCCCTTGCCTGCGTGCTCGAGGAGCGCGGCTCGCTGGGCTTCAACTCCACGATCCTGATCGAGACCGGTGAGGAAACCGGTTCGCCCGGTCTCGGCGACTTCTGCAAGGCCAACAAGGCAGCCCTCAAGGCCGACGCGCTGATCGGCTCGGACGGGCCGCGTCTGGACCATCGCCGGCCCACCATCTTCGGCGGCACGCGCGGCACGCTGAACTTCAACCTCAAGCTCACGATGCGCGAAGGCGGGCACCATTCGGGCAACTGGGGCGGGCTTCTGGCCAACCCCGGCATCATCATGGCCCATGCGCTGGCCTGCATCACCGACGAGCGCGGCCAGATCAAGGTACCGGAGTGGCGGCCGAAGACGCTCACCAATTCGATCCGGGCGGCGCTGGCCGATGCGGTCGTGGATGCGGGCGAGGGTGCGCCGGAGATCAACGAGGATTGGGGCGAGAAGAGCCTCACGCCGGTCGAGCGCGTGTTCGGCTGGAACTCCTTCGAAGTGCTGGCCTTCAAGACGGGCAATCCCGACCGGCCGGTGAACGCGATTCCGCCCAGCGCCATCGCCTACTGCCAGCTGCGCTTTGTCGTCGGCACGGATCCGCACGACATCATTCCTGCGCTCAAGCGCCATCTCGCGCAGCACGGCTTTGGCCAGATCGAGGTCGAGCAGGCGCGCGACGTGATCATGAGCGCGACCCGCCTGGATCCCGAGAATCCGTGGGCCAAATTCGCCTCAGCCTCGATCGAGAAGACCTCTGGGCAGAAGCCCAACATGCTGCCCAACCTGGGCGGCTCGCTGCCGAACGAGGTGTTCACGGATATCCTGGGCCTGCCCACCGTGTGGGTGCCGCACTCCTACGCCGCCTGCTCGCAGCATGCGCCGAACGAGCATCTTTTGGCGCCGGTGGCGCGCGACGGGCTACGGCTGATGACTGGCCTTTTCTGGGATCTCGGCGCCCAAGGTCGCCCCTCCTGATACATCTTCGACAATGTTGACCGCCGAGGAGGCTGCCGACCTCATCCAGGCGATCGCGGCCCGTCAGGACAAGGTGGCCTTTGCCACCCTGTTTCGGCATTATGGCCCGCGGGTAAAGGCGTTCCTGATGCGGGGTGGTTCCGATTCGGAAACCGCCCAGGAAGTGGCCCAGGAAGCGATGATCATGGTCTGGCGCAAGGCCGCCAGCTTCGATCGTACCCGCGCTGCAGCCGCGACCTGGATTTACACGATTGCACGCAACAAGCGCATTGATCATCTGCGCCGGACGGGACGACCCCCGATTGAAACCGAAGACTGGCTTACCGTCTTTTCGCCCGAAGAAGAGGACGCCGACAAATCCGTTCTGGCGGGCCAGACGTATACTCGTGTGAAGGAGCTGCTGGGCGGCTTGTCTGCCGACCAGCTGGTGGTCATCCAGAAGGCCTTTTTCGAGGACAAGACTCATACGGTGATCGCCGAAGAGTTGAAGTTGCCACTGGGGACAGTGAAGTCGCGAATTCGTCTCGCTCTGGGGCGGCTGCGTGATGTGCTGGAGAAAGAACAGGAAGAATGAGCCACCTGGCTCCCGAAGAGTTGCTGCTGGACTACGCCGCAGGCGCGCTGCCCGAAGGGCCGGCGCTCGTGGTGTCGCTCCATGTCGCGCTCAATCCGGAGGCCCGGCGCACGATTCAGGACTTTCAGGCCGTGGGCGGCGCGCTGCTCGACAGTGCGCCGGCGCCCGCGCTCGATGAATTTGCACTGCAGCAGGCTCTTGCCAGGCTCGACTCCACTCCGGTCGAGGCGCGCCCCGCGCCAGCCAGGCCGATCCCCGGCTTTGAATGGGCGCCGGCGCCGTTGCTGCCCTATCTCGGTGCCGCGCCGCGCTGGCGCAAGCAGTTGGGGGGCTTCGAGAGCATCCCGGTTCGCCTCCCGGGCGACACGCACCGTGTTGAAGTCCTGCGCCTGATGCCGGGCCGCGGCCTGCCGCAGCATCAGCACAGCGGCCTTGAATACACCACCGTCATGCACGGTGGCTTCACCGATAATACCGGCAGCTACGGCGTCGGCGATTTTGCGATCGGGCCGGGCGCCCAGGATCACGAGCCGATCGCCGATGCCGACGACGGCGTGCCCTGCATCGCGATGATCGTGCTCGAGCAGCCGATCGTGCTCACCGGTCCGTGGGGCCGCTGGTTCAATCCGCTCGTCAAGCGCGGCTGGCTGTAGTCAGGCGCCGGCGGTAATCTGTCGCCCTGAATAAGGGGACCGACATGCCGCGCCTGCCGTACTACGAGGTCGAGAACGCCACCGGCAAACACGCCGAGTTCCTCGACAAGCTGAAGCCGCACCTCAACATCTACCGCATGCTGGCCAACTCCGAGGCGAGCCTCAAGGGCTTCATCCGGATGGGCAATGCGCTGCTCTACCGGTGCGAGCTCGATCCCGTGCTGCGCGAGCTCGCGATCATCCGGGTCGGTCGCCTCAGCCGCGCCGCCTACGAGGTCTTCCAGCACGAGCGCATCGGCCGCGAGGCAGGTGTCAGCGAGGACAAGATCGCGGCGCTCCGCGACGCCACCCCCGAGGCGCCGGCCTTCAACGACAGCGAGAAGGCGGTCCTGCGGTTCGCCGACGACGTGGTCCGCAACGTCAAGGCCTCGGAGAAGAACCTGAAGGCGGTGCAGGCCTTCCTGTCGCCGGGCGCCGTCGTCGAGCTCACGCTCACGATCGGCTACTACATGATGGTCTGCCGCTTCCTCGAGACAACCGGTGTCGAAGGTGAAGAAGGCCAGGCCGAATGGCTGAAGACGGCGAAGCTCTAGGAGTAACCGATGGCGTACCGCGTCCTGCTCGCGCAGTTCATGCACGAGACCAATACCTTCTCGAAGCTGCCGACCACGCTCGACGACTACCGCCGCCGCTTCCTGGTCGAGGGCGAGGCGATCGTGCCGAAGTTCAAGGGCACGAAGAACGAGATGGGTGGCTACATCGATTCCGCCGCCAAGTATGGCTGGGAGCCGGTCTATGCCGTGGCGGCCAACGCGACGCCCTCGGGCACGCTGACGAAGGTGACGTGGGAAACCATCCGCGACATCATCCTCGACACGGCGAAGAAGGCGGGCAAGCTCGACGGGATCTGCCTCTCGCTGCACGGCGCGATGGTCACCGAGACCGAGGACGATGCCGAAGGTGCGTTGCTCGAGGCGCTGCGCAAGATCGTGGGGCCCGACGTGCCGATCGTCGCCACGCTCGATCTGCACGCCAATGCAACGATCAAGATGGCGATCAACGCCAATGCGCTCGTGAGCTTTCGCACCTATCCGCATGTCGATGGCTACGAGCGTTCGATCCAGGCCGCAGCGCTGGTGCAGGAGGCAATGGAAGGCAAGAAGAAGCCGCGCTGCCTGCTGGTCCAGCCCGCGATGCTCGAAGGCGCTGATCACGGCCGCACGACCCAGCCCGGCCTGATGCGCGAGTTGCTGGCGAACGCCGACGGCTACGAGAAGGAAGAGGGCATCAACGTGGTGTCGATCCAGGTAGGCTTCACCTGGTCAGACATTCCCTATACGGGCCCCTCCATTGCCGTGAGCCATGAGCCCGGCAAGGAAGCGCGCGCCAAGGCGATCGCGCAGGCGATGATCGACGAGATATGGAAACGGCGCGACGAGAGTTCTTCGGACTATCGTCCGATCGCCGACGGCATCGCCGCCGCCAAGGCCAGCGCCGGCAAGAAGGGCCCGCTGGTGATCGCCGACGGCACGGACAATCCCGGCGGCGGTGGCTACAACGACACGACGCCGGTACTGCAGGCGTTGCTCGATGCCGGGATCGAGAACGTGGCCTTCGGCACGATCTTCGATCCCAGGACTGTGCAGCAGGCGATGAAGGCCGGTGTTGGCGCCGAGATCGATGTGGAACTGGGCGGCCACACCGACGAGTCGATGGGCAAGCCGGTCAAAGCGAGGGCCGTCGTGAGGATGCTTTCGGATGGCACCTTCAGGAACGACGGGCCGATGAACGCCGGCGTCGAGACCCAGATGGGCCCGACGGCGGTGCTGCGCATCGGCGGCATCGACGTCATCACCATCTCGAGCCGCGTCCAGACGATCGACCTGCAGGTCTTCCTGAGCCAGGGCATCGACCCCACGACCAAGAGCGTCCTGGTGGTGAAGAGCGTGCAGCATTTCCGCGCGGCCTACGGGCCGATCGCGCGGGAGATTGTGCTGGTCGACTCAGGCGGCATATGCTCGCCGGACATTTCACGGCTGAAGTTCAAGAAGCTGCGTCGGCCGATCTGGCCGCTCGACGGCGTCAACGATCCTTATGCGGGAGGGCAACGCGCATGAGCACCCAGTTCGAGATCAAAGGCCCGCTGAACGATGCGGCATTCGGCGCCAACGTCATCCTGAAGAACGGCAAAGGCGCGCGCGCTCTCGCCGCGGCGATGAAGGCCGACCCGGCCGCTTTGCCGGACGCACTTTCGGCCCATGGCGGGTTGCTGCTGGTGCAGGGGCTCCACGAGATCAACGACGATCCGTCGCTGCTCGTCACGCTCAGCCGCGTGTTCGGCCCGGAGGTCGAGGACTATCGCCACACGCTCACCAACCTCAGTTCCGTGCACACCAAGGTACCGGAGATCCTGCTGGTCTCGAACATGGCGCCGGTCAGCAAGATGCCGCCGCCGCGGCCCAATCCTCCCGTCGCCACCGACGGCAAGCTGCCGGTGCAGTACCCGCACCAGGGCGGTTGGCACACCGACCAGAGCTACCGTCGCCCGCCGCCCGACATCTCGCTCTTCTATGCCGCGACTCCGGTCGCACGCGACCAGGGGCAGACGCTCTTTGCCAATGGGACGCTCGCCTACGAGGCCCTGTCACCTGCGCTCAAGGCCAAAGTCGACAAGCTCGAGGGGCTTCATGCCCAGCCCGGTACCGGGCGCTCGCGTCGCGCGGCGCTGGCCGGCGAGACACCGCGCGCGTTCAAGCCGCATGAGCGCTCGCAGCGCCAGCCGGTGGTGCGCACGCATCCGGTCACCGGCAAGCGCTCGCTCTATCTCTGCGAAGGCGGGCAGATGGACTGGTTCGACGGCCCGTTCGTCGGCATGGAGAAGGGCCCGCACGGCGACGGCGCCAAGCTGGTCGACGAGCTGATGTCGCACATGACCGAGCGTCGCTTCGTCTATGCCCATCATTGGGAACAGGGCGACATGCTGGTCTGGGACAATCGCTGCCTCGTCCATGCCGCGACCTGGTACGAGCCCGGCGATCAACGCATGATGTGGCGCACGACGGTGCACGGAAATCCGGGCGTGGCTTACGCGGGCGAGGCCAAGAGCTGGATACCGGTCGCCGCCGAGTAACTCAGGACGAGTAGCTCAGGAGGTGGGCTTACCCGGCGGCACGCAATTGTACAGGCTGACCCGGATCGCCTCGGCGTTCTCGGTGGTGAACCGCAGGTTCGGCCGGTAGCCGACCGGACAGGCGGAGAACATCATCTGGTCAGACCTGTTGGCATCGACCGGATCGGACTGGAAGAGGCCGCCCGGCGGCACGTTCTTCTCGGTGAAGTGGCCGTCATAGAGCGTCATGAACAGGATCGAGATCGGCGTGTCGCAGCTGTTGCGCGTCACAAACCGGTCGCCCGCGAGCGACCAGCGCAGGCACGCTTCCATGTGCGCGCGCGATTCCTTCTGCTGCGCCATCGCGAGGGTCGGCAGCACCAGGAGCGCCGTGATCGCCAGCACGCGCAGCATTACTGCTTCTGGCGAAAGAACGTGGTCAGCGCGAAACGCCGGCCGCGCGTCACGGGCAGTGCTTGATGCAGCACCGAGCAGGAGAAGACCGCCGCGGCGCCGGCGGGCGGACTCACCTTCACGCCGGCGTATTCGGGGAACACCAGTTCGCCGCCCTCGAAGTCGTCGTTGAGGTTGAGCGACACGGCGACGGCCCGGTCCTGGGTGCTGGGGGCGCCGTTGTCTCGGTGGGCGCCGAAGAAATGTCCGCCGTCGGCGCTGTAGGACAGTACGACATGCGCGTCGAAGGTGAACTGGCGGTCGAAGGCGAAAACCTTGGTGAGCTCGGGCCCGATGCGGAATGCAAGGCGATCGGAGATCGCCTTCTGCATCATGGGCTCGCTCACCATGTAGTCCTCAGTGCGCTTCAACTCGAGCACGCCGACATTGCCGTAGCGGCTCGAGACGCCGCTGTCCTTGTGATCGCCCTTCTCCCAGAGGTGGATGACCTGCGTGCAGAAGTCGGGCTCCAGGACCCGTGGCAGAACCAGCACCGGGGCCATGGGCGAGGCGATCACCTGGCCTGCGCCGCCGTTGCTGCGCACGCTGTCGGCCAGCGCGCCGATCGCCTCGGCGGCGGCAGGCAATGCTCGCGTGTCGAAGGTCGCCGCGACCAGCTGGTTGGGGTCGAGCACAACGACGCGTGTGCGCATCACCGACTGGCCGAAGCCGATGCTTCCCTGGCTCAAGAGGGCGGGCAGGAACTTGCGCTCGGCGTCGCAGAGCAGCAGCGTGTCCGCGCCCCCGCAGAGCTTTGTCCACGGTGCGCCGGCCGCCGCAACCGGGTTGCCGCACACGACGACAGGCACGGTCGAGGCCGCGTGGCATGCCGCCAGCAAGGCCTGGAACGGCTCGGCATCGACAGCCTTCAGGTCGTCGATGGCGATCAGCGCAACCGGCTGGCCGGTGAACGACCAGATGAATTTGCGCAGCTTGCCGTCGAGGCTGGGCAGGAAGAAGTCGGGCAGGCGATCGCCAGGGCGGAGCGATAGGGCGTTGGTCATGACACAGACCGTTAGCTATCACGACTTGTCCAGAAGTGCATCTCTACGGCTCTGGAGGGGCATGTAATCGTTTCGGCGTCGTCGGGTAGCGGACCGCTTATCGGGGGATATTGGTCCTGCGTTCTACGGGGAGATTTTCTCTTTTCCGGGGATGTGCGCTTGCGATTCTGGCTCTGTTTGCCGGCGGCCAGGGCGCATGGGCGGGCGATTGTGTCGCCCCGCGCGATTACGCCGACAGCGTCGTCCGGATCGAGCGGGTCGTCGACGAGGGGGCGCCGCGGTCGTGGCTCGGCTTGGGCTGGTTCTGCCAGTCGCGGCAGGTGCTGATCACCAACGGTCGTGTCATGAGCGCGCTGGCGCTCGCCGAACAGGAGTGGACAAGCATGCTGATCCAGGCTTCCAAGCCCGACGCAGCGCACGGCTTCATCCAGCGCCCGAAGGCCCGCGTGCTGGCGCGCGACACGCGCGACGACATCGCGCTGGTCCTTCTCGAAAATCCCGCGATGAGCGTGTGGCCGATGAAGATCAAGACAGGGGAGGTCGCTCCAGGCGAGCCTCTGGCGATCGCGGGCTATGCGAGCGGCCTGCTGCACTTCGGCAGCGCGCTCGCCTATGTCGGCCCGCAGCCGGTGCAGCGCTTCCGCCAGCCGCGCAGCCAGTTCGCGATCGACGTGCAGGGCGATGCCAACCAGGCTGCGTTCTCAGCCGGCGGATCGGGCAGTCCGGTCCTCAACTGCGAGGGGCTGGTGGTCGGGACCTTCTCGAACCTGAGCGACGAGCGCTATCTGTCGCTGTTCGGCCCATCGGGAACGCGGGGAAGGCCCGCTGCGACGGTGTCGCCCAATACTTTCGCCGTCAGGGTCGAGAAGTTGCGCACCCCCTACGCGAGCCTCGCCCGCTGAGGGGCGTCAGTCGCGCCAGCGGCAACGCTCCAGATCCAGGCGGCCCTTGCCGTCGAACTCGATGCCTTCCTTTTCAAGGAGACGTCGTTGCACGATGTCACCGCCATTGCGCGACAGGCTGCAGGAGACTTCGCCCTTGGCGTTGACGACGCGGTGCCACGGAATCCTGGTCTTCGGGTCGAGATGCTGGAGGACGCGGCCGACAAGACGGGCGCGTCGGGACATGCCGGCCATGGTGGCGACCTGGCCGTAGGTTGCGACCCAGCCTTTCGGGATGCGGCTGATGACGGCGCAAATCGCCTCGACCGCTTTGTCCCCTCGGGGAACAGTGCTCCCGGTTCTTGGATTGGCCCCAGGCCATTGGAGGGAGCGTTTCATACGGTTGGTATTGGCCCGGAGGCAATCCTCGCGGGGCAATGGTGGGCGCGGTAGGGATTGAACCTACGACCCCACCCGTGTGAAGGGTGTGCTCTCCCGCTGAGCTACGCGCCCGAAGGCGCGCGTATAGGATGCGGCGGGCGGCCCGTCAACGGTTCGCGATCTCCCCAAGAGCCTCGGGCAGGGCGCCGAAATGCTGGATCACGGCTTCGGCGCCAAGCTCGCTGGCGGGCTTCACGGTGTAGCCCCAACTCACCAGGACCGCGGGCAGCCCCGCGCCGTGGGCGGCCTCGACGTCGTGGATCGAGTCGCCGATCATGACGGTGCTCTTCGGATCGCCGCCCATGCGTTCGACCAGCATCAGGATATGTCTGGGGTCGGGCTTTCTCACGGGAAAGGTATCGGCGCCGGCCACGTCGCCGATCGGGGGCATCAGCTTCAGATGCTCCAGGATCATGCGCGAAGGCTTCTCGAACTTGTTGGTGCAGACACCCTGTCTGAGGCCGAGCTTCGCGAAGTGGGCGACCACGCCGGCCACGCCGTCGAAGGCCACGGTATTGCTGATGGGATCGGCCTCGTAGTAGCGAACAAATTCCCTTGTCACGGCAGTGAGGGCGGCATCGTCCAGCGTTCTCCCGTACTTGGAGAAGGCCTTGCCCATGGTGACCTTGCTGCCCTGGCCCATGAAGATTCGGACATCGTCCTCGGTGACGGGCGGCAGGCCGTGGTCGGCCAGCACGTTGCTCACAGCCACCTGCATGTCCTTGGCGCTGTCGATCAGGGTGCCATCGAGGTCGTAGACCACGGTCTGGAAACGGCCAGCGATAAGGGCGTCGGCATCGGGTTTCATGCCCGTTCCTTAGCACATCCGGCTTGCGAGACCGCCAGCCTCGTGGCATCGAATCAACCATGAAAAAGTCAGTAGCTGTGGTTGTCTTGGCAGCAGGGGCCGGGACGCGCATGAAATCGGCCCTTCCGAAAGTCCTGCATCCTCTCGCCGGATGGCCAATGGTGCGCCACGTGCTGGAAGCGGCCACCCGATTGAAGCCCGCCAAGGTGATCGGCGTCGTGGCCCCCGGGGCTACCGCCGTGGCTGCGGCTTTTGCACCCCATCCGACCGTGGTGCAGGACAGACCGCTCGGCACGGCGCACGCGACCAAAGCAGCGCTCGGCCAGCTCAAAGGGCACAGCGGTCCGGTGCTCGTGGTATTCGGCGATGCACCTCTTATTACTGCGGCCACGATGCGCGCGCTTCTTGCCGCCTGCGCGGCCGGGAAGGCCGCGGTCGGCGTGCTGGGCTTCCGCGCCGCCGATCCCACGCCTTACGGCCGCCTTATCATGAAGGACGACGAGCTTGAGAAGATTGTCGAGAGCAAGGACGCTGTCGGCGCCGAGCGTGACGTCGATTTCTGCAATTCCGGCGTAATGTGCATCGACGGCGCGTTGATCGCCTCCCTGCTCGGTGCGATCCGCAACGACAATGCGAAGGGTGAATATTATCTCACCGACGCCGTGGCGCTCGCGCGCGCACAGGGCCATCGCACTATCGCCGTGGAAGGCGACGAGGAGGAGTTCCAGGGCATCAACTCGCGGGCCGAGCTCGCGGTTGCGGAAACGTCGCTGCAGTGGCGCCTGCGCTCGGCGGCCCTCGAAGCGGGCGTCACGATGACCGATCCCGGCACGGTCTGGCTCGCGGCGGACACAAAGCTTGGCACCGACGTCACGATCGGCCCCAACGTACGCTTCGGGCTCGGCGTGAACGTGGCCTCCAACGTCCAGATCAAGGCGTTCTGCGATATCGAAGGCGGCCGTATCGGCAAGGGCGCGATCATCGGGCCTTTCGCGCGCATCAGACCGGGCTCGGAGATCGCCGAAGACGTGCATATCGGCAATTTCGTCGAACTCAAGGCGACGAAGATGGGCCGCGGCGCCAAGGCAAATCACCTGGCCTATCTCGGTGACAGCGATATCGGCGCGGGCAGCAACATCGGCGCCGGTACGATCGCCGTGAATTACGACGGTTACGGCAAGCACCGCACGGTGATCGGGCCCGACGTCTTCATCGGCTCCAACAGCTCTCTGGTGGCGCCGATCAAGGTTGGCAAGGGCGCCAACGTGACGGCAGGCAGCGTGATTACAGAGGATGTACCGGCCGGCGGCCTGGCCTTTGGGCGTGCCCGCCAAGTCACAAAGAAGGGGCGGGCGGCGCCGCTTCGTGCGAAACTGGCCGCCCGTGCGGCAGCGGCCAGGCGGGCCAAAAAGAAGAAATAGTCACCCCTTTCCGGATAATCGTTCCATGTGCGGCATCATCGGTATCATCGGCAAGGCTCCTGTCACGCCACTGCTGATGGATGCGCTGAAGCGTCTTGAATATCGCGGCTACGATTCGGCAGGCATCGCCACGCTGGTGAATGGCGAGATCAAGCGCCGGCGCGCGCCCGGCAAACTCGTCAACCTGGAGGCCAAGCTCTTACAGAAGGGCCTTCTCGGCACGATTGGCATCGGCCATACGCGATGGGCGACTCATGGGAAGCCTTCCGAGCGGAACGCCCATCCGATCGCCACGGATCGTGTTGCCGTCGTTCACAACGGGATCATCGAGAATTTCCAGGAGATCAAGGACGAACTCGTCGCCGAGGGCCTGCATTTCGACAGCGACACCGATACGGAAGTCGTGGCGCAGCTGCTTACGTCTTATCTGGCGCGCAAGATGTCGCCGGAAGAGGCAATGGGGAAGGCCATGGGACGTCTGCGCGGCGCATTCGCGCTGGTCGTCCTTTTCAGCGGTTACAACGACATGCTGATTGGCGCGCGCCGCGGCAGCTCATTGGCGGTCGGCTACGGTGATGGCAGCGGCGAGATGTACATCGGAACCGATGCGCTGGCGCTCGCGCCCTTCACCAAGCGCGTGAGTTATCTGGAAGACGACGACTGGGTGGTGTTGACGGGCGATGGAGCGAAGATCTTCCAGGGCACCAAGGAAGTGACGCGCGAGATCCGCCAGAGCGGCATCTCCGGCGCCATGATGGGCAAGGGCAACCATCGCCACTTCATGCTGAAGGAGATCTACGAGCAGCCCACGGTGATCGGCGACACGCTGCAGACCTATCTCGATCCCGCGACGCGCTCGGTCAGCCTTCCCGCGCTGCCGTTCGACTGGAACAAGGTGAGCCGCATCACGATGACGGCGTGCGGCACGGCCTACTACGCCTGCATGGTGGCCAAGTACTGGTTCGAGAAACTGGCACGCCTGCCGGTCGAGACCGAGGTCGCCTCCGAGCTGCGCTACCGCGAGCCGCCGATGATCGAAGGCGGCGTCTGCATCGCCGTCTCGCAGTCGGGCGAGACGGTCGACACCCTGGCGGCCCTTCGCTACGCCAAGGCGCAGAAACAGACGATCCTGTCCGTCGTGAACGTCCCGGAAAGCGCCATTGCGCGCGAGTCGCACGTCGTGCTGCCGACACTGGCGGGACCCGAGATCGGCGTCGCCTCGACCAAGGCCTTCACGACACAGCTTGTCGTGCTGCTCTCGGCCGCGATCGCGGCGGGCCGGGCGCGCGGCGTGCTGTCGCGCGAGGACGAGGAGCGGCTGGCACATGCGCTGATCGAGCTGCCCGCCCAGGTCAACGAAGCGGTCAACATGGAGGGGCAGTACAAGCGCATCTCCGAGGAGATCCTCGCCGAAGCGCGCGACGTGCTCTACATGGGCCGCGGCTCGTCCTTTCCGATCGCCCTGGAAGGTGCGCTGAAGCTCAAGGAAATCTCCTACATCCATGCCGAGGGCTATGCCGGCGGCGAGATGAAGCACGGGCCGATCGCGCTGATCGACGAGAGCGTGCCGGTTGTCGTGGTGGCGCCGACCGACTCCATCTTCGACAAGATCGCGTCCAACTTCGAGCAGGTGAAGGCGCGTGGCGGCAAGCTGGTGCTGCTGAGCGATCAGGCAGGCAATGCACGCCTGGGCAGGCATGCGGCGGCGTCGATCATATTACCGACCGTCGATCCCGCGGTGGCGCCGATCCTCTACACGGTGCCGGTACAGCTCCTCGCCTACTATACCGCGGTGGCCAAGGGCACCGATGTCGACCAGCCACGCAATCTCGCCAAGAGCGTGACCGTCGAATAAAGCTGGGCGCGCGCGACTCCAGTCGCGCGATCCTTTGGCATGACGACGAAGGCGCGCCACTGTAGTGGAGCGCCCCCAAGCGATCAGTTCTAGCGCGTACCTTGCGGGAGGCCGGGAGCCAGGCCGCCGGGGGCCTGCTGCTGCGGCTGGGCCGGACGCGGCTGGGCGGGAGCGGGGCGCGGCTGCGCGGGCTGGGCCGGCATCAGGGTCTGGATCGTGGCACGCAGCTTGGCCGATTCGGCCTCCTGGGCCTTCTTGAATTCTTCCTCGTTCAGGAAGCGATCCTTGTTCAGGTCCATTTGCAGGAACTGCTCGACGGCGTGGGCGGTGAGTTCGATCCTGTCGAGCACGCCATCCTTGTTGGTGTCGATCTCGGCGAACTTCATCATCGCGATCTTGCGGCGCAGTTCGAAGGGCGGCAGGCCCTGTGCCTGCGGTCCGTCGGCGGGGCCCGCGACGGTGGCGTATTCCTGCTGCGTCACCTTGCCGTCGTTGTTCTTGTCGAGCTGATCGACGCTGCGCAGTTGCATGTCGATGAAGTCGTTGATCGCCACCAGGCCCTGGCGGCGGCGGGCTTCCGCCTGCTGGCGCTCGGCAGTCTCGCGCTGCATTGTGCGCTGCACGATCAGGCGCACTTCGGGTTCGGTGACCTTGTTGTCACGGTCTGTGTCGTACTGGTTGAACTCGGCATGAACCAGCGCCTCGGCCTCGGCGCGCTCGACGAAGCCGTCGCGGTTGGTGTCGAGGTTTTCGAACTCGGCGCGGGCGCGCGCCTGCCTATCGGCCAGCGGCATCCCGTTGGGCATGTCGCTGGAGAACGGCGGTTCGGCGACCTTGAGGAACTCGTCGATGGTGAGCTTGTTGGCCTTCTTGGTGTCGAGCTGGTCGAAGGTCTTCATGCGGTATTTTAGGAACTCCGCGCGCGTCACCTCGCCCTTGTTGGCGGTATCGATCTCGTGGAACCACGTCGGCAGCGGCACAGGCGCGCTGGCGGCAGCCTGTGGTGTCGTGGTGGGCGTTGCAGGGGCAGGCGTTGCGGCAGGTTTGGCCGGAGCAGGCGTCGCAGGAGCAGGCGTCACGGGAGCAGGCTTCGCAGGCGGGGTCTGCGCCGAGGCCGGGAGCGTCACAGCGGCTGCAGCGACCAGGATCGTGGAGAAAAGGCGATTCATTGGCGAGGGCTTACGTGTTTGAGGAGGGAAGCTCGTATCGGCGGCGAGGCGTGTTCTGTCAACGGGTTGTCCGACCATAACATCCTGCGCTGTAATCGCGCCGAAAGAGTGGCGTCGCGGCATTTGGGTTGCGTCCCGCGGCTGGATGGGTCATCGTGCGAAATAAGTCGGCTCCATAGAAGGGCCACAAGTACTTGGGAGGCAAGGGTAATTTCGCGAATTGGGCGTGTTGTTTGCCCGCCGCGAAACCAGCGTGATCATGACAGCATCGATTCAAACCCGCTCGACTCCGCTGCTGAGCGTGCGTGACGTATCTGTCCGCTTTGGCGGCATCGTCGCGCTCGATGGCGTGTCATTCGACGTATTCCCGGGCCAGGTTGCCGGCCTGATCGGCCCCAACGGCGCTGGAAAGACGACGCTCTTCAACTGCCTCAGTCGCCTGTACACGCCCAACGGCGGCGACGTGCTGTTCGAGGGGCGGTCGATCCTGAAGCGGCCGCGCCATGACATCCCGACCATCGGCATCGGCCGTACCTTCCAGAACGTGGCCTTGTTCGATCGTCTGACGGTGCTCGACAACGTGAAAGTCGGCTGCCACAGCCGCAGCTCGACCAGCTTCTTCGAGAATGCACTGCGTCTGCCAAAGGTCGCGCCGGAAGAAGCCCAGATCGCCAAGCGGGCGCACGAGCTGATCGAGTTCATGGACCTCGTGCCCTTCACCAATGCAATGGCGGGCCCGCTGCCGTTTCCGATCCGCAAGCGGGTGGAACTGGCGCGTGCGCTCGCATCAAGCCCCAAGCTGCTGCTGCTCGACGAGCCGGCGGCCGGCCTCAATCACGAGGAAGTCGAGACATTGAAGGCCCAGATCCGGCGCGTCCGAGACACCCAGCACGTCACGGTGCTTCTGGTCGAGCATCACATGAGCCTGGTCATGTCGGTGTCGGACAAGGTCGTGGCCATCGACTTCGGCAAGAAGATCGCCGATGGCACGCCGGCCGAGGTGCAGCGCGACCCGGAAGTGATCCGCGCCTACCTGGGGACCTCGTGATGGCGCCCCTTCTCGAAGTGAAGGGCCTGAAGGCCTTCTACGGCAAGACCCAGGTACTGTACGACCTTGGCTTCGACATCGCCGAAGGCGGTATCACCACGCTGTTGGGCGCCAACGGCGCGGGCAAGACCACGACGCTGCGCGCGCTTTGCAACATGGTGCGCACCGAGGGCACGATCCGTTTTGCCGGCGAAGATCTTATGGGCAAGCCTACGGAGGAGATCGTGCGCCGCCGCATCGCGCATGTGCCCGAGGGCCGTGGCACCTTTACCTCGCTCACCGTCGACGAGAACCTGCGCATCGCCGCCTATACGCGCAACGACAAGGAGGCTGTCGCTGCCGAGCGCGAGCGCGTCTTCTCCTATTTCCCGCGCCTCAAGGAGCGCATCACCCAGCAAGCCGGCACGCTGTCGGGCGGCGAGCAGCAGATGCTGGCGATCGCGCGCGCGCTGATGCTGAAGCCGCGCCTGATGCTGCTCGACGAACCGTCGTTCGGCCTGGCGCCGCTGATCGTGGTCGAGATCTTCCGCATCCTGAAGCGCATCAACGAGGAGGAGAAGGTGAGCATCCTCCTGGTCGAGCAGAATGCGGCACTCGCCCTCGATCTTGCCGATTACGCCTACGTGCTCGAGACCGGCAACGTCGTGATGTCCGACAAGGCGAGCGTCGTGAAGAACGACGAGACCATCCGCAAATCCTACCTTGGCTACTGAGGAGCCCGGCAATGCAACAGCTCCTTGAGCAGATCGCATCGGGCCTCGCCAACGGCGCGATCTACGCCTGCGTGGCGCTTGCCCTCGTGATGATCTACGTCTCGACCGACCATCTCAACTTCGCGCAGGGCGAGATGGCGATGTTCAGCACCTATATCAGCTGGCAGCTGATGAACTGGGGCTTGGATTTCTGGGTCGCGTTCATCCTGACGATCGCCATATCCTTCGTGCTGGGCGTCGTCATCGAGCGGGCGATCCTGAGACCTCTGCATAATGCGCCCGTGCTCTCCGTTGTCGTGGTCTTCATCGGCCTGCTGGCGATCTGCAACTCGATGGCGGGCGCGATCTGGAGCTACCTGATCAAGGAATATCCCTCGCCGTTCCCGAAGGCGACCTTCGGCATCGCTGGCGTCATCGGCCCGCACCAGCTGGGCGTCGTGATCGTCACCCTGATCGTGCTGACGCTGCTCTTTCTCTTCTTCCGCTACACGCCGCTCGGCCTCGCCATGCGCGCCGCCGCTCAGAATCCGCAGATGGCCCGCCTGGTCGGCGTCCGCGTCGACTGGATGCTGGCGCTGGGCTGGGGCCTTGCCGCGGCCGTGGGCTCCGTCGCCGGCATGATGGTGGCGCACATCGTCTACCTCGACCCCAACATGATGAGCGGCATCCTCCTCTATGCGTTCGCGAGTGCGCTGATCGGCGGCATCGGCAATCCCGGCGGCGCGGTGGTCGGCGGCTTCATCGTGGGCGTGCTCGAGAACCTGGTCGCCTACGCCGGCAACATGATCGAGAAGACGACGGGCATCTACATCATCGGCAACGGCGAGAAGCTCACGGTGGCGCTGATCATCGTGATCTTCGTGCTGACGGTTAAGCCGGCCGGCCTGTTCGGCCGCGTCGTCGTGAAGAGGGTCTGACATGCCGTCATTTCCGAAGAAATGGCTGTGGGTCGTCCTCGCGCTCGCCTTTGCCGTTCCGCTCCTTCAACCGATCCTGCCTGACGTCGTCTCGAATTACCGCCTGTTCCTCGTCAGCACGATGATCATCGCCGCGATCGCGGTGCTCGGCCTCAACCTGTTGACCGGCTTCAACGGCCAGATCTCGCTGGGGCATGGCGCCTTCTATGCGGTCGGCGCCTACACGGCGGCTGTCCTGATGGACAAGCTGAACGTGCCCTACTACGCGACCCTGCCGATCGCGGCCGTGGTGTGCTTTGTGGTCGGCTTCCTGTTCGGCCAGCCGGCCCTGAAGCTGGAGGGCCACTATCTGGCGCTCGCCACCTTCGCGCTGGCGCTCGCGGTGCCGCAGATCCTGAAATACAAGTGGCTCGAGGACCTCACCGGCGGCGTGCAGGGCATCGTGCTATCCAAGCCGGAAGTGCCGTTCGATATCCCGCTGAACGAAGACCAGTGGCTCTATTACTACTGCCTGATCACCATGGTCGTTCTGTTCTGGGCCGCGAACAACATGCTGAACAGCCGCAGCGGCCGCGCCATCATGGCGATCCGCGACTATCACATCGCGGCCGACACGATGGGCATCAATACCGCGCGCTACAAGACGGTGACCTTCGGCATCAGTGCTGCCTACACCGGCATCGCGGGCGCGCTCTCGGCCTCGGCGATCGCCTTCGTGGCACCGGACAGTTTCAACATCTTCCTGTCGATCAAGTTCCTGATCGGCCTCGTCGTGGGCGGCGTCGGCTCGCTCACCGGCTCGGTGGTCGGCGGCATCTTCTACGTGCTGGTCGACAATTCCGCGCAGGCGATCTCGACCTTCATCAAGAACGACCTGGGGCTGCAGTTCGACCTGTCGGCCTATACGATCTTCGGATTGCTGCTCATCATCCTGATGTACCTGATGCCGCAAGGCATCGTGGGCGGCGTCTACATCCTGGTCCGCCGCTTCCGTCGCGGCTGATCTCGATCCACGCGTCCGCGTTCGTTTCGTCGTGTGAGCCGACAAGAGGGAGCGAATCATGAAGACCAGCAGGCGTACGTTCGTGGGCGGGGCCTCGGCTGCGGTCTTTTCCGGCAAGGTCGCGTTCGCGCAGAAGAAATACGAAGACGGCGTCACGGACACCGAGATCAGGATCGGAAACACCAATCCCTACAGCGGTCCGGCGTCCGCCTATGCCGCCATCGGCAAGACGATCGACACCTATTTCAGGAGCGTCAACGAGTCAGGAGGCATCAACGGCCGCAAGGTCAAGTTCATCTCGATGGATGACGGGTACGTGCCGTCGAAAACCGTCGAGGTGGTGCGCCAGATGGTCGAGAGCGACAAGATCTTCGCGCTGTTCCAGCCGCTCGGCACGCCGTGCAACAACGCGATCCAGAAGTACATGAACACCCGGAAGGTGCCGCAGCTCTTCGTCGCCACCGGGGCGTCGAAGTGGGGTGACCCTGCGAACTTCCCGTGGACCATGGGCTACCAGCCCGATTACCACACCGAGGCGGTGATTTACGCCCGCCATTGTCTGGCCAACGTCAAGGACGCGAAGATCGGCGTGCTGAGCCAGAACGACGACTACGGCCGCGACTATGTCGGCGGTCTGAAAGAAGGGCTGGGCAAGGACGTCGGCCGCATCGTGAAGTCCGTCACGTTCGAGGCGACCGATCCGACGGTCGACAGCCAGATCATCCAGCTCAAGGATTCCGGTGCCAACGTCTTCATGAACTTCTCCGGCCCGAAGGCCGCGGCACAGGGCATCCGTAAGGCGGCCGACCTAGACTGGAAGCCGGTGCACTATCTCAACAACATCTCGGCGTCGGTGGCGGCGGTGATGAAGCCCGCCGGCTACGACAATTCACAGGGCATCATAACTGCGGCCTATCTGATGGACGCCACGGACAAGCAGTGGAACGACAATGCCGAGATGAAGGCGTGGAGCGCGTGGATGGACAAATGGATGCCGGGGGCCAACAAGGCCGACGCCAACCATATCTACGCCTATGGCGTGAGCTTCCTGATGACCGAGACGCTCAAGCGCTGCGGCAACGAGCTTACCCGCGCCAACCTGATGAAGCAGGCGGCAGGCTTCAAGAGTTTCCGGGTGCCGTTGCTGCTTCCGGGCATCACGGTGAACACCAGCCCGAGCGACTTCTATCCGATCCAGGCCGTCCAGCTTCAGCGCTTCAAGGGCGAGACCTGGGACCTGTTCGGCGAAGTAATGCACGCCGAGAGCAGCTAGCCGCCGGCCATCTGCGTCAATCCGAGGGCAACGGACAGGAGATCCGACCCGCTGGCGAGTCGGGCTGACGGCGCCGCCCGTGCGACCGCGGCGCGCACCGCCGGCACGCGGCTCGATCCGCCGGTCAGGAAGATTGTATCCACGGCGGCTGGGCCCAGGCCCGCCGCCCTGATGCACTCGCCGGCCGCCCTGTAGAGCCGATCACTCCCAGCCCTGATGGCGCGATCGAAATCCGCGCGCCGCGTCGCGACGGCGAGACCGGCTTCGAGGAACGGCAGGGGCACAGCGGCGCGGTCCTGGGCGCTCAACGCGATCTTGGCGTCTTCCACGGCAAACGCGAGGCGATGGCCCAGGCCCTGGCGCAACACTTTCAGAAGACGCTCCACCTTCCGCGGCTCGCAGGCGAGCGAGACCAGTTCGGCGACTTCGCGCTCGTTCCTGTAGGTATAGGCGAAGTTGATCGTCGCCCAGGCGGCGAGCTGGTGATAGAGCGCGTTCGGCATCGGCAGGTTCTTCTCGACGAGCTGCGTGCCGAGGCCGAGCAGGGGCATCACCGCGGCAAGACTGAGAGCGGTGTCGAAGTCGGTGCCGCCCACGCGCACGCCCGCATTGGCGAGCACGTCCCGGCTGCGATCGGCCCGCCCGCGATGCTGCGGGCCGACGCGGATGATGGAAAAGTCGCTCGTGCCACCACCGATGTCGGCGATCAGCGCCAGTTCCTCGCTCGCTATGGTCTGCTCGTAATGATGGGCGGCCGCGATGGGCTCGTACACGAACGCGACGTCGCGAAAGCCCGCGCGCCTGGCAATGGTCTCGAGCACCGCCTGGGCGCGCACGTCCGCCGCGTCGTCATCGTCGACGAAGCGCACCGGCCGGCCGTGCACGACGCGCGCAATCTCCTGGCCGGCGAAGGCCTCGGCCTTGTCTTTCATGTGCCGCACGAGGATCTCGACCACGTGCGTGAGCGGAACCTTGCGGCCGCCCAGGCTGGTCTCTTCGTCGATCAGGGGAGAGCCCAGAATCGACTTGAGGGCGCGCATCAGGCGGCCTTCGGTCCGCCCGACATAGGCCTCGATGGCCTCGTTGCCGAACAGCACACGGCCCTTGGTTTCGTAGTCGAAGAACACCGCGCTCGGCATCAGCGTGTTGCCCGCCTCGACCGGCGCGAGCACGGCTGTGCCGTTGCGCATGACGCCGATCGCCGAGTTCGACGTTCCGAAATCCAGGCCGCAAGCGATCATCTCTGTCCCCTTGGAAGGCGAAGGGGACGTCATCTATTACGATGCGCCCGACGTTGCCCGACTGTTTCTTTGCGCCTAACGTGAGCCTCGATAGAGGGCTGCCCGGAATTCGGGCGGCCCTTTTTGCTTGGGCGGTCTAAGCGGCCCTAGAGCATCATCGGCGCGGAGGAGGCCACGGCCTGGGAGTCCTGCTTCCAGACGTCCGATTGGTCGACGTACAGCTCGATGCGGTTGCCGTCCGGGTCGGCGAGGTACAGCGACTTGCTGACGATATGATCGATGGCGGTGGAGGCGATGCCCGCGGCCTCGAGTTCCAGCCTTGCCTGTTTCAGCGCGTCCAGCGTGTCGCCGATCTTGAAGGCGACATGCGCCAGGCCCGTCTGGTGACGGACGGCGAGGGCGGCATCGTCGCCCACTTCGGCGATCGCCAGGTCGTGATGCGTGGCGCCCAGGCTGAAGAAGGTCATGTTGAGCGTGTCCGAGCGCGCCGCGACAGGCAGGCCGAGCACGCCGTGATAGAAGGCCTCGGAGCGCGCCCGGTTGCGCACCTTCAGCACGACGTGCCCGAGATTCTCGATCTTCATCAATGCTCCTGCCGGCTGACTGTGGCGGCATGAGATCAGAGCCGACAGATCTCGTCCACCCGGGGCCGGGTTCCGTCGGCGGGGATTTGGGAAGACAGCCGGATCAAGGGCTTAGGTGGGGTGGCGACCTGTCCGCGGCCGATTTCACACAAGGAGGGGGCCGGCGTTTTTGGCCTTCACTTGGCCGCGTTTCCGGGAGAAAGTCCGGCGCTATCCAACAAGGGAGGAATAATCAAAGTGAGTACCAATAGGCGTACGTTTATCGGCGGCGTGTCGGCTGCCGCGTTGATGTCCGGTTCGACATCGGCTTTCGCGCAGAAGAAGTACGACGACGGCGCGACCGACAAGGAAATCAAGATCGGCCATTGCGGCCCCTACAGCGGCCCTGCCTCCGCCTACGGCGTGATCGGCAAGGGCATCGAGGGCTACTGGAAGATGGTCAACGACCAGGGCGGCATCAACGGCCGCAAGGTCAACTTCGTGACGCTCGACGACGGCTACAATCCGGCCAAGTGCGTCGAGGTCATCCGCCAGCTCGTCGAACAGGACAAGGTCCTGCTGTGTTTCAACACGCTGGGCACACCGTCGAACACGGCGATCCAGAAGTACATGAACACCAAGAAGGTGCCGCAGCTCTTCGTCGCCACCGGCGCGTCGAAGTGGGGCAAGCCCAAGGACTTCCCGTGGACGATGGGCTACCAGCCCGACTACCACACCGAGGGCGTGATCTATGCCAAGCACATCCTGGCCAACGTCAAGGATGCCAAGATCGGCATTCTCATGCAGAACGACGACTTCGGTAAGGACTATGTCGACGGCTTCAAGGAAGGCCTCGGCAAGGATGCCTCGAAGATCGCGAAGCTGGTGTCCTACGAAGTCACCGATCCGACGGTCGACTCGCAAATCATCCAGCTGAAGGACACCGGCGCCAACGTGTTCCTCAACATCTCGACGCCCAAGTTCGCGGCCCAGGCGATCCGCAAGGCGGGAGATCTCGCCTGGAAGCCGGCCCAGTACATGACCAACGTCTCCGCGTCGGTGGCGTCGGTGATGAAGCCGGCGGGTTTCGAGAATGCGCAAGGAATCATCACCGCCTACTACCAGAAGGATCCGACCGACAAGCGGTGGGACAACGACGCCGACATGAAGACGTGGCGAGCGTTCATGGAGAAGTACATGCCGGGCGCGAATACCGGTGACGCCAACTACGTCTACGCCTATGGCGTGGCGTTCCTGATGCACGAGACGCTGAAGCGCTGCGGCGACGAGCTGACGCGCGCCAACGTCATGAAGCAGGCCGCGAGCTTCAATAAGTTCAAGAGCCCGGTCCTGATCCCCGGGATCACGATCAGCACCAGCGCCACCGATTTCTACCCGATCCAGTCGGTGCAGCTCGCCCGCTTCAAGGACGATACCTGGGACCTGTTCGGCGACATCATGGCGGCCGAAAGCGCGTAATTTCGCCTTCCCGAACGACAAAAAGGCCGCCGGCACCCCCGGCGGCCTTTATTTTTCGCCCGTTGGGTCTTTTCACAGAGCGGATTCCGGGCAAGGCTTCCTCCGTCAAATAGAAAAAACGATGGAGGATACTTTGAAGACCAATAGGCGTGGTTTCATGGGCGGAGTCTCGTCCGCCGCGATCATTTCGGCGTCGAGCACGGCGTTCGCGCAGAAGAAGTACGACGACGGGGCAAGCGATACCGAGATCAAGATCGGCCATTGCTGCCCCTACAGCGGCCCGGCGTCGGCCTATGGCGTGATCGGCAAGGCGCACCAGGCGTTCTTCAAGGCAATCAACGAAGCCGGTGGCATCAACGGCCGCAAGGTCAACTTCATCTCGCTCGACGACGGCTACTCGCCGCCGAAGACGGTGGAAGTGGTGCGCCAGCTCGTCGAGCAGGAAAAGGTGCTGGTGCTCTTCCAGACGCTCGGCACGCCGACCAACACGGCGATCCACAAGTACGTCAACCAGAAGAAGGTGCCGCACCTCTACATCTCGACCGGCGCGTCGAAGTGGGGCGACCCGAAGAACTTCCCGTGGACGATGGGCTACCAGCCCGACTACCACACCGAGGGCGCGATCTACGCCAAGCACCTGCTCTCGACCGTCAAGGACGCCAAGATCGGCGTGCTGATGCAGAACGACGACTATGGCAAGGATTACTGGGAAGGTTTCAAGGAAGGCCTCGGCAAGGAATCCGGCCGCATCGCCAAGATGGTGACCTACGAAGTCACGGACCCGACCGTCGATTCGCAGATCATCCAGCTGAAGGACACCGGCGCCAACGCGTTCTTCAACATCTCGACGCCGAAGTTCGCTGCCCAGGCGATCCGCAAGGCCGCCGACATCGGCTGGAAGCCGACGCAGTATCTGAACAACGTCTCGGCCAGTGTCGCGGCCGTGCTCAAGCCGGCGGGAATCGACAACAGCCAGGGCATCCTCACCGCGGCGTATCTCAAGGATCCGACGGACAAGCAGTGGGATACCGCCGAGGACATGAAGACGTGGCGAGCGTGGATGGCCAAGAACATGCCGGACGCCAACACCGCCGATGCGAACTATGTGTTCGCTTATTCGGTCGCATCGCTGATGGTCGAGACGCTGAAACGCTGCGGCAACGAACTGACGCGTGCGAATGTCATGAAGCAGGCGGCGGGCTTCAAGAGCTTCACCAACCCGTTGTGCCTGCCCGGCATCACGATCAACACCAGCCCGACCGACTACTATCCGATCCAGGCCGTCCAGCTTGCCCGCTTCAAGGGCGAGACCTGGGACCTGTTCGGCGACGTGATGCACGCCGAGAGCTCGTGATCGTCGAGACCTGAACGAAGGAAAGGCCGCCGGTCGTCCCGGCGGCCTTTTTGCTTCAGCGTGCGGCGTTCGCCGGCTCGACCGGCTTGCGGCGCAGGGCCTGGCGGCATTCGGCTACGGTGATGCGTCCGTCCTTGTCGAGGTCGCAGCGCACGAAGTTGCGCTCGGCCAGGGACATGAACTCGGCCTTGCTGACGGTGCCGTCCTTGTCGATGTCGAGCTGGCGGAAATAGGTCGCCTGGCCCTGGAGCTGGCGATCGGTGGGCGGCACGCCATTGCCCACGAACAGCTCGTCCTTGGTGAGCTTGCCGTCGTGGTTTGTGTCGAGCAGGTTGAAGCGGGCCTCCTGGCCCGCGCTCCACTCCTTGCGATCGACGAACCCGTCCTTGTTTGTGTCGTAGCGCATCAGGCCGCCATTGGCGCTGGTGGGCCGTTCACGGGCGGGCGGGGCTGCGGCCGGCACTGGATCGCCGGGAGCAGCGAGGGCGGGCAGGGAGACGAGCAGTGTGGCAACCAATGAGACGAGCTTCATCATAGGGCATATCCTTCAGGTTGTATCGGAGGACGAAAACACACGCGTCGTTCTCCTTACGTGCGCGTTTAAGGGCCGATATAGTCCGACCCGCGACCGAATTGTGGCCGTGTTGAGGTTTTGTTCCCGGAGCGGAAGTCCATGGCATACGACTACGAGCTCTTCGTTATCGGCGCAGGATCAGGCGGCGTTCGTGCGTCCCGCATTTCGGCAGCGCATGGCGCCAGGGTCGGCATTTGCGAGGATTTCCGCGTCGGCGGAACCTGCGTGATCCGCGGCTGCGTGCCCAAGAAGTTGATGGTCTACGGCTCGAAGTTCGCGCACGCGTTCGAGGACGCCGCCGCCTACGGCTGGTCCGGCCTCGCGCCCACGCACTCCTGGGCGACGCTGCGCGACAATGTGGGGAAGGAAGTCGATCGCCTGAACGGCATCTATCTTCGCCTGCTGAAGGACGCGGGCGTCACGCTGCATATGGGCCGCGCCCGCTTCATGGACCGCCATACGGTCGAGGTCGGCAAGGAAACGATCACCGCCGAGAAATTCCTGATCGCCACGGGCGGCCGTCCGGAAATGCCGGACATTCCCGGCAAGGAATTCGCTATCAGCTCGAACGAAGCTTTCCATATCGACGATCCGCTGCCCAGGCGCATCACGGTCGTCGGCGGTGGTTATATCGCCGTCGAGTTCGCGGGCATCTTCAACGGGCTGGGCTCGACGGTCGACGTGATCATCCGGCGCGACCGCGTGCTGCGCGGCTTCGACGAGGAATGCCGCGGCTTCGTGCACGAGAGCCTGGAAGCGAGCGGCATCAAGATCCGCACGGAGACCGAAATCGTCCGCATTGAGGCGACCAATGGAAAAGCGCCGTACAGGCTTCACACGAAGAAGGGCGAAGTGCTGGAGACGGATCTCGTGATGTACGCCACGGGGCGTCTGCCCAACACGGCCGGCATCGGTCTCGAGAAGGTGGGCGTGCAGCTCGACAAGAAGGGCGCGATTGCCGTCGATGAATGGTCGAAGACCACGGCGCCCAACATGTGGGCGGTGGGCGACGTCACCGATCGCATCAACCTGACGCCTGTGGCGATCATGGAAGGCCATGCCTTCGCCGATACCGAGTTCGGCGGGAAGCCGCGCAAGCCCGACCATCGCAACGTGGCATCGGCGGTGTTCTGTCAGCCCGAGATGGCGAATGTCGGATTGAGCGAGGAAGACGCCCGCCGGACCCTCGGGAAAGTGACGATCTTCGCCACGCACTTCCGGCCGATGAAGGCCACGCTCACCGGCAACCCGCAGCGCATCTTCATGAAGCTGATCGTCGAGGCGGCGACCGACAAGGTGGTGGGCGTCCACATGGTGGGCGACGACGCGGCCGAGCTGATCCAGGGGCTGGCGGTGGCCGTGAAAGCCGGGGCGACCAAGGCTCAATTCGACGCCACCGTGGGCATTCACCCCACTGCCGGTGAGGAATTCGTGACCATGCGGGCGCCTCGCCCGGAGCCAGGACCGGCCGCCAAAGCAGCGGAATAAGCGCCAAACCGGGGTTCTGGCAATTCATCCACAGCCCGTATAGTTTCTCTCCCCCGGCGGCCGGAGGGTCAACTCAGGCCGGACCAGGGATGTAGGAGGACAAAATGACCGCGATTCAGGGCGCGTCGCCGACCGCCGCAAGAACGCAGTCCCGTAGCTCGAGCGCTGCCGATTGGACGCCCACCAGCTGGCGCGGCCGGCCGGCGCTGCAGATGCCGGTGTACCCGGACGCCACCGTGCTCGCGGGCGCGGAGGCGCGTCTGCGCCGCTATCCGCCGCTGGTCTTCGCGGGCGAGGCGCGCAAGCTCAAGACCGCGCTGGGCAAGGTCGCCAACGGCGAGGCCTTCCTGCTGCAGGGCGGCGATTGCGCCGAGAGCTTCCAGGATTTCTCCGCCAACAACATCCGCGACATGTTCCGCGTGCTGCTGCAGATGGCGGTGGTGCTGACCTATGGCGCGGGCGTGCCCGTGGTGAAGCTCGGCCGCATGGCCGGCCAGTTCGCCAAGCCGCGCTCGTCCAACGTCGAGAAGGTGGGCGGCGTCGAGCTGCCGTCCTATCGCGGCGACAACGTGAACGGTTTCGAGTTCACGCCCGAGGCGCGCAAACCCGATCCCGAGCGCATGGTGCAGGCCTACAACCAGTCGGCCGCGACGCTTAACCTGCTGCGCGCCTTCGCCCAGGGTGGTTACGCCGACCTGCACGAGGTCAACCGCTGGAACCTCGACTTCGTGCGCAACTCGCCCGCCTCGGCGCGCTACCAGGACCTGGCGGCCCGTCTCGACGAGACGCTGAACTTCATGGCGGCGTGCGGCCTCAACTCGGCGACCACGCCGCAGATCGCCGAGACCGATTTCTTCACCAGCCACGAGGCGCTGCTTCTCCAGTACGAGGAGGCGCTGACCCGCGTCGATTCCACGACCGGCGACTGGTACGACTGCTCCGCGCACATGCTGTGGATCGGCGACCGCACGCGCCAGCCCGACGGCGCGCATGTCGAGTTCCTGCGCGGCGTGCACAATCCGCTGGGCTTCAAGTGCGGCCCGTCGCTGTCGATCGACGACACGCTGAAGCTGATCGACGTGCTCAATCCGTCGAACGAGGCCGGGCGCATCGTCATGATCGTGCGCATGGGCGCGGCCCACGTGGCCGAGAAGCTGCCGCCGCTGGTGCGCGCGGTGAAGAAGGCGGGCAAGTCCGTCGTCTGGTCGTGCGATCCCATGCACGGCAACACCGAGACCGCGTCGAACGGCCGGAAGACCCGCCACTTCGACAACATCCTGAAAGAGGTGAAGGAGTTCTTCGCCGTGCACCGCGCCGAGGGCACGCATGCGGGCGGCGTGCACTTCGAGATGACCGGCCAGGAAGTGACCGAGTGCATGGGCGGCTCGACCGACATCACCGTCGAGAACCTGAACGAACGCTACGAGACGCAGTGCGACCCGCGCCTCAACGCCAGCCAGGCGCTCGAACTCGCGTTCCTGCTCGCCGAACAGCTCAAGTCCGAACGCCTGTCCGTCGCGAGGGCGCGGCCCTCGGTCTAAGGGACCTATCTGACGAGTCGGGGGGACCGATGACGCATCCGAGAAACGGCGAGATCGCGCAGTACACCGATCACTACTTCAATCGTACGAAGCAGGTGATCGGCAAGTTCGGCGATGCCCGCGTGACCTACGCCGTGTTCATGCGCCGGCCCGTGGTGTTCGCGCCGCGTCTCGCGCTCGACTGGCTGAAGGAAATGGAGGCCGACCGCCAGGCCAAGGTCGAGATCGACCAGCGCTATGTCGAAGGCAAGTGGGTCGGCGCCGGCGAGCCGATGATGTACATAACCGGGTCGTTCTTCCACCTCGTCGACCTCGAGACGATCTTCCTGCAGAAGCTGGGCCCGGCCTGCGTTGCGGCCTACAACGCCTGGACCATGTGCGCCGACATGCCGAAGGCCGCCTTCCTCGCCATGGACGCGCGCCACTGCGCGGGCCAGGAGATGGCCGAGATGATGGCGTACGCGGCCTCCGTCGGCTCGGCGCGGGCCAAGCGCAAGGTCAACGCCGTGGGCTTCATCGGCAACGCCACGCACGCGACCGCGCACTTCTTCGGCCGCGACCAGGGCCTCGGCACCATGCCGCATGCGCTGATCGGCTACGCGGGCTCCACGCTGCGGGCGGCCGAGATGTTCCACGAGACCTTCCCCGGCGAGCCGATGACGGTGCTGGCGGATTACTTCGCGCGCGAGGTCTCGGATTCCCTAGAGGTCTGCCGGCGGTTCCCCGATCTCGCGGCCAAGGGCATGCTGTCGTTTCGCCTCGACACGACCGGCGGCCGCTACGTCGAGGGCCTCGATCCCGCGACCTCTTACGCTGTGCTGGAAAAATACTCGCCCGAATCGATCCGTGGCTATCGCAGCGAGGAAGAACTGCGCTACCTCGTGGGCACTGGCGTGTCGGCGGCGGCGATCTTCCACCTGCGCCACGAACTCGACGCCGCGGGCTTCAAGGAAACCAAGATCGTGGCCTCCTCCGGCTTCGGCCCCGCCAAGTGCCGCGTCATGGCCGAAGCGAAGGCGCCGATCGACGTGGTGGGGCACGGGCTCGTTCCTGCCGTCCAACTGGAGCGAGACCTACGCCACCGCCGACATCGTCGAATACGACGGCAAGCCGCGGGTAAAGATCGGCCGCGAATTCCTGCTGCGCTCCCGCACCGGGCGGGAGCAGCGATTGTAATGCGCCGGCGTTTCGTCGATCTCGGGGATGCGGGACCGGCGCAATGAAATCCGCCTATTTGATTGTGTATGACTACGGGACCGGCGGCGTGTGGGGGATAATCCACGCGCATTCAAAACAGGAAATTTTGAGCAAGTATCCAAATCTGAGCATCTTCGACGAACGGCCGTCTTGGATGTCTGAACAGGATTACAAGAGAATCGAAGCGACCAGTAATTTTGATATCGATAGTCCTCCGTCTGGATGGTTAGCAGTTGGCAAATGAAGCGATAGATCACTGCAAGAAAGCTTGAGCCTAGAAGAATCCGTTTCAAGCGGGTCAACGATATAGCTTCAGTAACGACCGTAATAGGCGGTTAACAGCGACGCGCGTAGGTTGGCGCGCATGATCGTTGTTACCAGCGCTTTCAGTCCATTCCCGCAGGCTG
>CAIMEE010000519.1 GCA_903839865.1 Enhydrobacter aerosaccus | reverse complement strand
TCCCACACCCGCCCCACGCCGCCACCTTGCATATTGGGCGGCACCTCGGCCGCACGGCCCACGAAGGCGACCTTGCCGCCCGCAACGCCGATGGCCCCGTCGCGGACCAGACCGTAGGGAGTTTCGCCATCCATCGTGGCGACCACCGCGTTGGTCAGTAGAAGATCGAACATCCCGGTGCCCCTACCGTCCCCCACCCGAGGGGACGGTTTTGTTACTTAGGCTATAGGCATTTTGGCCGATTCGTCCCCTGTTTCGCCACACCTCTCGCGCAAGAATCGTATCTTGCGGAGAACGGCTCAGCCGACGGGAACGGTCTCGGCGAGCGGCGGCAGCTTCTCGACCTTGGCGTACCAGGCCTCGAGCTTGGGATGGCCCGGACGCCACGGCTCGTTGGCGTAACGGAAGTCGAGATAGCCCAAGGCGCAGCCGATGGTGATCTCGCCGATCGTATCGAGGTTGCCGAGCGAATCCGCCTGCTTCTCGAGCACGGCGAGCGCGTCCTTCACCTTCTTCTGCTGGAGCGCGATGTAGCTCTTGCGGCCCTCGTCCTGCGGCAGCGGGATCTCGCGGCGGCGTGGCTGGGTGGCATCGAGGATGCCGTCGCCCAGTGACTCCTGCGTCAGCGCCTTCCATCGCGCCGGGCCCGCGGCCGGGATCAGCTTCGGCGCCGAGCCCACCGAGTCGAGATACTCGCAGATCACCGGGCTGTCGTAGATCGTCATGCCGTCGTCGAGAATCAGGGTCGGCACCTTGGACAGCGGATTGTGCTGCAGCAGCGCCGGATCGGTCGTGCCGATCTTGAGATATTCGAGTTTGACGCCGCGCTTGATCGCGGCGGCAGTGCACTTGCGCACATAGGGGCTGGCGGGCGAGTAGGCGAGCTTCATCTGGGCAAATCCTCTTTCACTTTTGTCGCCGCTGAACGTACCCAGAGATCGGCCGATTTGCGACGAAGAAAGGTTCCTCAGCCCGAAACAGTCGGCACGGCCGCCCGCAGGCGAGGCGCCGCGAAATCGAGGAATGCCCGTAGTTTCAGCGGCAACATCCGGTCACCGGCATGGATGAGGCTGACCGGAACCGGAGTCGGCTCGAAATCGGCGAGCACCAACGCCATCGTGCCGGCCTCGAGCGCCGCCGCCACCGGGTAGGAAAAGACGCGCGTGATGCCGAGGCCGGAGACGGCCGCATCGATCGCCGCCTCGGCCGTGTTGACGGCGAGGCGCGAGTGGATCTCCACCGCCTGCTGCGCCTTGCCCACACTGAACAGCCACTGCTCGGGCGACTGCAGGCCTTCGAAGGTGACGCAGTCGTGTGTCGCGAGATCGGCGGGTTTGCGCGGCCGCCCGCGTTTGCCGAGGTAGCCCGGACTGGCGCAGACGACGCGCCGGATCTCGCCCACCTTGATCGCCGACATGCTGCCGTCGGCAAGGTTGCCGATGCGGATCGCGGCGTCGACATGTTCCTCGACGAGATTGATCGTGCGATCGGCCAGCATCAGCCTGATGTCGATCTCGGGATAGGCCTCGAGAAACTTCGTCACGACCGGCAGCACATGCAGGCGGCCGAACACGATCGGCGCGCTCAGGGTCAGGTGTCCCTTCGGCGCACTGTACTCGCCGGTTGCCGCGCGCTCGGCTTCACCGACTTCTTCCAGGATGCGCCGGCACGCAGCGATGTAAGTGCGGCCCGCGTCCGTGAGCGCGAGCTGACGGTTCGAGCGCGTGAGCAGCCGCGTCCTGAGATGGGCCTCGAGGTCGGACACCTTGCGGCTGACGGTGGCGAGCGGCGTGCCGAGTTTACGGGCCGCCGCAGACAGGCTGCCGGCGTCGACGGCAGCCACGAGGATCGACATGGATTCGAGACGGTCCATTTCCACTTTCTGGAAGGATACTTTCCGACATTACCATCTGCCGCCGAATTCCGGAAGGCACTAGGTTCCTGGTCATCGGCCTTCGGGCCTTCAACCAGGAACGGAAAACGCCATGTCTCGCCTGTCCACTCCCGCCACCGTCGCCGACGCCCCCGCCGCCTCGCAGCCGATGCTCGAGGCCGTGAAGAAGCAACTCGGCGTCGTCCCCAACCTGTTCCGGCTGGTCTCCAGCAGCCCGGCGGCACTGGAAGGCTACCTCGGCCTGTCCGCCGCACTGGGCAAGGGCGCGCTGCCGGCGCAGACGCGCGAGCGCGTGGCGCTGGCCGTCGCCGAAATCAACGGCTGCGACTATTGCCTGTCGGCCCACACCTATCTCGGCAAGAACCTCGCCAAGCTCGACGATGCCGAGATCACCGCCAATCGCAACGGCGCGTCGAACGATCCGAAGGCGGATGCCGCGGTGCGCTTCGCCGCCAAGGTCGTGCGCCTGCGAGGCCACGTCGGCGAGGAAGACGTCCGTGCCGTCAAGGCGGCCGGCTACAGCGATGCGCAGGTCATCGAGATCGTGCTGCACGTCGCGCTCAACACCTGGACGAACTACATCAACGAAGTCGGCAAGACCGAAATAGACTTCCCCGTCGTGACCGCCCGCAAGGCGGCGTAACGACAGGCAACCAACCTCTGCCGGCGACGCTGCATCGCGTCGCCGGTCCCGTGCTCCACGAGGAACCCGCCATGACCCGTCCCCCCCTCCCGCCTTTCACCGCCGAGACGGCCCGCCAGAAAGTGCGTCTCGCCGAAGACGGCTGGAACGTGCGCGATGCCGCCAAGGTGGCACTCGCCTATACGCAAGACAGCGTGTGGCGGAACCGCGCCGAGTTCCTGCAGGGCCGCCTCGCCATCGAGGTGTTTCTCACGCGCAAGTGGCAGCGCGAGCTCGACTAC
>CAIMEE010000518.1 GCA_903839865.1 Enhydrobacter aerosaccus | reverse complement strand
TGGATCCGCCCGATCTTATCATCCAGGACGAATTGCACCTCATCGCCGGTCCCCTTGGAACGGTCGCCGGTCTGTATGAAGCGGCGATTGATCAGCTTGCCTCGCGAGGCTTCGGTGAGAACCGCGTTCGCCCGAAGATCGTGGCGTCGACCGCCACCGTCAGACGGGCGGCCGATCAAATTGCCGCTCTGTTTGATCGGGACACGACCAGCATTTTCCCGCCGCCTGGCATCGATCGTGTCGACAGCTTCTTTGCGCGGACGGTGCCCTCATCGACCAATCCAGCCCGGCTGTATTTGGGAATCGCGGCGCAAGGCCGTGGCCCGAAGCTGGTCTTCCTGCGGTCTCTGACAACGCTCGTCGCCGCCGCGCAGGCCGCTTACGACGCGAATGTCCCCGCCGACGCCAAGGCCCGAAATCCTGCCGATCCGTACATGACCGCGCTTTGCTATTTCAACGCGTTGCGTGAGTTGGGTGGCGCGCGGCGCATTGTCGAGGATGAAGTGCGTGATCGGGCGGCTCGTTACGGCGCCCAACGCCGCCGGGTGGACCCTGCCGATACACCGTTCGCCGATAGAGCCATCAAGGAGCCGATGGAGCTCACATCTCGTGTCTCTACCGACGAGGTAGCGAAGGCGAAACAGCGTCTGGAAGCGATCTTTGGCCGGGATGCCGAAACCGTCGATGTGGCTCTCGCGACCAACATGATCTCGGTTGGTCTCGACATCACGCGCCTCGGGCTCATGGTCGTGCAGGGGCAGCCCAAGACGGCCGCTGAATACATCCAGGCGACCAGCCGCGTCGGCCGTGACCACTCCAGACCCGGCTTGGTGCTGGCGGTTCTGAACCTCCACAAGCCGCGTGACCGAATGCACTTCGAGCAATTCGGCCAATTTCACCGCACATTCTATCGCGCCGTTGAAGCGACGAGCGTCACACCTTGGGCGGCACGGGCGCTGGATCGCGCCTTGGCTGCGGTCGTGGTCGCTGCGGCGCGCCATGTCGATGGCGCACTCACCCCGGACGTCGCGGTCAATGAACTGAAGAACAATGTCGGAATCCGCAAATTGGTCCGAGACTCGATCGTCGATCGCGCGCCGGAGCGGATGATCGCCGGCGGTCGCGCCGCTCTGTCAAAGCTGATCGACGACATCTTGGATGCCTGGATTGAAACTTCCGATGAGCAGGCGGCGGGCGGCAATGCGTTTGCCTATGCCAAAAAGAAAAGTCCTCATCGCCTGCTGCACATGCCGCTCGAACCGGAGATCGGCAACTTGGCGGAACCACACCGCCGTTTTGTGGCGGGCCGTTCCATGCGCGACGTGGAACCCAACGTCACCCTGAAGGTCAGGGACCCTCACGGAAACACGATCGCGAACGCGGATGATCTCACATGACCAAGAATGCTCAACGCCTAAGCCAGTTGATTTCGACCTTCGGTCCGGGGGCGATGATCGATCTGCCGACGCGGTCCGTCGTGGTGGGCGGACTCGAACAATGGGACATGAAGGGCAACGCCTTCTCGACCCTTCCCGAGCCGCGTTTGACGATGCGTCTTGAGCAGATTCTGAAGGAGCAAGGGCGCCTTGATCCGGCAGCCAGTCTGACCTTGAGAACACCGCCGACGTCGGTTGATTCAAGGGATGGCGTTCCCCGTGGCGTCGCAGCGCCGATCTTTCCGACATGGTTCATCTGCGAGCAGGTGGAAACGAACACCTCCGGCGCCAAAACGACCCGGCGTCGGCGATTGGTGCGTTGGCAGGACCTCGACAGCAAGGGCCGCAGAAAGTTCCAATACGACGACGGGCGCAAGAGCGATGTGACACCGATCCGTTTCGTGTGCGCCTGCGACAAGGGGCATCTCCAAGATATCGACTGGCGCTGGGTCGTCCATGGTTCGGGGGCATGCCACGAGCCGATGTGGGTGGAGGAGAAGGGAACCAGCGCGGACCCGGCAGACACCAGCATCGTATGCGGATGCGGCCGTCGTCTGTCCCTTCAAGACACCTTCCAGCCAGGGCGTCTCGGCAAATGCCGTGGCGAGCGGCCGTGGCTGCTCGACCGGGATCCTGAAGGCTGCGGTGACAATCTGAAGCTGCTGACGCGAACGGCGACGAACACCTATTTCCCGCAGGTTCACACGGTGATTTCGCTGCCGACCGAGGAGGACGAACTTAGCCAGCTCGTCGACGAGCTATCGGGCGATCTTGCTGGCGTGCAAACAGTCCAGGATGTGGCTCAGGCCAAGAAGTTCAATCCAAAGGTATCGGCGTCGCTCGGTCCTTATTCGGACGGCGACATTTTCGATAGGCTTCAGCGCATTCGTGAGGGTGCAAGAACTGACGCCACGCGGTCACCTAAGTTGTCCGAGTTCGATACGTTTGCTAGCGGCCGTTCTGAGATCGGCGCGAACCATCCAACCGCAAAGCTCTACGCCCAGACTCTTCCGCGAGAGGCTTGGGCCGACCCCGATGCCGGGATCGATCTATCGGGGATCAAAAATCTAGTCGCGGTGCATCGCCTGAGGGAGGTGTCATGCCTCTACGGGTTCACGCGATTTGAAGCGGCGCCGACAGGATCTGATGGTGATATCGAAGATATCCAGTTGAGCGTTCGGGGCGCGCCCATATCGCGCGATGCTGACTGGCTGCCAGCAATTGAGCAGTTTGGGGAAGGCATCTTCATTCATTTTGATGCCGCTGCGATTGCCGCATGGCTCCAAAAGGCGGCCACGGCTGTCCGAAATCAAAAGCTGCTGGCTGGATATGGCCACTGGCAAAAGCGTTTTGCTGGGAAGGCGCCGGCGTACCCAGGAACGGCCTACGTATTGCTTCACAGTATATCGCACGCCTTGATGGCCGAGATAGCCCTCGATTGCGGCTATCCAGCCAGTTCGCTCAAGGAACGTGTCTACGCGCTATCGAGTACGCGAGGGGGCGGCGACGTCGATCGCTGTGGGATACTT
>CAIMEE010000517.1 GCA_903839865.1 Enhydrobacter aerosaccus | reverse complement strand
TCACGAGAGGGTTTTCACACAGCCTCGGCCCTTAGCGGACAGTGCATTTGCGCGAAGGACGTCTGCTTACGGAGGTATAGCGGACCTCGAAGAGGCCACGTTCGGAAAATCCCATTTTGACAAATTGCGCTGGCGTCGGGGTGCGCCGCGAAGCGATTTACGCATTGACAATAAGTGCGTAATACGCAATATCTACGTGTTGCTCTATTCATCGTCTGAGAAGGTCTCGGATCTGAGGCTCTGCACGGGCTCGCGAGCCCTCGCGAGGATTGGAGTTTAGAGCTTCAGCATAAGGGGTATGGTTTAATCCTCGCGAGGAATTGACTTGGAAATATTGGCGGCGGATAGCCGGCAATAGAGTTAGTGGTGCTGGCTATATTCTCGCTATTTTAACCGTTACCTGGCGGTAACCGCACTATATATTGGGGATCGCGTCACAGTCGGGCCAGCGCCATCTCGCGCAGCTTGTTGCGCTGGATCTTGAAGCCGTTGGGCGAGGGCGTCTTGGGGAAATCGTCGATCGCGAACACGCGCGCCGGCACCTTGTAGTTGGCGAGCCCGCTCTTGCAGTGGGTGATGACGGCGGCTTCGTCGAGCGTGGCGCCGGGCTTCAGGATGACGAACGCCACGGCGCGCACTCCCGCGGGGCTCGCGACGGCGACGGTCTGGCAGGCGTCGATGCCCGGCACCTTCTGGATGTGTGCCTCGATCTCCAGCGGATTGACCAGGAAGCCCGAGAGCCGCAGCACGTCGCCCATGCGGTTGAGAAAGGTGAAGCCGCCCCTTCCGTCGAGTTCGGCGAGGTCGCCGGTGCGCACGTAGCCGTCCGGCGTCATCGCCTCGGCGGTGGCTTTCTCGTTGCCGTAGTAGCCGACCATCAGCGACGGCCCCGCGCATTCGAGCGCACCCGCTTTGCCCGGTCCCAGCAGTTCGCCCGAGTCCGGATCGCGCACGCGGACATGGCCGAGCGGCGAGGTTGGCGCGCCGCCGCCCAGCTTGCGGTGTGCCGCCGGCGCATCGACCGGCTGCAGCGCGTAGAGCGCCTGCACCTCGCTCATGCCGTAGAGGCCGCAAAGACGAAGCCCGCGCGCTTCGGCACGCTCGGGCAGATCGGCGAGTGCTGCATTGAAGGCGGCATAGCCTGCCCACTTGATCGACGGAAAAGGGGCATCGCTGGGCACGAGGTCGAGCAGGCGGGCATACATGTCGTCGCTGCCGAACATGGTCGTCGGACGATGGTGCGCGATCAGCCGGGCAATGCGATCGATCTCGAAGGACTCGACCAGGACGCTGGGCTTGCCGGCGGCCAGGGTCGCCAGCGTCTGGTTGAAACCGAAGACGCCGCACAGCGGCAGGACGGCGAGGGACAATGTCTCGGGCGCGGTGAAGCCGAAGACGCGCGCCACCTGCTGGGCATGGCTCGCGATCGCGCCCTGGCGATGCAGCACGAACTTCGGTGCACTCGTCGTGCCCGATGTCGTGAAGATGTTGCAGGGCGCATTGGCCTTTGCGTGATTGACGCCGTGACGCGGGCGCGACTGCAGGCGGTCGAAGGAGACGCGGCGCAGATGCTCGATCGCGGGCGGCGGCGATGCGGGTTCTTCGCCCACGGTCACGATCGCCGTGAGCCTCTCCAGTGCGGCCGGATCGATGTCGGCCAGGATCGAGAGGAAATCGATGTGGCGAAAGCCCGGCGCGCAGGCCAGGACCTTGGCGCCGGAGCGGCTCACGATGTCGGCTACTTCCACGCTGCGGTAGCGCGTGTTCACCGCGACGGCGATGGCGCCCAGGCGAATGCAGGCGAGATAAAGGATGGGGTAGGCCGGCACGTTGGGCAGCCACAGCGCCACGCGGTCGCCGGGCCCGACGCCGAGATCGGAGAGGCCGCGCGCGGCGCGCAGCGACAGTTCGAGGAGTTCCGCAAAGCTGATCGCGCGCCCGCCGTGGAGGAAGGCGGGCGCTTCGGGCGTGTATTCGGCCCAATCGGCCAGCAAGGTCCAGAGATCGGCGGCAGGATGCTCGAGCGGCATGGCGGTCGACAGTAGCGCAAGCGCATTGCCCCGGCACGGCCCTTGCTCGACCTTGTGCAAAGGGGAATTGGGGAATGACCAGAATGTTGCGTCGATCTTTGCTCGCTGCGCCGATGATTGTGGCTGCTTCCGCGGTGCGTGCGGCCGACTGGGTGCCCAAGCAGCCGATCCACCTGATCGTGGGCTTTGCGCCCGGCGGCACGGCCGATATCGCCGCCCGCATTGCGGCCGAGGCGATCCAGAAGCGGACCGGCAACATCGTCGTGGTCGACAGCAAGACTGGCGCGCTGGGCTACATCGCGCTCAAGGCCGTCGGCAATGCACCGCCCGATGGCTACACGGTCGGCATCGGCATCATGGGCTCGCTCGCGGTGGGGCCGGTGGTGCCGGGCACGCAGATCCCGCTCGATCTCGACAAGGAGCTGAAGCCGCTCTGCAAT
>CAIMEE010000516.1 GCA_903839865.1 Enhydrobacter aerosaccus | reverse complement strand
GCTTGTCCATGAGCTGCGGCGGCGTGAGGCCGGTGCGCGCCTTCACTGCCTCGATCTCGGCCGGGAGCTGCGAGAGGTGCGTGTGCACGTTGCCGCCGTGCGCATCGGCCAGCTTCTTCACCTCGCGCAACAGGTCGTCGGAGCAGGTGTCCGGCGCGTGCGGCGCCCAATCGCAGCGGATGCGGCCGTTGTCGTGGCCGTTCCATGTCGCGATTAGCTCGGCATTCTCCTTGAGGCTCGCCTGGCCGATGGCGGTGCTGTAGCTGTGCTTGCCGTCGGCGAGCGACCCCGGCTCGGCATCGTGGACGCGGCCCGCGATCACGGCGCGCACGCCCAGCTCCGATGCGGCGCGCGCGCATGACGACGGATAGCGATAGAAATCCATCACCGTGGTGCAGCCGGCGCGCAGCAGTTCGTAATGGCCGAGCGCGGAGAGGGCATAGGCATCGTCGGCATCCAGCCAGTGACCCTGCGGGATGCCCGGCGTGTACATCGGCGCGAA
Organism: Enhydrobacter aerosaccus; assembly: GCA_903839865.1. Lineage (GTDB taxonomy): Bacteria > Pseudomonadota > Alphaproteobacteria > Reyranellales > Reyranellaceae > Reyranella > Reyranella aerosaccus_A. Next base: position 1,236 of record CAIMEE010000516.1, on the reverse strand, counting down.
GCCGATGTCCTCGATCATGCCGCGCGTAATCATCAGCGGCGTGTGGTTGTGCACGTTCACCAGGCCCGCCATGGCGATGCGGCCTTTGCCGTCGATCGTCTTGGCGGGCGTCCAGCGGGCGCGCAGCTCCTCGGCGGGACCGATGTCGACGATGCTGCGATCGGTCATGGCGATGGCGCCGTTCTTCACGAGGCGGCCCGCCGCATCGAGCGTCATGATGAGGTCGGCGGTGACCAGCAGGTCGCAGGGTGTGGGATCGGTCGTCATTTCCTAGAAGTCCGCGAGCTTGCGCAGGCCGACCAGGCGGTCGCCGACGACGAGGGCGAGAATGGCGAGCAGCACCAGGCCCGACGAGATGGCGGCAATCGTCGGATCGGGGTTCTCCTCGACGAATTGCAGCATCTGGATCGGCAGGGTCTTGGTCCAGGCATCGGTGAAGAAGATCGAGATCGGGTAGTTATCCATCGAGGCCAGGAACGCGAACATGCCGGAGGTGAGAAAAGCCGGGCCCAGCGACGGCACCAGCACCCGGAGGATCGCCGTCGGATAGGAGCAGCCCAGCGTGCGCGCGGCGTCGATCAGCGAGAAATCGAACAGCGAGAGCGCGGCCAGGACGGTGCGCACGACGTACGGCAGGGTGATGATCACGTGCGCGAGCATCAGGCTCGAATAGGCCTCGCGCAGGCCCAGTGCCTTGAAGCCCTGCAGCATGGCGATGCCGATCACGAGGCCGGGCAGCATCAGCGGCGAGATCAGGAAGGTGGCGATCGAATCGCGTCCGGGAAAACGGCCACGGACGAGGGCGATGGCGCACAGCGTTCCCAGCACGAGGGCGACGGCGGTCGAGACGGCCGCGATCTGGATCGACGTCAGCAGCGACGGCCACAGGCCGCGCGCGGTGGCGAGCCGTTCGTACCACCGCGTCGACCAGTCGGGCGGCGGCAGGGTGAAGACGCTGGACGAGCCGAACGAGACGGCCACTGTCACCAACAACGGCGTCATCAGGAAGACCACGGTAAAGATCGCTGCGATCCACATGATCGCGCGGCCGAGCTGTTCGGTCAGCGTCATGTACTGCCGCTCATGTGCCGCCACCCAGGCGCCGTGCCAGCCAGGTCGAGCCCACGACCACGCCGACCGCCATGGCAAGCAGGATCACGGCCGTGGTCGAGCCGAGTTGCTCGTTGCGCATGAACAGGAACGAGCGGCCGGTCAGCGTCGACAGCGTCTGGAAGC
>CAIMEE010000515.1 GCA_903839865.1 Enhydrobacter aerosaccus | reverse complement strand
GCTGTGGCGGTCTGCTCGGCGTCCGTCGGCGTCGCCGCATAGACGCGGCCGCAGACCATCGCGGAGATCACGCCGGAAAGGACGAGGACCAGTGCTTCCTTGACCATCGGCCGGTTGAGAATGTTCATCATGGCTACCTCCCTCTATCCGTCATCGTGTGTCGCCTTCTTCGCACGCACTCCGACAGGGGACTGTGGCCTTTGTCACACTCGACAAGACGAACTGACGATTTCGGTGGGTGGCTGGCGGCCGCGCTTCTGCAACTGTGCGCTGTGGTCCGGATAGTCCAATTTTTTCAATAACTTAGGCTGCCCCCTGCCCGTTGCCCGTCTGGGGGGTTCGCTCTACGATCCCCCGAGATGGGGGCACTGAATTTTGGCGCGTGAGCTACGCAGGCTGGCGGCGATCCTGTTTGCGGACGCGGTTGGATCGTCACGACTGATGGGTCGTGACGAGAGCGGCACGGTTGCGCGACTTCTCGAGCATATGGGCCAACGGTTGGGAACGGCCGTTGCGCGTCACGGAGGGCGGGTGATCCGCTTGAAAGGCGATGGCGGCCTGATCGAGTTCACGAGCGCCGTGGACGCGCTCACCGCAGCCATCGAATTTCAACAGGCAATGGCCGAGGTAAATCACGGCCAACCCGAAGACACAGCGATCCTGTTCAGGGTTGGCCTGCATCTGGGCGATGTCATTGTCGACGAGAACGACATCTATGGCGACGATGTGAACGTTGCCGCACGCCTCGAGACCGAGGCGCCGCCGGGCGGCATCGTCGTCTCGAGCGCGGTGCGAGAGGCGGTCAACGGCCGGCTCAAGGCGACGCTGCACGCCCTGGGCGAGCTCTCTCTCAAGAATATTGAGCGGCCCATCCGCGCCTTCCGCGTGGAATGGAAAGCCGAAGACTGGCCCGCGCCGGCGGCCGACGCGATATCGCCGCGAGCTGCCACTCCCTGGAAGGCGCCGCCGCCGCGACTCTCCATCGTGGTCCTGCCGTTCGCGAACATCGGGGGCGACCCGGAGCAGGAATATTTTGTCGATGGGGTGACAGAAAGCCTGACCACCGACCTCTCGCGCATGAGCGGGATGACCGTGATCGCGCGCAATACGGCCTTCACCTACAAGGGCAAATCGGTCGACGTCACGCAAGTCGGCCAGGAACTGAACACGCGATATGCGCTCGAAGGCTCCGTCCAGCGCCGCAGCGACCGCATGCGGGTAAATGTCCAGCTCATCGATGCGGGCACGGGCAATCATCTTTGGGCCGAGCGCTTCGATAAGCCCGTTGGCGATCTATTCGACATGCAGGACGAAATCGTCACGCGCCTCGCCCGGCAATTGGGAACGGAGCTGATCGGGGTCGAGGCGCGCCGGGCGGAGCGTGCGCCCAATCCCGATTCCGTCGATCTTTACTTCCAGGGCATGGCGTCGCTCAACAAAGGCAATACGCCCGACTATCTCGTGCAGGCGCGCGACTACTTCGAGCGCGCGTTGGCGCTCGACCCCGGCAACGTCGAAGCGCTGGTGTGGGGCGCCTATGTCGACACGCTCAAGGCCTCCCTGTACGCAGGCGACGACCGGGCGGAGCGGTTGGCCGCTGCCGAGGCGGCGCTGGTCAAGGCGTTGTCCCTGGTGCCCGAGCATGCCTGGGCTCACTTGTCCCTGGGTCTGGTCCTGATCCAGACCAAGCGCGCGGTGCAGGGCATTGCCGAATGCGAGCGGGCGCTGGCGATCGACCGCAATCTCGCTCCCGCTCATGCCATGATCGGGCTGGCAAAATATCGCATCGGCAACAGTGAGGAGACCGAGGCCCATGTCGAGGAGGCGTTGCGCCTCAGCCCTCGCGATTCGTTCGTTGCCGCGTGGATGTCGATCGCGGGCGACGCCAAGCTTTTCCTCGGCAGGGACGAGGAGGCCGTCGCACGCCTCAGTCGCGCGATCGCGCTCAACCGGAACAATCCCTACACCTACTTCCTGCTTTCGGCAGCACTGGCCCATCTCGACCGGATGGATGAAGCGCGCGATGCGATTCGGGCGGGGCTGGCCCTCAATCCGAATTTTACGATGCGCCGGTATCTCGCCGGTGCCGCGAGCGACCATCCCACGTTCCTGGCGCAGCGCGAGCGCGTTGTCGCCGGACTACGCAAGGCCGGTGTCCCAGAGTAATTGGCCGGAGTGGCGGGCGAGGCCCGTCACAACGTCTTCAGGAATTCGATCAGCGCGCGGCGATCGTCGGGACTGAGTTTGGGCCCGATGCGGCCCGGCATTTTCGCTCCATCGGCCGGGGCGTCATCGAACAGATGGCCGATATTGTAGTTGCCGCGCTTGCTGGTATCGAACTCGAACCCGCCCGACAGTTTATCGTACACATAGCCCAGGTGCTTGGGATCGTACTCGCGATGGCCGAGCCAGAATTTCTTCGGCCGGTCGGCGAGCGGCGACAGCAGCAGGTCGATGTTGGGTACCGAGCCGTTGTGCAGGTAGGGTGGCGTCGCCCAGACGCCGTCGAGCGGCCGTGATTTGTAGCTGAGATTCGGGGCGACTTCGTTGAGCCGACCTCCATTCATTTCGTCCTGCTGTTTGTCAGGCACTGGTGGCGTCTGCGTTTTGTACCAATACTTTACGGCACTGCCGACGACGTCTCGCAACGCTTCGGCAAATGAGTCGCTGGAGAGCTTCAGGTCGGGCGGGAGGCTAACCCTTCGGGCGGCGAGGTCATCGACGTGCGAACGGTCGGTGCCGACTTCCTCGACCGGGATCAGATTCACATCCAGATAGGGTTGCTTGACGCCGTCCTTGTTCAGCCAGTTCTTCGAGTTCCAGAATGCCTCGGTGCCGACCTGCGGCAAGTGACAATGCGCACAGATGTCATTGTAGAGCTTGGCGCCCTGGCCGGCGAGCTTCGGATCGATCGCACCGAGGACATCGGCGGGCCACTTGGGGGCAACGAGGCCGGTGAAGCCCTTCTTGCCGCCGGTAGCGTTCGGCTCCGTGCCGGCGAGCTGATCCTCCATCTTGACCAGCGTGTGAACCTGGACGGAAGAGCTGAATTGCGGCGCCGTCAGCGCGGGGTCGCCTGTAAGGACGATAGGCGTCCCTGTACCGAATGCCTCGCCGGCGTTGCGCACCATCGGCTGCCGGATCGAGCCGTTGTATTGCGCCCACGCGAACCACGGCACGTCCCAGATGCGCGGATAGTGGACCGGCGCCGTGCTGCCCACGTAGTTCTCGGGCTTGTCGAGGTCGATCGCAAAGACCTGATTGCCGATCCGGTTCAGGGCGTCGAGACGCCCATATCCTTCCGTGTCGCCGTTGGGGTTGGCCTTGCCGTCGAGCTTCTGCAACGTGAAGACCCGCCCGACCACTTCATTTAGCTGCGCATGCAGTGCCGACCGCGCCGTCTCGTTGTTTGCATCCGGGCCGAGCAACCGAAGTGCAAACCGGTTGAACCTGAGGAAATCCACCTTTGTATAGACCAGGGCGAGCGCAATCGCGCTGTTCAGCTTGATGACATCGGTCATCGCCGATCCGCCGTCGACGAGGAACTCGGTGTTGCCGTACGTGAAACGGCCGGTATGGCAGGCGGCGCAGGTCAGCCCGAGCTTGCCCATGGTCTCGCCGGTCGCCGGATGCCGCCATGGCTTGCCGTCCGGAGAGAGCATCGGATCCTTGTGCCGGTCGCTGCAGGCGAAGCCCACTGGCAGCCGATGCCTCCTTGAAAGCAGTTCCTTGCCGCTTTCGTAGCCCTTCGAGCTGTCAGGCTCGGTGCAGCTGCTCCAATCGAAGGCGCCACTCTCGGTGGTCGACGGAATGTAGCCAAACCGATCGAGATAGCGCTGATCGGCCAAAAGTCCGGCTGCGCCTAGCGAGATCACCGGCTGCTCGAGGGCGATGAACCATTCATAGGGAACGTTGATCATCGGCGGGAACTGCCCGCCCTGACTCGCGTGATGATACCACTCGCGCGCGCCGGGCTGCCACTGCTGGTCGAGCCACACGTGCTTCTCGACGGCAGGATATGTCGGCAGGTCGACGTGAAGCTTGGGCCACAGGAACCAGCCGATCACGGCAATCGAAACGGCCGCTGCCAGCGCGGTGTACTTCACGACGCGTCCCAGGCAGCTGCCGGTCGGCCTCGGAGGAATGGCGCTCGTCGGCTCCTTCTGGAAAGGAGACAGATTGAAGAAATGCCGAACGCGCGAACTCCAGGTGTAGACCATGAGACGGATCTGGTTGATCTGTCCGACCGGCCGATGTTCGGGCAGCGCGTGCCACGGCGTGTACGACAGGCTCTGTCCGAAGCGATCCTGATCGGGCTGGGCGAAGTCCTGTGCCATCACCGTGATGGTCGCGACGCGCTGATAGGGCGTGCTCCACTCGACGGTGGGGCTGTCGACGTCCTCCGGCGTTGCGCCCGTGAGCAACTGGACGCAGAAGTCGAACGTCGCTGGCTGTGCTGCGTTCGTGAGATGGTCGATCATCGCCTGCCGCAGGTGGTTTCCATCGCTCGATGGCGGCGTGGGAGCGGGATGCTTGTTCTCGGGATGGGGCAGGGCGGCGTAACGGCAGATCGTGTCGTCGCCCAGGCCGAAGGCGTACGGCACCTGGCTGTAGAAACTCTGGGTGAGTGGGTGATCGACGACGCGGGCATCGTACCTCTTGGCGATCGCGACATCCTCGGGGTGCGACTGGTTCAGCCACTCGAGCCATTTCTCGGGTTCCGCGCCAGGCTTCAGCTTGGCGAGTTCCGTCACGAGGCGCGCATAGGAATCCGTCTCGCGCACGAAGAACACCGGGAAGTCGAGCAGGATGAAGTCGTGTGTAACGGCGTCCGCCTGCGACTTCAGAATCTTGTGGCCCGGCACACCGATCAGCTTGATCGCCATGCCCTGCGCGCCAGGAATGGTGTCGTTGGCCTGCGGACCGCTCGAGAAGCGGATCGCCGCCTGATACGTCCCGGGCCTGGCGAAGATACCGATCTTGTACTTGGTCGGAATATTATCGAGGACCTCGAACGTCGCTCGGACGCAGCCATGGATCCTGCCGTGCTGTCCACGCATCCGCACGCCGGTCCGGAGCACCATTGCCACGACCTGGAGGAACGTGATCAACCTCGTCTTGCCAAGCTGGCCGGCCGGCGGTGTCTGCGTTGAATAGGCCATCTTCTTTTCCTTGGTGTCGTAGTCTTAGTAGCGCGGCTTAAGGCCGGGAATCGACGTTCGTACCTTCACCAGCATGTCCGACCCGCCGCAGGTGATGTAGGCCGTCATGCGATCGGGTCCGCCCCAGCAAATGTTCGACGGCATCGGAACGAACTTCCCGGGAAGCGCGATCTCGAAGAATTCGATTATCTCACCCTTCGGGGAGACCACGGTCACGCCTCCGTTGCAGAAGGGTGACTTCTGCCGGAGGATTGTCAGCACGTAGATGTTGCCTTGTTCATCGACCTTGATGGAATCGAGGTCGCCGGGCATGGCGGCGTTCAGGACATAGGCGCCATCGATCGTCGCGGGGTTGGGGCGGATGCTGCCGGGACCGTCGAGCTCCCAGTAGAGGAGCTGCCGCCGAAAGGTGAGCGAGACATACAGGCGGTCTCCGGCCGGAGAAAGTGCGATGCCGTTCGGCCCATCGAGCGGGAAGATCTTTTCACGAATGTAGGAACCATCGGCGTGGGCGTAGTAGACACCGCTCGTGTCCCGGTCCCGCGGTCTCGACTTGCCGAAATCGGCGATCCAGAGGCCGCCGGCAGCATCGAATACGAGGTCGTCGGGGCCGCGCAGGGAGGAAGGCAGTGGCAACTCCCTGGGCGCGCGTGGACCGAGGCCCGACATGTCGGTGCCGATCTGGCAGTCGGTGTAGAGCGTCTCGAGTTTCCCGCTGCCGAGATCGAGCGCCTGTACCGATCCACCCACGTAGTTGGCGGCCTGGTGCTCGCCTACGGTGATGATCTGTCCGCCCGGCAACGGCATCTCCACCCAGTCGAAGCCGCCGTTGTTGCAGATGAAGAGCCGGCCATCCGGTCCGATCGCGGCGCCGTTTGGGCCGCCGCGCACTTTCGCCACGAGCTCCTGGCTGCCGTCGGGCCGAACGCGCGTCACGCATTCCTTCTTGATATCGACGAGAAGGATCGTTCCGTCCGGCATGGCGACCGGTCCCTCGGAGAATCCAAGCCCCTGGCAAACCACCTCCAGCGTCGATGTATCGAAAATGGCTGACGAGCCCGTCATGCTTTGAATGCTCCCCCGACGCACTAGTGTGCATGCCCGCTTTGCGGGTGTCTCGCGCAATGTTTTGCCATCGACGGTGCGGCCGCGCGTTGGTGGCGTCCTGGCTTGTTCGATCTGCACGGCGCGGCGATAATCCCCTCAACAGCCGGCCATCTGATGGATCGCAGATGGGCTGAGACATCAGCAGTGGGGGAGAGATGGCCGATTGGCCCAAGAGTTCTGCGGCCGTGAATGCCGAGTGGCTCGACGGCGTCCTGCGGCGCAACGGCGGGCTGTCGAGCGCGAGAATCGCCACCGTCGTTGCCGACAAGCTTGGCGAGGGCGTCGGCATCATGGCCGACGTCTCGCGGCTGTCGATCACCTACGACAAGGCCGGCAGCGGCGCTCCGGCGAGCCTCATCGGCAAGTTTCCGACCACCGACCCGGTCAACCTCGGGGTCGCCCGCGCGCTGTACTTCTATCCGCGCGAAGTGGCCTTCTATACGAAGCTTGCGCAGTACTCGCCGATCCGTACGCCACGGCTCTTTCACGCCGAACTCGATATGTCCGATCAAAGCTTCATGTTGTTGCTCGAGGATTTGCGCGGCGCGACGATGGGCGATCAGGTCGCCGGCCTTACCCCGCCGCAAGCTGAAGCCGCCGTAACGGCGATCGGGCGTCTGCACGGCACTTGGTGGGGCAAGGTCGACTCCGGTGACATGGACGCGCTGTTCGATTTTGCCAGTCCGCAGTATGGCGCCGCCCTGCAAAGCGGCTATCAGGCATTTCTCGCGCCGGCCCTCGGCAATTTCGCCGACTGCTACAGCGACTATACGAAAAAGACGGCGGAGGCTTTGGCGCCCGTTGCCGCCCGCGTGATCAAGCAGATGGCCTCGGGCGCGCGAACTTTCGTGCATGGCGACTATCGCGCCGACAATCTGCTGTTCGGACCGGCCCTCGGCGAAGACGGAATCGCCGCGGTCGACTGGCAGATCTCCGGCCGTGGCGGCCCGCTCTACGACGTCGCCTACCTGATCTGCAACAGCGTGCCGACGGAATACCGGCACAAGGCCGAGCAGGCCTTGCTGCGGCGCTATCACGACACCCTGCTGCGCATGGGCGTGACAGGCTTCAGCTTCGACGATTGCTGGCAGGCCTATCGCTTCGCCGTCTTGTGCGGCCTGTTCGCCGCGATCTTCACGACGGGCGGCATGGACACCGGCAATCAGCGCGGCCTGGAAATGGTGCGCGCCGCGGTCCGGCGCGTCGATGCCGCGGTAAGTGAGTTGCAAGCAGGCGATCTGCTTCCGGAATGATTGCCTGGGCTTAGGGCCAATCTTCATGATGAATCTGGATCGTTACGCGGTTGTGCATGGACGGCCGCACCAGAGCATCGGTGGGCAGCGGCTCGATCCGGGTCTCCAAAGCGGACGGCTTCTTCAAGAAGTGTGACCCGAGCGCTTCCATCATCCGGGCGAACAGCTTTCGGCCAACGCCGTCTCTGTGCATGTCGGTGTGCATTTTCGGTCTTCCCTTCCCGCGATTGCCACGGCTTTCCCGGGCGGACTGTCGCAGGTCGGGGGAACGGCATCTGTGGCGTTTGCCACACACGCGTCAGGTCGATTCGTCGAATCTCAGGAGGTCGAGGTTTACGATGCGAATTTGCCGCCGCCGGATTTCGACAATCCGGTTCTCTTCCAGGCGGTTGAATTCGCGGGTCACCGCCTCGCGATGCGATCCTATGCGCGCGGCGATTTCATAGTGCGTAGGGGCGGGCCGTATCACCACGCCTTTGCCCATGGGCGTCCCTTCGGCCGCCAGGCGGAGCAGCTCGCGGCGGACACGCTCACGCACGGACAGAGCGCTCACCTCGAACACGCGCTCGGACAGGCGCCGGATTTTCACCACCAGCAGTTCCACCAGCTTGGTGGCCACCGAAGGGGTCGTATTCATCATCTTGACGAAGTTTGCCGAAGACATTCGTGCAGCCAGGCAATCGGTGAGCGCGCTGACCGATGCCGATCTCGGCAGGCCATCTACGGCCGCGAACTCCCCGGTGATGTCTCCGACGCCCAATTCGCTGAAAATGACCTCTTTTCCGGCCGGTGTCGTACTGCTGATACGGGCCGTTCCCTCCAGGATGAAGAGCACGTCGGTGCTCTCGTCCTCTTCCGTCAGGATTTGCGTTCCTTTTGCGTACGTTCGCGTGACGCAATAGCTCCCGACCCGGTTCAGCTCGGCGTCCGGCAGGTCCTCGAACAGCGATATCGTCCGCAAACGGCCGATATTTGAGGCTTCAGCCACTATTTCCGCCTCCCCCCACGTTGGCCAGAACTCTTCTGCACCGCCGCGCCCAATGTGGCAATTGCCACTGAACGCGAACCGTATTGGCCGCAAATTCCGAGCCTGAAAAAGCCGGGACTGGGGAGCATGACGAATGACGACGGCCGCTGAAATGATCGATTGCCTGCTGGATGCGTACCTCCTCGCATTGGCCGGTGTCGATCAGTGTCCGGACAGTGCGTCGCCGGAAGTGAAGGGCAGGCTGCTGGCGAATGTCGAGAGGGCCGAAAGAGCGTTCTCGGACACTGCAGCGGGCGGCTCGGGGAAGGACTGCTCTCATCTCGTGCCCGTCGTCCGGCAGTTGTTTGCCGCCAACCGGCTTGGCCGCCAAAGCCTGAGCAATGCCGAACCGATCTCGCGGCTCGTTTCGGAACTCGAGCGGGCGACCTGTCTTGCGGTCGAGATCGCCGGACGGCTCGACCTCAGGTCCTCCGGAAGCACGTTGTGATGTCCACGAAGCAGACTGCCGCTCGCATCTACCTGACGACGCGCGGGCAATGGGGAAGATATGAATATAGCCTTGCTGATTTTGATTGGGATACTCATCGCTACGGTGCTCGCTATTGCAACGATGAAGTAAGGCTGAAAGCAAAGACGGCGCGAGGACGCCCCGATGATCACGAGTGCCGCCTGAACATCTTGAAGGCCGCGGTTCAGCGGATGGAGCAGGCCATTTTTGACAGCCGAGCCGCCTAGGCGGCCTTGGACCTCTGAGTGGCGTCCGCCAGGGTCATCTGGGCACATTTCTCGCCAATCATGATGCAGGGCGCATTGGTGTTGCCGCTGGTAAGCGTCGGCATGATCGAGGCGTCGGCGACCCGCAGCCCCTCGATCCCATGGACGCGCAGCTCCGGATCGACCACCGCCATCGGGTCATTGCCCATCTTGCAAGTGCCTACCGGATGATAGGTCGTCTCGGCGGTCGTGCGGACCCATTCGAGAAGCTCTTCGTCGGTCTGCAAGTGGGCGCCGGGCGCGATCTCCTCGCCGGTCATTTCCTTGAGCGGCGAGGCTGCCATGAGCTCGCGGCCCTTGCGAATGCAGGCCAGCACGCCGTCTCGATCGTTCTGCGCCGACAGGAAGTTGAAGCGAATGGCCGGCGCCTCGGCGGGGTCGTTCGACTTGATGTGGATCGAGCCGGTGCTCTCGGAGCGCAGCACATTCGCGTTCATCGTGATCCCGCGCTGCCGGGCGACGCGCCGTTCGCCGTCGACCCGCTCGGTCAGGAAAGGCAGGATCGAGATGGTGGCATCGGGCGTCTCCAAACCAGGACGCGTGCGGAAGTACATGCGGATCGGCACTGCCGTTGTGGCGAGGAAGCCTTCGCGCCACAGCGCATACTTGAACGCTTCTCGCACCAGCCGCCAGCCGCGCGCATTGTCGTTGAAGGTCGCATTGCGCGCCGTGATCGCGAATTTAATGCGCGGCGAATAGTGGTCGCGCAAATTCTCGCCGACGCCCTTCAGCTCATGGACCGGCGTGACGCCGCGGGACCGTAGCAGCTCGCCTTGGCCGATGCCGGACAATTCGAGGAGCTTGGGCGAGTTGATCGAGCCCGAAGAGACGATCACCTCGCGTGAGACGCGCGCCTCGCGCTTTTGGCCGCTCACCGTGTACCGCACGCCGACGCAGCGCTTGCCCTCGAGGATCAGTGTCTGAGCCAGCGCGCCGCGCTCGATCGTGAGGTTGGCGCGGCCGCGCGCCGGATCGAGATAGCAGTAGGCCGTGCTCTGCCGGCGGCCCTTGGCGATGGTCACCTGGGACATTCCGATGCCCTCCTGTGTGGCCCCGTTGAGGTCGGCGTTGAAGGGCAGGCCGATCTTGGCCGCCGATTCGATCATCTTTTCGAGCAGCGGCACCTTGTGACGCGGCGTATCGGTGATCCTGAGCGGTCCGTCGCGGCCACGCAGCTCGTCCGAACCGCCGGCGTAGTTTTCCATGCGCTTGTAGACCGGCAGCACGTCCTGCCAGCTCCAGCCGCGATTGCCGAGCTGTGCCCAATGGTCGTAGTCCTGCGCCTGGCCGCGGATGTAGACCATGCCGTTGATCGAACTGGAGCCGCCCAGCATTTTTCCGCGCGGCACTTCGATCCGGCGGCCGCCGGAGCCTGCGTCGGGCTCGGAAGAGAAGCACCAGTTGACGGCCGGATGCTCGATCATCTTCGACACGCCCACCGGAATGCGCGACCAGAAATAGTCCGAACCTTCGGTGCCGGCTTCGAGCAGCAATACGCGGTGCGTGCCACTTTCCGACAACCGGCTGGCGATGGTTGCGCCCGACGATCCGGCGCCGACGACGATGTAGTCAAACAGGGTAGTGTCGGCGGTCGGCATGGTCGCAAGACTCCTTCGGCAAGGACATAATGGGTCCTATACCTGCCCACCGTATGCCAAAAGAAACAGGCGACACATGGTGAATCTTGAGGAAATCTGCTCGCCGACATCACGGCAAACGGAGCCTTCATGCCGTCAAACGCGCTCGATCGATTTAGCCTCGTGAATCGGACTGCCCTGGTCACCGGCGCGCGCCGCGAAATCGGCCGGGCAATCGCGCTCGCGTTGGCCAGCGCCGGCGCGCGCCTCGCAATCCACCATGCCGACACCGCCGAGGAGCGAGCCGATGCTGTCTCCGTGGTCCAGGAAATCGAGAGGAGCGGGGGATCGGCTCGCGCCTTTGGTCAGGATTTCGCCTTGGACGACGCGGGGCACCAGCTGGCGGCAAGCGTTTCAGCCTGGTCGCCCGTCGATATCCTGGTGCTGAACGCCTCGATCGAACTGCCGGAGGCCTACGATGCGATCACGCGGGAAAGATTCGACAGGCAAATCTCCGTGAATCTGAGAAGCCCACTGGAGCTGCTGCAGGATCTCGTGCCGCCCATGGGCGTTCGTGGATGGGGGCGGGTCGTAACCATCGGGAGCGTGCAGCAGGTCCGGCCGCATCCGCAGATGATGGTCTACGCCGGAACCAAAGCGGCCCAACTGAACTGGGCATGGAACCTTGCGCGACAGTTCGGCGGAAGGGGCGTTACGGTGAACAACCTGGCCCCTGGCGCCATCCTCACCGCGCGCAACCGCGCGCAAATGGCGACCGAAGGCGATGCACTGGTGCAGCGCATCCCGGCCGGCCGGCTGGGCGACCCCGACGATCTCACGGGTGCTGCCTTGCTGCTGTGCTCCGATGCAGGCGCCTATATCAACGGTGTCAATCTCTACGTCGATGGTGGTCGTTCGATCGCATGAACACGAGGCGCGAGAAATGACTCTTCGTCAGGCATGGGCGGCGCTGCAGTCCCGGCTAGCAATACTGGAACCGTTGCAGTTCTCGCCCGATCAATGGTCTCTTCTAGAGCGCCTGCACGCAAACTTTAACGACCGCGAAGCGCAGACGCACTTGCCCATGCCCGTTGCCCGCTTCCGCGAAGCTGCGGTGAAAGCGGCTTTTGAAGACGCAAAGCAGTTCGACGATGTTGAAACGGTCTATGTCGACGACCGCTGGTTCGTGGAGAAATTCGTTGAGGGTACGCCCGATCCAATGGCGCATTACGCGCGCCTCTTTAATGAAGACGTCGATGAAATAATGGCCGTGCTCGTTCCCTCGGCGCGCTACCGCAAAGGGCACTATGCATACGGCAGATTCAGAGTAGCCGCTCCGCATGGTCTGCATACCGACCATAGTGCTGAAGATCCGGAGAGCGCTGGAGAACCAATCTGCATCGCCAGGATCGAGACGCTGGGAACGCACTATCTCGCTGGTGACTACAGGGCGTACGGCTCCGAGACGCAGAGCATGCTGAAGGCATTGAGATATTGGATTTCTGTTCCCGAGGGCGAGCCGGAGAGCATTCTTGATGCGCTGCTGAAGCAGGGAATACTCAAGACCATTCCGGTAAATTTTGTCGTCCTGATGGTTGCTGGAAACGGCTCCGACAATACTCAAGTCACCCAACACATCGCCGCCAGACCACCCGCTGGCGGTCTGCATTCAGCGTTCCTTCAGAGGCAATACAAGCTCACGTAGGAAGCCGGCGGCCCACTAGCGCGGCGCGCGGACCGCAGGCTTCTGCTGCCGTGCCTTGAACGCCGGAATCCTGACGATCGCACCTTTTACCTGATCGACGGTGATGAGGCGCGTGCATTCGAATTGCCGCGGCGTGTCCTTGTGCCGGGGGCACCACAGGAAGTCCTTGTGGTCGAAGGTCAGGTGCGGGTCGTTCCAGCAGCTGTTGCAGGTGTGATAGTTGATCACGCGATAGGGCGTCTCGAATTCGTTCAGCGGATGGGTGAAGCCGCTGATCATGACGACGGGACAGCCTGCCGCCCACGCGAGCCACGACAGGCCGCTGGAAAGACCGACGAAGAAGTCGCAGTGCTTCAGCCATCGCGCGCGCTCCTGCAACGTGCGGTCGCCGGTCTCGTCCTCGCAGCCATGGGGAATATGGTTCCATACCAGCCCGGAGCCGTGCGCCGGCTTCTGGTCTATGCAGATCACGCGATAACCGGCGCTCTTCAGGAACGCTACGATCGAGCGCCAGCCGTCGGGATTGTTCCAATATTTCGACTGTGTCGTGCTCTGCGTGGCGATGCAGACATAGGACTCGGGAATTGGCCGCGTGTCGTTCTCGTAAGCAAGTTTGGGCGGCGCCTCGGTCGGATCGACGCCCAGGATGTAGCCCGCCGTGCGGTGCAAGCCAACATAGCGGAAGTCGCTGGGCTGGAAGACGAAATCCTTGTCGGCGAAAAAAAGGCCGATGCTGTAGGTGGCGTAAAACTGCTCGGCCTTGATCTGCTCATGGCTGACGAAGGTGATGTGAGGGTAGGCCGACTTGAACAGAGGGATGAGCTTTTCGCCCATCGCGCAGGTGAGCTTGCAACCGTGCCGCTCCTGGAACTTCACGGCATAGGGAAACCAGCCCATCGTGTCGCCCAGCGTGCCGACCGGGAACTGGATCAAGACCTCGTGGTCCTTGGCTGAATACTCGTGCCTGAGGACCACTTTGTCTTGCGACCAGACTTCAATCAGGAAAGGGATGAAGTAGCGCTTGGTGCTGTTGACGGCGCCCGAGTTGAACGACGTTTCGAAAAGCACGTTACCGGTTTCGAGGTCGCTCAGCCGCACCCGCCACGGATGAGGACTCTCGGGCAATACGACCCGGCAGCCGTTGTTGAAATCATAGGTGATACCGAGCGGCCCGGTCTGCGTCGGCACAGCGGCGGGCGGCGGATAAGGTGGTTTTTCGGAGGGCGGCGTGACGGAAGGGGGCGACCCGGCGGCCGGTGCGGCAGTTGCCGGCGAGGCGACGGCTGGAGCGACGGACAAAGGGGCGGGCGCTGCAGTCCCGGGACTGGCCGGCGCAACATTCGAAGGATCGGCCAATGGCGCCGGCTGCATCGTTTGGTCCATCGTTCCCCCAAAGCGCCCGCCGGTTGAGGGCGGGCTTCGACGATGCAGACAGTATGCTCGCTGGCGCCGAGGCGTCGAGACTCTATTTGGATTGTCGGTGTCGCGTTCGTATCGCGCAGGTATCGCCAATCGCCTCAACCCTTTGCAAGAAGCGCTTCAAGCAGTACGATTACTCCACGGTTGCAATTGTCGAGGGGCGACACCGCAACTCCACCCAGGCTTCATCGAACGATATGAGCGAGACCCCGCAACCCTCCGCAGCGACCATCGATTCCGGTCTCGCGAGCCTGACGCTGCTGCTGCGGTATCACGGCATTGCGGTTGATCCTGAACAGCTCTGCCATCAGCTGGGCACACGCACGCTCGGCACGACCGAGATGCTGCGCCTGGCCCGGCAGTTCAGCCTGAAGGCCGCGATCAAGACGACCACGTGGCAGCGCCTGGCCACGACGCCGCTGCCTGCGATCGCCCTGCTGAAGGATGGAAGGTTTGCCTATGTCGGCAGGGCTGACGGGCAGAAGATCCTTATTCAGGAGGCCAATCTCCCTCGCCCGACACTGATGACCCGCGAGCAGTTCGAAGCGAACTGGGCGGGCCAACTGGTGTTGATGACGCGTCGCGGCTCACTGCTCAACCTGTCCCGCCGCTTCGACATTTCCTGGTTTCTCAGCGCAATCTACAAATATCGGCGCATGTTCGTCGAAGTACTGGTGGTGTCGCTGTTCCTCCAGATCTTCGCGCTGGTGTCCCCGCTCATCTTCCAGGTCGTCATCGACAAGGTGCTGGTGCACCAGAGCCTGAGTACGCTCGACGTGCTGATGATCGGTGCGGTCGCCATTGCGCTCTTCGAATTCGTCCTCACCATCCTGCGCACCTACGTCTTTTCCCACACCACGAACCGCATCGACGTCGAGCTCGGCGCCCGGCTGTTCCGCCACCTGCTTGCCCTGCCGCTCGCCTATTTCCAGACCCGCCGCACCGGCGATTCCGTGGCGCGGGTGCGCGAGCTGGAGAACATCCGGAATTTCCTCACCGGCTCGGCGCTCACCCTGACGATCGACCTGCTGTTCACGTTCGTCTTCTTTGCGATCATGTTCATGTACTCGGCACCACTGTCCTTTCTGGTGTTGGGATCGCTGCCGCTGTATGCAGCGATTTCGATCGGAGCGACGCCGCTGTTCCGCCGGCGCCTGGACGAAAAATTCAGACTCGGCGCGGAGAACCAGGCGTTCCTCGTGGAGTCGATCAGCGGCGTCGAGACGCTGAAGGCCATGGCGGTCGAGCCGCAGATGCAGCGGCATTGGGAAGAACAGCTCGCCAGCTACATCCGGGCCAGCTTCGACGTTCTCAAGCTCGGCAATGTTGCGAGTAATTCCGTTCAGTTCATCAACAAGCTCGTCTCGGTGGGCATCCTCTACGTTGGTGCCCGGCTGGTCATCGGGGGCGATCTGTCGGTGGGCGAGCTGATCGCCTTCAACATTCTCGCCGGCCGGGTGAGCGCGCCGATCCTGCGCCTGGCGCAGATCTGGCAGGACTTCCACCAGGCCCGGATATCGATCGAGCGGCTCGGCGACATTCTGAACACCCCGGCTGAGCCGACCTACAGCGCGGGTCGGGGCGCTCTGCCCGCGATCCGCGGCGAAATCGCCTTCGATCACGTCACCTTTCGCTACCGCGCCGATGGGCGGCCGGTCCTGCAGGACGTCTCGCTCAAGATCGAGGCGGGCCAGTTCATCGGGATCGTCGGCGCGTCGGGTTCGGGCAAGAGCACGATCGCACGGCTGATCCAGCGCCTCTATGTCCCCGAGACCGGCCGCGTGCTGGTCGACGGCCTCGACCTCGCGATGGTCGACCCGGCATGGTTGCGCCGGCAACTCGGCATCGTGTTGCAGGAAAACGTCCTGATGAACCGGTCGGTGCGGGACAATATCGCGCTGGTCGATCCGGGCCTGCCGCTCGAGCGGATCGTTCACGCCGCCCGGCTCGCCGGCGCACACGAGTTCATTCTCGACATGCCGGAAGGGTACGACACCATCGTCGGCGAGCGCGGCGGGTCGCTCTCGGGCGGCCAGCGCCAGCGCATCGCTCTCGCGCGGGCTCTGGTCACCAATCCGCGCATTCTCATTCTCGACGAGGCCACGAGTGCGCTCGACTACGAGAGCGAGCGCGCCATCCAGAACAACATGGCGGACATCGCCAGCGACCGGACCGTGATCGTCATCGCCCACCGCCTGTCGACCGTGCGGCGGGCCGACCGGATCATCACAGTGCGCCAGGGACGCATCGTCGAGGATGGCAGCCACGACGAGCTGATGCGTGCCAATGGCGACTACGCCGGTCTCCACAAGATGCAGATGGGACTCCATGAAGTTCGCTGACGGCATCCTGGATCTGCTGCGGAGAAGCGCCGGCTGGCTGACGGCGCAATGCACCCGCGCCGTCTCTGCTGCCGAGCGTGGCATGAACGTTGTGCTGGGCGTGCCGCCACCACAGGGCCGCGACGGCATCGATACCCAGTTCCTGCCGGCAGCGCTCGAGATCGTCGAGACCCCGCCGTCACCGGTGGGACGGGCAGTCGGTGCCACGATCGTCGTCCTGTTCGGCATCGCGATCGCCTGGGCGTGCCTGGGAAGAATCGACGTCGTCGTCACGGCCTCCGGCAAGATCGTGGCGAGCGGCGGTACGAAATCCATTCAGCCGTTCGAGACCAGCATCATCAAGGCCATCTACGTGCGGGATGGCCAGCGTGTGAACCGCGGCGATCCGTTGATTCAGCTCGATTCGACCATCACTGATGCCGACCGGGCGCATCTGCGCAACGACCTGCTGGCCTCGATGCTGGATGTCGCGCGTCTGCATGCCGCTTTGTCCGAAAGCGACGACGCCATCGCCGATTTCAAGCCGCCTGCCGAGGTCGATCCGACCTTGCTGCGCATGCAACGCCAGCTCCTGGTCAGCCAGATTGCGGAGCAGACGTCCAAGCTCGCCGCGCTTGACCGTCAGCGTGGCCAGCGTGAAGCCGAGCGCGCGACGATTTCGGCGACGATCGCCAAGCTCGAAGCGACGATTCCGTTCATCGAGCAGCGGGTCGACATTCGCAAAGGGCTGGCCGACAAGGAACTCGGATCGAGGATCGTCTATCTCGAAACCGTGCAGCAGCTGAACGAAAGCCGATATGAGCTCGCCGTCCAGCGCAAGCGCTACGAGGAAGCCACGGCAACACTGGCCGCGGTGGCCGAATCGCGGGTGCAGGCGATCGCCGAATATCGGCGGACGCGCTCGGCGGAACTCGCGGAAGCCGAGCGCAAGTCGATCGGCTTGCGCGACGATCTCGTGAAGGCCGAGCAACGCGCCAAGCAGCAAACGCTGATCGCCCCGGTCGACGGCGTCGTGCAGCAGCTGGCAGTCCATACGATCGGCGGCGTCGTCACGCCGGCCCAGGCCTTGCTCGCGCTCGTGCCGTCGGACAGCGCTCTGGAGATCGAGGCACGCATATCGAACCGCGACATCGGCTTCGTGTCAGCCGGCGCGCCGGCACAGATCAAGATCGATACCTTCAATTTTACCCGCTACGGGCTACGCCATGGAAAGGTGTTGAGCGTGTCGCACGACGCCGTCGTCCGCGACAAGCCCATGGACAAGCCGGGGGATCGCACGCAAGGCGGGTCGGCAAGCTCGAGCGAGCCGGCCGGCCAGGACCTTGGCTACAGCGCCCGCGTTTCGATCGACACGGCCCAGATGCAGGTCGACGACAACGTCGTCAATCTCGGCCCCGGAATGGCGGTGACGGTCGAGATCGGCATTGGATCGCGCACGGTCATGAGCTACCTGCTGTCGCCGCTTCTGAAATACTCGCACGACAGCTTGCGGGAAAAGTAGGAAACGTCAGTCAACGTAAACGGGGACGGGCCTTCGCCAAGCAAAAGAGCGAGGTTGGCTGCCGCGCCGACTTCAATCAGGATGGTCTCCTTGTTCTCCACGAAGGGAGCACTTCATGACCGTAACCATCACGCCGCTCACGCCCGGATTCGCCGGCGAAGTGGGCGCGATCGACCTGCGCCGTGTGCACGATCGTGAGTCTCTGGAGGCGATCCGCGCCGGCATGGACAAGTATGCCGTGCTGGTGTTCCGCGATCAGGATTTCACCAACGAAGAGCAGATCGACTTCGCCCAGCGGTTCGACGGCACGCTGCATGCCCGTACTTCCTCCTCGGCCATCGGCAACAACCGGTTTGGCAACGAGGCACTGGCCGACGTCTCCAATGTCGACCGGGACGGCAAGATAAGGGACGCGAACAACCGCATGCGGGCCTCCTCGGTCGCCAACCGCCTGTGGCACACCGATGCATCGTTCGTCGATCCGCCGGGCCGCTACTCGATGCTGTCGGCGCGGGTAGTGCCCCCGGTGCGCGCCGATACGGAATTCGCCGACATGCGCGCCGCCTACGATGCGCTCGACGAGGAAACCCGCGTCTCGATCGAAGGGCTGCGCGTCTATCACTCCATCGTCTATTCGCGTCACGTGCTCGGCTTCGACTTCAGCGACGACGAGAAGGACAAGCTGAAGGGCGCCGTGCATCCGCTGGTGCGCACCATCCCAAGTTCCGGCCGCCGTGCGCTCTATCTCGCCTCGCACGCAGAGCATGTCGTCGACTGGCCGGTGCCGGAAGGCCGGCTGTTGCTGCGCGACCTGACGGACCATGCCACCCAGCCACAATTCACCTATCGCCACATCTGGCGGCCGCATGATTTCGTGATCTGGGATAACCGCTGCACCATGCATCGTGCCCGGCCGTTCGATGACCAGGCCCACCGCCGCGAGCTCCGGCGCACTACCTCGCTCGACCTGCCGTTGCCGGTTTCAGCTTAGGCGTCCGTCAGCCTTCCATGATCCAGTCCGCGCCCGACGCCAGCGCGATCTCCTTCACCTTGGCGAGCAGGTTCGGACCGACGGGAATTCCCGTCTTCAGGCGCGCGGCAGCGATGCGGCGCTCGGGATCGCCCGCGACCTGAACCGGCTTGGCCGGATCGGCCGGCCGCGTCTCGCGCAGCGTGTCGCAGAAGGAAGCGACGTCGGCCTGGAAGTCGGCGGTGTCGCGGAACATGCCGGGATCCATCGCGAGGAAAAAGTGACCGATGTCGATCGAACCCGGCCGCGTGTTGCGCGTCGGATCGGTCACCATCATCCCGCCCGACAGGGCCGAGCTCAGGATGTTGACCATGGCGCCGAGGCCGTAGCCCTTGTGGCTGCTGCCTTCGGACGTGCCGCCGAGCGGTGTCATGAAACCGCCTTTGCTGACTTCGTGCGGGTCGGTGCTGGGCAGGCCGTCCTTGGTCACCAGCCAGCCGGGCGGCGTCTGCAGCTTCTCGTTCGCCTTGTTGCGGATCTTGCCGGCGGCGACGGTCGTGGTCGCCATGTCGAGCAGGAACGGCTCGCCGGGCTTGCCGGGCGCGGCGAAGGCGATCGGATCGGTGCCGAGGCGGGCCTGGGCGCCGTTGGTCGGCGCCACCTGGATGCCGCTGGCCGACGTCGTCGCCATGCCGATCAGTCCGGCCTCGACCGCCTGCAGGACATAGAAGCCGCAGGCGCCGAAGTGACCCGAGTTGCGCACCGCCGCCACGGCGATGCCGGTCTTCTTCGCTTTCTCGATCGCGATCTCCATGGCGCGCCGGCCGTTAGGGTGGCCGAGGCCGCCGCCGCCGTCGATCAGCACCGACACCGGCGTCTCCTTCACGATCTTCGGCTGGGCGAGCACGTCGAGCTTGTTGGCGCGCCGGCGCTCGTTGTACGGCGGCACCATCGAGATACCGTGCGTGTCGATGTGGTCTGCCCCCTGACGCGATACCAGTCCGCGAGTCAGAGTCCGGCGGCCTTGGCCAGCCCGTGGGCTGACCGAAGCGTAGCGTAGGGCAGGCCACGGGCTGGCGGCAAGATGGCTTCAGGCGCCGGCGGGCGGTATCCGAGCGAGGAGTGTGGCCTGACGGCATTGTAGTGCCGGCGCCAGCTCTCGATCAGCACCTGGGCCTCGCGAAGCGTCGTGAACATCTCGCCGTTGAGCAGCTCGTCCCGGAGCTTGGAGTTGAAGCTCTCGCAATAGCCATTCTCCCAGGGGCTGCCCGGCTCGATGAACAGCGTCTTCACGCCAACCCGGCCGAGCCAATGCCGGACCGCCTTGGCGGCGAACTCGGGGCCATTGTCCGACCGGACGTGGCCTGGTGGCCCATGCTCGACGAACAGGTCGGTCAGGCACTGCAGCACATCGTCGGACCGCAGTCGTCGCGCCACCACGATGGCCAGGCAGCGACGGGTGTACTCATCGATCACGCACAGCATCCGGAACGTCCGCCCATCCT
>CAIMEE010000514.1 GCA_903839865.1 Enhydrobacter aerosaccus | reverse complement strand
GCGCCCCGGACGTACGGCGTGTCCTTCGGGTACAAGTTCTGACGGCCCGACCGGCCCCGCGACCGGGGGCCGGTTCGACCTGAGGATGGACAAGGCGGAGCCCCTCGGGGGCTCCGTGCCTTTTGGGGCGCGCCGTTTGGCCGCTTGGCGCAAGTCGCGCCGCGTCCGGTCCGTGATAATCCGGCGACGGTCGGGGTGCCGGAGTCCCCGGCCTGTGCCGCGACGTGCGCGGGACTGGTTCCCGCCGGTTCGGAAAGGACGAAGCCCATGCAATTCGGCTATTCAGACAAGGTCATTGCGCTGCAGCAGCGGCTCGACGCCTTCATGGCGGAGCACATCTACCCGAACGAGGCCCGCTTCTACCAGCAAGCCGAGCAACTGGGCCCCTGGAAGGTCTACCCCGTCGTCGAGGAACTGAAGGTCCTGGCGAGGGCCGCGGGGCTCTGGAACCTCTTTCTCCCGGAGAGCGCGCACGGTGCGGGCCTGAGCAACCTCGAGTACGCCCCGCTGTGCGAGATCATGGGTCGCTCCCACCTCGCGCCGGAGGTGTTCAACTGCTCGGCTCCGGATACCGGCAACATGGAGGTGCTTGCGCGTTACGGGACCGCGGAACAGCAGCAGCGCTGGCTGGCGCCCCTGCTTGCCGGCGAGATCCGTTCGGCGTTCGCCATGACCGAACCGCTCGAGGCGTCCTCGGATGCCACCAACATCGCCAGCCTGATCGTGCGCGACGGCGACGAGTACGTCATCAACGGGCGCAAGTGGTATACGACGGGCGCCACCGATCCGAGCTGCAAGATCATCATCTTCATGGGAAAGACGGATCCAGCGAATCCCGACAAGTACAAGCAGCAGTCGATGGTGCTCGTGCCGCTCGAGACCAAGGGCGTCAAGGTGCTGCGCACGCTGCCGGTCTTCGGGTACTACGGGGTTCCCGATCGCGCGGCCGAGGTTCACTTCGATCAGGTCCGCGTTCCCGTGACGAACATCCTGCTCGGCGAGGGCCGCGGCTTCGAGATTGCGCAAGGCCGACTCGGCCCGGGCCGGATCCACCACTGCATGCGCCTGATCGGGCTGGCCGAGCGGGTGCTAGAACGGATGTGTCGCCGCGCCAGCGAGCGACGGCCCTTTGGCAAGGCGCTCTCCGAGCAGACCGTCACGCTGCAGCGCATCGCGGAGTCGCGGATCCTGATCGAGCAGTCGCGGCTGCTCACGCTAAAGGCGGCGTGGTTGATGGACACGGTCGGCAACAAGGTCGCCAAATCCGAAATCGCGATGATCAAGGTCGCGGCACCGCAGATGGCGTGCCAGATCATCGATTGGGCCATACAGGCCTTCGGTGGAGCGGGAACCAACAACGACTACTTTCTCGGCGCCGCCTACGCAACTGCGCGCCTGCTGCGGATCGCGGACGGTCCTGACGAGGTGCACCGCAATCAGATCGGCCACATCGAGCTCAAGCGCCTTCGCGATCGCGATCCGGCCCGTACCGGCGGGCATGCCGCGGTCTTGTCGATCGAGGAGGTCGAGGCCAGCTCTGCCTCCAGCCGCTGGCCGCGCCCGTGAGCGTAGACCCGTGCGTCCTCCTGTCGACAGCGCTACCGCATGTCGCTCTAGTGACGATCAACCGGCCCGAAGCGCGCAACGCCGTCAATAGCGAAGTGGCTCATGAGATCGGGCGCCTGGTCCGCACCTTCGAGAATGATCCGGACACCTGGTGCGTCGTGCTGACGGGCGCGGGTGGCAAGGTCTTTTCGGCTGGTGCCGACCTGAAGGTGATCTCCGCTGGACTGATCCACACGCTCTTCACCGCCGACGGCGGGTTCGCAGGATTCGTCGAGGCCAGGCGCACGAAGCCCTGGATCGCGGCAGTCGACGGTCTCGCGCTCGCGGGGGGCTGCGAGATCGCGCTTGCGTGCGACATGATTGTCGCCTCGGACGACGCCGCATTCGGCCTGCCAGAGGTCACTCGCGGCCTGGTCGCCTCCGCCGGCGGTGCCTACCGCCTGCCGCGCGTGCTGCCGCGACCCATCGCGATGGAGCTGATCGCGACCGGCATGCGGCTCGACGTCGCGCGGGCGTTCGAATTCGGCATGGTCAACCACGTCGTCCCGAAAGGCGAGACGCTGTCCCGTGCGATTCAGCTCGCCGCCTCGATCGCCGCCAACGCGCCGCTCGCCGTCCGCGAGAGTCTCGCGATCGCCCGGCAGGCGTTCGACCATGACGATTCGACCCTCATGCGGATGTGCGCGGCCGCCCAGGCCCGCGTGATGACGACCGACGACTTCCAGGAAGGGCCGCGCGCGTTCATCGAGAAGCGAGCGCCGCGCTGGGTCGGCCACTGATTTCCAACACGGGATTCCTGCACCCATGACCCATGCCGTGATCGTCTCGACCGCCCGTTCGCCGATCGGTCGCGCCTTTCGAGGGGCGCTGAACGACATCCGCTCACCTAGCCTGATGGCACACTCGCTCGTCCACGCCGCCCAGCGCGCGCAGCTGGATCCTTCGGACATCGAGGACGTCATCATTGGCACGGTGCTGGGTGGCGGGACCGGGGGGATGAACCTGGCGCGAAACGCCGTACTCGCGGCCGGTTGGCCCGCCACCGTGCCCGCCCAGACGATCGATCGCCAGTGCTCCTCCGGCCTGATGGCCGTCGGGATCGCCGCAAAGCAGATCGTGGTCGATGGCATGCGCATCGTCGCCGCCGGCGGCCAGGACAACATTTCCGCTGTGCAGACGCCGTACATGGACTGGGTCCGCAAGGAGCAGGACCCGGCAGTCATAGCCCACGCGCCCACCGCATACATGCCGATGCTCGAGACGGCGGAGTTCGTTGCGCAGCGCTATGGCGTGAGTCGGCAGGCGCAGGATGAATATGCCCTGTCGTCTCAGCAGCGGACGGCCACCGCGCAGGCCGCGGGCCGCTTCGATGCGGAGATCGTGCCGATCACGGCGACGATGGCCCTAAAGGACAAGACGACGGGCGAGATTAGCCACCGGGTTGTGACGCTTACGAAGGACGAGGGCAATCGACCGGAAACGTCGCTGGTGGGCCTGTCCGCGCTGCAGCCGGTTATCGCCGGCGGTGTGGTCACCGCGGGCAACTCGAGCCAGCTGTCGGACGGCTCGTCGGCTTGCCTGCTGATGCATGAGGCCGAGGCGGTCGCCCGGGGCCTCGCGCCACTGGGTCGGTACCTCGGCATCGCCGTGGCGGGCTGCGCTCCGGAGGAAATGGGGATCGGCCCGATCCATGCCATTCCGAAGCTGCTGAAGCAGCACGGCTTGTCGATCGATGACATCGGGCTGTGGGAGCTGAACGAGGCCTTCGCGGTCCAGGTGATCCAGTGCCAGAGGCACCTCGGCATCGACCCGGAACGACTAAATGTCGATGGCGGCGGGATCTCGATCGGTCACCCGTATGGGATGACCGGTGCACGTCTCGTGGGTCATGCATTGATCGAGGGTCGGCGCCGTGGCGTACGGCACGTCGTAGTGACGATGTGCGTTGGCGGCGGCATGGGGGCCGCCGGCCTGTTCGAAGTGCTCTGAGGAGCTGCCATGAAAGAACGCGTTGGCGTCGTCGGCGCCGGATTGATGGGATCGGAGATCGCTTTGGTCTACGCGCTCGCAGGCCACGATGTTCGGCTCGCCGACCGCAGTCTCGATCAGGTCGGTGCCGCGCTCGCGAGGCTCGGGACGATCGTCGAAAAGGGGGTCGCGCGCGGCTTCTATGCGCAGGTCGATGGGAATGCGGCGCTCGCGCGCATTGTCCCGTCGATAGTCGAGGACTTCGCCGATCGAGACTTCGTCACCGAGGCGGTGTTCGAGGAGGTTACGGTCAAGGCGCAGGTGCTCGTGGCGCTCGATCGCGCGTGCTCTGAAGGTTGCCTGATCGCGACGAACACTTCGACGATCCCCATTTCGACGCTGGCCTCGCGGCTGCCGCCCGTGCGACGCGCGCGGTTCGTCGGCACGCATTACTTCTCGCCGGTGTCGCGCATGAAACTCGTGGAGGTCATTCCTGGATTCGACACCGCGCAGGCGACTACCGATGCCGTCACTGCGCTTTGCGTCGGTGCGGGGAAGACGCCGGTCCGGGTCAAGGACGTCGCCGGCTTCGCGGTCAACCGCGTTCTGCACATGTTTCTGATCGAGGCGGTACGCCTCGTGGAAGAGGGCGTCGCGACGCCCGAAGACATCGACATCGCGTGCAAGCTCGGACTCGGCCATCCGATCGGACCGTTCGAGCTGATGGACGTTACGACCTCCAGCCTGTGCTTGCAGGCGCAGGAGATCATGTTCGATGCCTATGGCGAGCGCTTCCGGCCGCGACCACTGCTGAAGCAGCGTGTCGAGGCCGGGCTCGTCGGCGGGCGCAACGCCAAGGGCTGGCGGCGCTGAGCCTTGACGAATACAACATTGACCCTGCATCCGATCCCACCCTACAGGTGATCCCCGCATGAACGCACGCGCTTCGAACCGATTCGACGGCAGGTCGGCGCTGGTCATAGGTGCCTCGTCGGGCATCGGCGCCGCGATCGCGCGCCGGCTTGTCGAGGACGGCGCGAACGTCGTCATCGCGGCGCGCCGCCTCGAGCTCCTGAAGGCCATGGAACAAGAGTGGGGCGGCACCGTGCATGCGGTGCGCTGCGATGTATTGCGCG
>CAIMEE010000513.1 GCA_903839865.1 Enhydrobacter aerosaccus | reverse complement strand
GCCCGGCGCGCAGGCGTTTCGCAGCGACATTCACCGCCGGATGGCGAAGCTCGGCCGTTCGCCCGACAGTATCAAGATCATGCCCGGCCTCTCGCCGGTGCTGGGCGACACCGAGGAACATGCGCTGCGCCGCGAGGCCGAGTTTGCCGAGCTGGCGCATCCGTCGGTCGGCGTGTGGATGCTGACGGAGATGACCAGGTTCCGGCTCTACGACCATCCCCTCGACTCGCTGCTGCCGACGGCGGACATCCGCGCCTTCAATCCGGCGCTGGGCGAGAACGCGGTCAGCCTGATGCGGCGCGCCGAGGCGTCGCCCATGACGATCCGCGACGCCGCCCGCATCATGGTGCGCAGCCGCGTGCACCAGTCGTTCGTCGGCACGCCGGAGCAGCTGGCCGACCATATGATCATGTGGCTGAACGAGGGCGGCAGCGACGGCTTCAACATCCTGCCGCCGATCTTCCCGAACGACCTCGCGCTGTTCGTCGATCACGTCGTGCCGATCCTGCAGAAGCGCGGCGTGTTCCGCCGCGACTACGAGGGCCCGACCCTGCGCGAGCATCTGGGCGCCGCGCGGCCGCCGGGCCGGAAGAGCTAGGCCTTCCCCGCCGCCACGAACAGCGCGTCGACGACCCGAACGTCGCCCGTACCCTTGCGGATCAGCACGGGATTGAGGTCGCACTCCGGCACAAGGTCGGCAAAGTCCGCCGCCAGCTCCGAGAGGTTCGACACCAGCGCCGCGAGCGGCGCCGTGTTCGTGCGCGGGATCAGGTTGCGGTAGCCGTCGAGCGTCTTACCGAGTCGCGTCGAGGAGATCATGCCGCCCGCTTCCGCGGCGGTGACCGGGCTGAGACTGAGTGACTTGTCTGCTTCGAGTTCGACCATCACGCCGCCCGTGCCCACGATCGTCAGCGCCCCGTAGGGCGGCGCCGCCTGATAGCCCACCATTGCCTGCACGCAGTCCAGGAGCTCTTCCTGCATTTCGTAGCCGTCGATGGTGGCGCCCGGCACCTTCTCGCGCACGTTCTTCTCGATCAGCGCCACGGCGGCCTTGAGGCCCGCCTCGTCCTTGATGCCGAGCTGCACGGCGCCTACGTCGGAGCGATGCGGCACGCCGGCCGACATCACCTTCACCACCATCGGATAGCCGATCTTCGCGGCCAGGCTCACCGCTTCAGCGGCCGACATGGCGACCGCCGACTTCACCACGGGAATGCCGTAGCTTGCGAGCAAGCGGCCGACCAGCGCCGACGGCAGCGAGCCGCGCAGCGCGCCGATCTCCTGCGCGAGCGTCGCCCGCTCGGGCGTCAGCGTGCGTTGGGCGAGGCGGCGCGGATCGGGCTTGCGGCCCGACCAGTCCAGCAT
Source organism: Enhydrobacter aerosaccus (assembly GCA_903839865.1). Lineage (GTDB taxonomy): Bacteria > Pseudomonadota > Alphaproteobacteria > Reyranellales > Reyranellaceae > Reyranella > Reyranella aerosaccus_A. The sequence continues at coordinate 38,577 of CAIMEE010000513.1, read as the reverse complement.
GCTCTTCACCGCGACCAGCCCCGGCCACAGGCCGCGCAGCGGCGGCGTGCCGGTGTCGTCGAGGCAGGCGAGCAGCTTCTCGCTCATGATCTCGCCGGTGGGCGAGATCACGACGATCGGCTTGTCGACCGTACGGCTGAGTTCGGCCACGGTGCCGAGATGGACCGTGTAGTTGCGATGGCTGCTGGCCGGCAGCGAGGCCTGCATGTCCTGCAGCACGACGCCGATGCCGACCTCGGGTGCGTTCATGACCGCCGACATGCCGACGAGCGATGCGCCCGCCTGGCGGCCGACGCTCTGGCCGACATCGAGCGGGTTCTGGCCCGGAACGCCCGGGAGCGCTGAACGGATCGCGGCGGCCGTCGCTTCGGTGAAGGTCGCGAGCGACAGGTCGATCTCCTCGCAGATGTCGCAGGCAAGTGCGGTCTCGCCGCCGGAGATGCCCATCAGGGCAAGCTTGCCCGGCGCGGGTCGCTTGCGCGTCGCGGCAAAGGCCTCGAGCGTCGCGATCAGCTCCTCGTAGTCGCCGACCACGGGCACGCCGTAACGCTCGGCGAAGCCCTGGAAGGCATCGTCGTTGCGGATCAGCGCGCCGGTGTGGGCGAGCGTCGCGCGCGCGCCGGTGGCGGAACGGCCGACCTTGAGCACGACCATCGCCTTGCCCGCGGCATGGACCTTGTCGACGGCGTCGGCGAACTTGTCGGCGTCGGGGATCGATTCCAGCACCAGCCCGATCACGCGAGTGTCGTCGTCGTCCGCGAACCAGCCGAGATAGTCCGCGCCGGTGACGCGATACTCGCTGCCGATGGTGACGATCTTCGAGAAGCCGCAGGTGCTCGAGTTGATCACCGAGATGCCGGCCGACCCCGACTGCGCGATCAAGGCCACGGGGCCCTTGCGCACGCGCGAGGTGATGCCGCCGGTGTAGATCGGCGTCGCATCGGAGAGGTTGATCAGGCCCATGCAGTTGGGACCGTGCATGAGGATCTTGGCGGACTTCACCAGCGCCCGCAGCTCGACGTCCTGCACGTCGGTGAAACCCGCGGTGTTGACGATCGCCGTCTTCACGCCGCGCTTCTCGAGCCGGCGCACGACGTCGGCGACGCCCGCCGCCGGCACAGACGCCAGCGCGGTGTCGACGCCGTCGGGCAGCGCCTCGATCGAGGCGACCGCGGAGAACCCCGCGATCTCCCGGGCCTCGCCGTGCACGGGAATGACCGTGCCGGCGTACCTGTAGTTGACGAGGTTATCGAGCGCCACGTTGCCCAGGGTCACGCGGTTGGGCGACGCCCCGATGACCGCGATCGTGCGCGGCCGGATCAGGGCGTCCATCAAGTCGTCCATGACGTCGATACTCTCTCTTTGCTTACTTCACCCAGACCTCAGTCATGGAGGGATTGCCGTTGTAGGCAAGGTCCATCTCCTCATCGATGCCCCCGAAGCGGCTCGAGATGGCGAAGAACTTCTTGGCGTTGGTGAGGATCAGCTGAGGCATGTCGCGCGCCACAATCTCCTCATACTGCTTGTACAGCGCCTTGCGCTCCGCCGTCGGCACGGCGCCGGCCTTGACCGCGATCGCGTCGAGCTCCTTGTTGCAATAACCGGTCGGATTGACGTACGGCACGTTGCTGGCGTTGCACACATACGAGCGATCGACGCCGAACACGGGATCGGTACGCGCGGTCAGCGACAGCAAGGAAACGTCGAAGTTGCGGTTCTTGAAGACCTTGTCGCTCCAGAGCTGGCCTTCCATGAGGCTGAGCTTCACGTCGATGCCGATCGCCCGCCAGTTGGCGGAGATGATCTGCGCGGCGGGCTCGGCATAGAAGGCGTCGGCGTTGGTGGCGCTCGAGAAATCCATGGTGAAGCGCTTGCCGTCCTTCAGCGGATAGCCCGCCTCGTCCAGCATCTTGCCGGCCTTCACCGGGTCGTAGGCGAACTGCTTGGTGTAGTCGACCGACGTATCCGTGAGATGAGGAAACTGCTCGGGGATCGCGTTCATCGCCGGGAAGGCCAGGCCCTGATAGACGTCCTTCGAGATGCGCTCGCGGTCGATCGCCACCAGCAGCGCCTGGCGCACCAGCGGCTTGTTGAAGATCTCGCGCGTCGTGTTGACGTCGATCGACAGGCGCTCGGCGGCGTTCACCTTGACCTCGCGTACTTCGAACGCGTTCTTGAGCTTGGCCTGCTCGATCGTACGGCCGACCTGCGGCAGCGCCGGACGCAGCACATCGACCTCGCCGCGATAGAGCGCGTTCTGCTGTTGCGCCACGTTGGGAATGAACATGGCCACGACCGCGTCGAGATAAGGCTTGGGCTGGTCCCAGTAGTTGGGGTTACGTTCGAAAGTGATGCCGCGGCCCTCTTCCCATTTCACGAACCTGTACGGGCCCATGCCGATCGGCGCACGGTTGGCCGGGTTGCTCGGGATGTCCGCACCGTCATAGATGTGCTTGGGCATCAGCGGGAAAACTTCCTTGTCGAAGCCCTCGAGCGCCGACGACTGCGGCTCCTTCAGATGAACGACGAACGTGTTCGCATCCGGAGTCTCGGTCTTCTCGACGTTCGGCCCGATCTTCAGCAGGAAGGGGTTGTACTTTGCGAAGGCGTTCAGGGTGAACGCCACGTCCTCCGACGAGAAGACGTGCCCATCGGACCACTTCAGGTTCGGCCTCAAGTGGAAGGTGTAGGTCTTGCCATCGGCCGAAATGTCCCAGGAGCTGGCGATCTGGGGCTTCTTGCCACCGGTCTTGTCGTACTTGAACAGGCCGCTCGCCCAGAGATCGGCCAGGATCAGCGGCGTCACGTTCGAGGTGAGCTGCGTGTTGAGCGTGGCACCCGCGACGCTGACGCTCACGATCGCCGTGCCGCCGCGCTTCGGTGTTCCTTGGGGCGTGGCCTGCGCATAGGCAGCGGTCGTGGCGCCCAGGCCGAGCAGCGCCAGGCCGGCGGCGAAGAGGACGGGTTTGATCATGGCGATGCTCCTTGGGTCGTGGATTGCGGATGTTTGCCCATCGTGGCCTCCATGGCCAGACGGCGTTCGCGGGCGAGTCTCGGGTCGGCGACCAGCTTGGCCGCCAGCAGGGAACGCGTGTAGTCGCTCGTCGGATTGCCCAGCACCTGCCGGGTCGGGCCAGCCTCGACGACCTTGCCGAGATACATGACGATCACGCGGTCGGCGACGGCATCGACCACGTTGAGATCGTGGCTGATCAGCACGAGGCCGAGATTGCGGCTGGTCTTGAGGCTGACCAGCAGGTCGAGGATCTGCGCCTGCACCGACATGTCGAGGCTCGACAGCGGCTCGTCCGCGATGATGAGCTTTGGCCGCACCGCCATGGCGCGCGCGATCGCGATGCGCTGCTGCTGGCCGCCCGACAACTGGTGCGGATAGCGGTCGTGGAACTGCGTGGCGTCGAGGCCGACGGAATTCAGCAGCTCGCCGATCGCGACGTCCATCGTGGCCCGCGTCGCGAGCCTGTGGCGCCGCAGCACGTTCGCGAGCGTCGTGTCGACCCGCATGCGCGGATTGAGCGACGAAGCCGGGTCCTGGAAGATCGGCTGCACGGTCTTCCGGAACGTCGCCCAATCGGGCGCAGAGAAGCGGCTCATCGACTGGCCATAGTAGGCAACCTCGCCCGACGTCGGCGGGCTGAGGCCGAGCAGCATGCGCGCGAGCGTGCTCTTGCCCGAGCCCGACTCGCCCACGATGGCCAGCGTCTCGCCCTCGTTGACGTCGAGATCGATCGTGTCGACCGCGCGCTTGGAGGTACCGGCGCCGCCGAACCAGCTCTTGCCGCCGAAGCTCTTCACGACGGAGCGCGCGGTCAGGATCGGGATGCTCATGTGACGCTCCCGAGCGCCTTGGTCTGGTGCAGCCGCCGCGCCGCGGCGAGCAGGCTCGCGGTGTAGTCGTTCTTCGGCGCCTCGAAGAGCGCGAACACGTCGGCCGCCTCGACGACCTTGCCGCCATGCATGACGTACACCTGGTCGCACAGCTCCGCGACCATGCCCAGGTCATGGGTGATGATCAGCATCGCGAGGTTGCGTTCCTTGTTGAGCCGCCGCAGCGTCTGGATCACTTGATACTGCACCGTGGCGTCGAGCGCGGTCGTGGGCTCGTCGGCCACCAGAATCTGCGGATCGGGCGCCAGCGCCATCGCGATCAGCACGCGCTGGCGCATGCCACCCGACAGCTCGTGCGGGTAGAGCCGCAGCACGCGGTCCGCATCGGCCAGGCCCACCTGTTGCAGCAGCTCGATCGACTTCTCCCGTACCGCACGCTTGTCGCCCAGGTGCCGCAGCGCCTCGCCCATCTGGCGGTCGATGCGCAGGGTCGGGTTGAGATAGGAGAGCGGATCCTGGAACACCATCGACAGGCCGCGATGGCGGCGCAGCGCGCGCATCCTGTCGGACGACATGGCGAGCACGTCCTCCGCCCCGAAGCGCACCGAACCCGAAAGCTCGGCAATCTCTACATTGGGCAACAGCCGCGTCATCGCGCGCCCGAGCGTGCTCTTGCCCGAGCCCGATTCGCCGACGATGCCGACGCATTGCCCCGGCAGCACGTCGAGATCGACGCCGTCGACCGCTTTCACGATGCGGCCATGGACGCGCAGGTGCACCTTCACGTCGCGCGCGCTGAGCAGGGGTGCCACGGCGCTCATCCTTCGAGCCTCGGCGGCGCAACCGAAGCGCGCGGATTGAACATCTCGGTGACGCCGTCAGCGAACAGGTTGAAGCCCAGCACGGCGATGCAGATCGCGGCTCCCGGGAAGACGCTCATCCACCACGCAAGTTCGAGGAATTCCTGGCCGCGATTGAGCATTTCGCCCCAGCTCGGCACGGTGGGATCGGACAGACCGAGGAAGCCCAGGCCTGCCTCGATCAGGATCGCAGTGCTGGCGTCGAGCGAGACCTGAACGATCACCGTCGGCAGCGCGTTGGGAAGGATCTCGCGGAAAATAATGTGGAAGGTCGAGAGGCCGGCCGCGCGCGCCGCCAGCACGAACTCGCGCTCCGACAGAGTGATGAACTGGCCGTAGACGATGCGCGCCTCGATCGGCCAGATCGCCAGCGCCACCGCCGCGACCTGCAGCCAGAAGTTGGCGCCCAACAGCGACACGCTAAAGAGCACGATGATGATCGCGGGCAAGGTATGGAAGAGATCGGTGATGCGCAGCAGCACGGCGGCCAGTGTTCCGCGGAAGTAGCCTGCCAACGCGCCCACCGTGCCGCCGATCAGGAAGGCCATGGCGGCGGCGCAGAAGCCGATAGTGAGCGAGGAGCGGCCCGCGTAGAGCATCACCGAGCGCAAGTCGCGGCCGATGCTGTCGGTGCCGAGAGGGTATGCGACCGACGGCGGCTGCATCGAGGGCGCGCCCAATTCGAGCGGCCCGGTCGTGGCGAACAGCGGCGCAAGCACGGACAGGCAAGTGATCGCAACCAGGATCACCAGGCCGATGCCGCCGAAGCGCGTGCGGAACAGGCGGCGCAGCAGATCGAGCGACGCCGACTTCCGCGACCGCTGCAACGTGCCCATCGCGTTGGAGTCGACGGGCATCAGCGGCCCGCCGCGGAGACGCGGATTCTCGGATCGAGCCACGCATAGAGGAGATCGACCACGACGTTCATCACCACCACCGAGCAGGCGATCAGGATGACGACGCCCACGATCGCCTGCGTGTCACGCGAACGCACCGACTCGACCATCAGCGAACCGACGCCGGGATAGGAGAAGACGGTCTCGAGCAGGACAGCGCCGCCCATGGCGGTGCCGAACGAATATCCCATCACCGTGATGACCGGCAGGATCGAGTTGCGCACCACATGTCCCATGATGATCTCGCGCCGCGACAGGCCCTTCTGCCGGGCGGTTACGATGTACCCCTGCTCGAGCGTTTCGGAGACACTGGCTCGCATGAAACGTGCCACGCGCGTGGTTTCGAGGATGGTGTAGGTGAGCACCGGCAGCGCGAGATAAGTCGCCCGTTCGAGGATCCAGTCGAGACCTTGGGCGCGTGAAATAAGAGGTCCCATGCCCTGCGTCGGCAACCAGCCGAGCTGGATCGAGAAGGCCATGACCAGCAGCTGGCCGACCCAGAAGGTCGGCATCGCGTAGCCGATCAGCACGAGGCTCGACCATGCCTGGTCGATGCCGCGATACTTCGTCACCGCGGAATGAATGCCGATGGCGATGCCGATGGCGATGCCGAATCCATAGCCGATGCCGGCCAGCAGCAGGGTGCGCGGAAACCGCTCGGCAAGAATGTCGAACACCGGACGACGGTAGCTCAGCGAGTATCCGAGATCACCGTGCAGGACGTTCGTCATGTAACCCAGCAGGCGAGTGAGGAACGGCTGGTCGAGCTGGAAGCGCTGCTCGAGCGCGGCCCGCAATGCCGGCGGCACCGGCACGTCGCCCACCATCGCCTGGATCGGGTCGCCCGGAATGAGCTGCAGGAGGCAGTAGATGATGACGACAACGGCAATCAGCAGCAGCACGGCTTGCGCCAATTGTCCCGCAATATGCCGTACCATCAACCCCTCGCCTCCCAGCGTTCCGATTCCGTCCCCATGGTGCAATGCATCATAGGGCTCCGCGCGCGTCAATTACCGATGCATTTCGAATGAGATCGTCAGTATGCTGAGGGTCGGAAGAATAAACCATCGAGAGGTACGAGCGTGGTCAGGAAAGTAATCGATCTGGAATGTCTGCTTCCCCCGGACGAAAGCGGCAAGCCCCGCCAGTATCACGAGCAGGCCTCTCACCGCATTGGCTACGGCGATCCCGAGCTTCTGCCGGAGCGTCCCGGCTACGGGTTCGCGAACTACAAGAACATCTTCCGCAAGCGCGTCGCCGGCACTCTCGGCGAAGGCGCCGCCAAGACCGAGACCAAGCCCAAGGGCCAGTCGATCAAGCAGTTCGTCGAGGAACTTGACCGCGAAGGCGCCGAAGTCTCGGTGCTGGGCCGCGTCGACAACAACGTGCTGGCCGACGTCGTGGCCGAGTATCCCAATCGCTTCTTTGCGCTGGCCTCGATCAGCCCATTCGACGGCATGCGCGGCGTGCGCGAGTTCGAGCGCCTGATCAAGGAGCGCAAGCTGAACGGCCTGCGCGTGGCGGCACTCTACAACAACCTCGCCGCCAGCGACCGCCGCTACTATCCGCTTTACGCCAAGTGCGTCGAGCTCGACGTGCCGGTGCGCATCTACTCGACGATGAACTACGCCAATGACCGTCCCTATGACCTGGGCCATCCCCGTCACCTCGACCAGATCGCGATGGACTTCCCCGAACTGCGCATCGATGCGGCGCTCAGCGGCTGGCCGTGGGTGCAGGACCTGGTCGGCCTGATGCGCCGCCATCCCAACCTCTACTGCGACACCTCGGCCCATCATCCGGCCTATTTCGGCCAGCCGGGCGCGGGCTGGGAGATGTTCATGCAGTTCGGCAACACCCTGCTGCAGGACAAGATCATGGTCGGGTTCTCGAAGGACTCCTTCAACCTCACCATTCCGCAGAGCGTCGCGATCTACGAGAAACTGCCGCTCAAGGACAAGGTCATCGAGAAGTGGCTGTACGGCAACGCCAAGGAATTCCTGCGCTGCTGATCCAGGCCACCGGCCTGCAGGAACTGCGCGACAACGTTCGCGTCTATTTCCCGCAGAGCTTCGACCATCCGCCAAAGGTGAGATCGACCGTCAAAATCCGCTATGGTGACGGCCGGATCTCGGATGCCCGGGTGGTGGCGATCACCGACCGGGGCGACACGCTCGAAATCCTCGAAGGCGGCAAGGACTGGTTTTTGCATAAGGACAGTCAGACCGACTACTGGATCGTGGCCTAACCGGGCACGATCCGTCTCTTTCAGGGACATGGCATGATTGGCTACCACCTGCTCCGCCGCACGATCGGATTTGCCTTCATCCTGCTGGGCCTGTCGGTCGTCATCTTTGCCGTGGCCCGCATCATCCCGGGCGACCCCGCGCGCATGGCGCTGGGGCCGCTCGCCACCAACGAGCAGGTGGCGCAGCTCCAGCAGGAGATGGGCTTCAGCAAGCCGGCCGTCGTGCAATATTTCGACTATATCGGCGGCGTGCTGCGCGGAAATCTCGGCAAGTCCCTGCTGACCAGCCGCGCGGTCGCCGACGACATTGCCCAGGCGCTGCCCGCGACCCTGGAACTGGTGCTCTTCACCCTCTTCCTGATCGCCTTCGTGGCCGTGCCGCTCGGCGTGCTGGCGGCCCGGCGGCACAACAGCTGGATCGACAATGCGAGCCGGCTGGTGTCGCTGCTGGGCGTCGTGACGCCGGGTTTCGTCGTCGCCATCCTGCTGCAGCTGCTGGTCAGCCACTTCCATTTCTTTCCGCTCACGGGCCGCCTCAGCACCGATATCAAGTTCACGCCCGACATCACGCACCTGGCGCTGATCGACTCGCTGCTGAAGGGCCGCTTCGACGCTTTCGCCGATGCGCTGTCGCACATCTTCCTGCCGGCGCTCGCTCTGTCGGCGGCGGGCATCGGCCAGATCATGCGCATCACGCGCTCCAGCATGCTTGACGTGGCTCGACGCGACCATGTCGAGACGCTGCGCTCGTTCGGCGTGCCCGACTACGTCATCACGCTGAAGTACATGCTGCGGCTCGCAGCCGTGGCCCCGCTCACCATCCTCGGCCTGGAATTTGCTTCGCTGATCGGCAATGCCTTCATCGTCGAAATGGTGTTCGCCTGGCCCGGCATCGCGAGCTATGGCCTGCGCGCCATCCTCAGCAAGGACTTCAACGCCGTCATGGCCGTGGTGCTGATCTCCGGTCTCTTCTTCGTCGTGGCCAACCTGATCGTCGATCTTCTGGTTGGGCTGATCGATCCGCGGCTCAGGGCACGGAGTTGAGCGTGGGTGTCGAGACCGAAACCCTCGCGCCGGCAGGAGAGCTGTCCAACTTCGGCCGCGCGCGCCGCCGGCTTCTCAGCAATCCCGCCGCCATCATCGGCATCGTGATCGTGATCTCGATCGTGCTGGCCGCGATCCTGGCGCCCTACATCGCGCCCTATCCCGGACACGCCGGCTCCTTCGTCGATTTCCGCCATCGCCACAATGCACCCAGCCTCGAGCATCTGCTCGGCACCGACAATGTCGGCCGCGACATCCTCTCGCGCATCCTGTTCGGCTATCGCGTCTCCCTGCTGCTGGTGGTCGGCGTGCTGGGCGTCGCCGTCCCGGCCGGGGTCCTGTTCGGCCTGCTGGCGGGCTATTTCGGCGGCATCGTCGAAACCGCCATCATGTGGCTCACCAACGTGATGCTGGCGGTCCCGCCGCTGGTCATGGCGCTGGCCATCACCGCCGTGCTCACGCCCGACCTGGTCCACTCAATGATCGCCATCACCGTGCTGTGGTGGACGTGGCACTGCCGCCTGGTCTACCGCGTGGTGAAGAGCGTCGTGGCCGAGGATTTCGTCGAGGCCGCGCGCGTCGCCGGCGCCTCGCACCTGCACATCCTGTTCCGCGAGATCCTGCCCAACTGCGCCGCCGCCATCTCGGTCAAGACCACGCTCGATGCGGGCTTCGTCATCCTGTTCGGCGCGTCGCTCAGCTTCCTCGGTCTCGGCGTCCAGCCGCCCACGCCCGACCTCGGCACGATGGTCGCGGCCGGCGCGCAGTTCCTGCCGGAGATGTGGTGGGAAGCGGTGATGCCGGGCCTTGCCGTGCTCTACGCCATCCTGGGCTTCAACCTGCTGGGCGATGGCCTGCGCGACATGCTGGACGTCGAAATATGACGGGCGAAATATGACGGCCGCGCAGAAGCCCATCCTGGAGATCGGCGGCCTCAACGTCGGCTTCGCGAGCTATGGCCAGACCACGCAGGTGCTGCACGACATCAGCCTGAGGATCGAGGCGGGCCAGCGCGCCGCCGTGATCGGCGAATCGGGTTCGGGCAAATCGGTCACCATGAAGGCGGTGATCGGCACCCTCCCTCATCCTGCCGGGCGCGTGATGGGCGGCAGCATCCGCTTCGACGGGCAGGAGCTGCTGACGCTCAGTCGGCGCGAGCGCGAGCGGCTCAAGGGCACCGACATCTCGATCGTCCACCAGGACCCGCTCACCTCCTTCAATCCCGTCTTCACCATCGGCGAGCATCTCGACGACGTGCTGCGGTTCGCCGACCGGCGGCTGGGCACCGCAAGCGACCCGAAAGTCCGCCGCGAACGTATCGAAGCCACGCTGCGCCAGGTGCAGCTCAAGGAGCCCGAGCGCGTGCTGCGCTCCTATCCCTTCCAGCTCTCCGGCGGCATGCGCCAGAGGGTGCTGATCGCCATGGCGCTCATGCATCGGCCCGAGCTCCTGATCGCCGACGAGCCCGGAACGGCCCTCGACGTCACGACCCAGGACGAGATCCTGCGGCTGCTCAACCAGCTGGTCAGCGAGGAGCAGCTCACGCTGCTGATGGTGACGCACAATCTCGCGGTCGTGCGCCAGACCTCCGATTATGTCTACGTGATGCAATCGGGCCGTATCGTCGAGCACGGGCCGGTGCGCGAGATCTTCACCGCGCCGCGCATGCCCTACACTCAGCGCCTGCTCGAGGCGATCCCGCCGCTCTACGGGCCCAAGGTCCAGCATCGCCGGGCGCATAGCGAGACAGTCGTGATCACGGCCAACGACGTCGTGAAGCGCTTCGAGGCGCCGCGCCGCTTCCTCGAACCTGCGAAGCCGCCGGTCGTGGCGGTGCGCAATGCCAGCCTCTCGATCTGCAAGGGCGACGTCTTCGGGATCGCGGGCGAATCGGGCTCGGGCAAGTCCACAATCGCGCGCATGATCGTGGGCCTGATGCCGCTCAGCGCCGGCACGATCGAAATCGACGGCCGCTCGATCGCCGAGTGGCGCAAGGATCCCGCGTTCCGGCGCCGCATCCAGATCGTCTACCAGAACCCCGCCTCCTCCCTGAACCCGCGCCGGACGGTCGCCGAGACGCTGGCGGTGCCGCTCGCCTTCGCGGGCGCCGTGCCGAAGAACAAACGCGCCGAACGCATCCGCGAGCTTCTGGCGCTGGTCGAGCTGCCGGCCAATTTCGCCAGCCGCTACCCGCATCAGCTTTCGGGCGGCCAGAAGCAGCGCGTCGCCATCGCCCGCGCGCTCGCGGTAGACCCGGAGATCGTCGTGCTCGACGAGCCCACCTCCTCGCTCGACGTCTCGGTCCAGAAGACGGTGATCGACCTGCTGCTCGGGCTGCGCGACCGGCTGGGGCTCACCTATTTGTTCATTTCGCACGATCTCAGCCTGATGCGCAATTTCTGCAATCGCATCGCGGTCATGTTCCGCGGCGAGATCTGCGAACAGGGGCCGACAGACACGGTTTTCGACGACCCGCAGCACCCCTATACGCGCGCGCTGATCGCCTCGATCCCCGTTCTCACCGACGCCGAGGAGCGGGCCAAGCCCCAGGTCACGCTCGAGGAGCGTCGCGCCGTCCTCGCTTCGACGATACAATGATCCCCGTCCGCAGACACAGGAGACCACGATGCGCACAGTAATCCGGTTCGGCAGCCTCGCCATGGCGGGGGCACTCGCCTTCACCGCCCCTCTCGCCACTCCCTCTGCCTGGGCCAAGACGAGCATCACCGTCACCGCCACGCAGATCTTCGGCACCGTCGATCCGGCCAAGATCAAGGACTACACCGAGTACATGGCGGCCGCGAACCTCTACGAGGGCCTGACCGCCGTCGATCCGCAGGGCAAGATCCTGCCGCTGATCGCCGAGAAGTGGGACATCTCCGACGACTCGAAGAAGTACACTTTCCATCTCGCCAAGGGCATCACCTTCACCGACGGCAAGCCGGTCGCAGCCAAGGACATCGTCTATTCGCTGCAGCGGCTGATCGCGGTCAACAAGGGTCCCGCCTTCCTCTTCTCGGGCCTGATCTCGCCCGAGAACGTGAAGGCGCTCGACGACATGACGGTCGAGATCGTCCTCAACCGCGTCTACGCACCATTTCTCGCCACCACGCCGTTGATCCTGATCGTCAACAGCGAGGCGCTGAAGGCCAAGGCAACAGAGAAGGACAAGTGGGCGGAGGACTATCTCGCCAACGCGGCGGCCGGCACGGGCCCCTTCACGCTCGGCTCCTACGATCGCGGCGGCGAACTCGTGATCGAACGCTTCGAGAAATACCACGGCAAGTTCCCGAACAAGCCGATCGACCAGGTGCGCTTCATCGTGACCAAGGATGAAGCGACGGTGAAGGCGATGGCCCAGCGTGGCGAACTCGGCATGTCCGCGCGCTCGCAGGCCAGCGAAACCTTCGACGCGATCTCCAAGATGAAGGACTACCGCATCGTCGGAAATCCGACGGCCAGCGGCTTCTACCTGAAGATGAACCAGAAGGTGGCACCGACCGACGACGTCCATGTGCGCAAGGCGATCGCCTATGCGATCGACTACAAGACGGTGCGCGAGACGCTCTACCCAGGCGTCGAGATGAAGGGGCCGGTGCCGCCCGCGCTGGGCGACGCCTATGCCAACGACCTGCCCGCGCCCGAGTTCAACCTCGAGAAGGCCAAGGCCGAGCTGAAGCTCTCCAAGTACGCCAAGGGCGGCAAGGTGCCGATCGTGCACACCTACATCAAGACGCTGCAGTTCGAGGAGGATTTGGCGCTGATGCTGCAGGCCTCGCTGAACGAGGTCGGCTTCGACGTGAAGCTGCAGCCCGAGCCGTGGAACCGCATCACCGAGCTCGCGAGCAAGGCCGAAACGACGCCCGCGATCACGCAGATCTTCAACGGCCTCACCTATCCGTCACCCGACAGCACGCTTTACGTGCAGTATCACTCCAAGGGCGCCGGCACCTACTCGTCGATGGACTGGATCCAGGATCCCGAGATCGACGCGATGATCGACAAGGCGCGCGGCGAGACCGACGTGGCCAAGCAGAACGTTATCTACAAGGAGCTGCAGCACAAGCTCGTCGCCCAGCAGTCGGATGTCTACCTGCTGGCGTCGTTCGAGCGGCAGGCGATGCACAAGTGCCTCGATGGCTACAAGTGGCTGCCGATCCAGAGCTTCGGCTACAACTTCAGCAAGTTCTACTGGACCTGCAACTGACCGCGGCCTGAGGCGCTCTTCGCCTCAGCCGAAACAGAACAACCCCACCCTGAGGAGCCGCATAGCGGCGTCTCAAGGGTGGGAACGAGCACTAGGCCTTGGGCGCCACCTTGTCCTGCGTCTTCAGGTCGAAGTCGCTGGCATCGTGGCGCTCGTGGAGCTGCTGCGCGGGATCGCCCTGCAGGCGGTTGACGATGCGGCCGCGCTTCACCGCCGGCCGGGCGCCGATCTCGTCGGCCCAGCGCACGACGTTCTTGTACTCGTGCACCGCCAGGAACTCGCCCGCGCCGTACATCAGGCCCTTGGCGAGGCCGCCGTACCAGGGCCACACCGCCATGTCGGCGATCGTGTAATCGTTGCCGCCCAGGAACTTGCTCTCGGCCAGCCGCTTGTCGAGGACGTCCATCTGCCGCTTCGTCTCCATGGCGAAGCGGTCGATCGGATATTCCATCTTGGTGGGCGCGTAGGCGTAGAAGTGGCCGAAGCCGCCGCCGAGATAGGGCGCGCTGCCCATCTGCCAGAACAGCCACGACAGGCATTCCGCGCGCGCTTCGCCCCCCGTGGGCAGGAAGGCGTTGCCGAACTTCTCGGCAAGATGCATCAGGATCGCGCCCGACTCGAACACGCGGATCGGCTTGGGACCGCTGCGGTCGACCAGCGCCGGGATCTTGGAGTTGGGATTGATGGCCACGAAGCCCGAGCCAAACTGGTCGCCGTCGCCGATCTTGATCAGCCAGGCGTCGTATTCCGCGCCCTTGTGCCCGAGCGCCAGAAGCTCCTCGAACATGATGGTGACCTTCTGGCCGTTCGGCGTGCCCAGCGAATAGAGCTGGAACGGATGCTTGCCGACCGGCAGAACCTTGTCGTGCGTCGCGCCCGCGGTCGGGCGGTTGGTGTTGGCGAAGCGGCCGCCGTTCGCCTTGTTCCAGGTCCAGACTTTCGGCGGTGTGTATTGGGAAACGTCGCTCATGACACAAATCCTCTCGAAGGGTTTTGCAGCGTGGCGTTGAGGCTTAGGAGCGTTGGAAGCGACTTGCAACCCTGATGCCTTCAGGGGCTTTTGCCTCAGGAATCGGCCCGCAACGGCCCGGGCAGGGCCAGCTCCGCGCGGGCGATGAGACGGCTCTCCTGGCGCCTGATGAAAATGAAACCGGCCACGAGCAGCACCGCTGCCAGGACAAGGAAGACCAGGCCGATCTTGCCCGACTTGTGCAGCATCGCACCGCCGAAGGCATAGGCGCCGAAGCCGAAGACGCTCGCCCAGGCGATGCCGCCCGCCGCGTTGAAGACCAGGAAGCGCCGCCACGGCATGCAGTTGACGCCGGCCAGCACCGCCGCCGCCGCCCGCAACACCGCCACGAACCGTCCGAAGAAGACGATGGTGCCGCCGTAGCGGCCGAACAGATACTGGCCGAGCTTGAGGCGGCCATCGGTGAGTCCGATCTTGCGGCCGTGCCGCAACAGCATCGGAAAGCCCAGACGCCGCCCGGCGAGATAGCCGAGATTATCTCCGGCCACAGCGCCGCCCGCCGCGGCCGCGACGATCCAGAAGATGTCGTGGTGGTGCGTCACCCCGGCGAAAGCCGCGACGCTTACGAGCGCTGCCTCTCCCGGTGCCGGAATGCCGCTGCTCTCGATCGCCACGAAGAAGAACACCGCCCAATAGCCGTAGGTCTGCACCCAATACATCGGGTGCTCGGCCAGCAGGTGCGACAGGCTGTTCATTGCCTACAGAGTTCGCCGGGGTTCGGCGCGCTTGATCATGCCTGATTCGGCGGAGTAGACCGCGCGACTGGCGGCGGCGTCGAGTTCGCGCCGCGTCTCCGCCTCCGGCGCGTAGTAGCGGTCCGTGTCGGACTCGCGGCCGGACACTCCCTTGCGCCACCGGCGCAGCCCGACAGCGGCTTCCCACAGCAGGAGGCCGCCCAGTGCCGCGAAGAAAATCCAGACAACGATCACCATCGTTCAGCCCTTGGCCAGCTCCGCGCCATTCACTACCGCGTCGACGTCATGCCGGCCAGCCAGGAACTCCAGCACATTGCCGGCAGAATCCCAGGACATGCGGCGCAATCCCTCGGCGGTGCTGGCCGCGACGTGGGGCGTCACGATCAGGTTATCGAGGGACAGCATGGCCAGCGCCTTGGTCATCGGCTCGTCGCGCAGTACGTCGAGGCCGGCCGCCGCCAGGTGACCCGAACGCAGCGCCGCCTCGAGCGCCGCCTCATCGACCAGCGTTCCGCGCGCGGTGTTCACCAGCACCGCGCCGGGCTTCATGCGCGAGAGGAAGGCGGCATCCACCGTGCCACGCGTCGCATCGTTGGCAGGAATGTGCACCGTCACGAAGTCTGCCTTGGCGAGTCCCGCATCGCGCTCGACGATCGCCTCGTATCCCGCGCCGCGGATCGTGCCGGCGGGCATGTAGGGATCGTAGACCATGACGTGCATGCCGAAGGCAGTGCACAGCCTCGACACCCGCGTGCCGATGCGGCCAAAGCCGATCACCAGGACGCTGCGTCCGCCCAGCTCGAAGGTGCCGGACTGCCCCTGGACGCGCCACTCGCCGCGCCGCACCGCGGCCGATACCGGCACGACATTGCGCGCGAGCGACAGCATCAGCATCAGCGCATGCTCGGCCACGGAGGCCGCATTGGCTTCGGGCGTGATCATCAGGGCGATGCCGCGCCGCGTGAGCGCCGGCACGTCGACCAGGTCGTAGCCCACGCCGTGCCGGCACACGACGCGCAGCTTTTTTGCGTTGACCAGCAGCGCCTCATTCACCTTGGTGCCGCGCACGATCAGCCCGTCGGCGTTGCTCAGGCGATCCTTGAGCTCCGCATTGGTCGGCTCCCCCGGATGGTCGAGGGTGACGCCGGGCGCCTTGAGCAGCCGCTCGATTCCGCCGGGATGGATGGGATCGGCGACGACGATATGAGGCATGAGACAAGTGTTCCTTCGGTCGATGACGACGGCATTGTGCACTGGACAGCGTCCGTCGCGAAATCGAGAGCATGCACAGTGTTGACGGGTCCTGGCGCGGCAACCTTAACTGCTTCTCACAAATCAGACCAAGAGTGGGAGGACGTTCATGAAGGTTGCGAAATTGTCCCGGCGCGCGGTTGTCGCGTCGGCGATGGCGGGCCTTGCCGGTGCGGCGATTCCGGCCCGTGCGCAGGACTTTCCGAGCAAGCCGATCACCATCGTGGTCCCGTTCGGTCCCGGCACGACCAACGACGTCATCGCCCGCCAGCTCGGGCAGGACATGATGGGCACGCTGGGCCAGAGCGTCATCATCGACAATCGCGCCGGCGCCACCGGCAATATCGCCGCCGACCTCGTCGCGAAATCCAAGCCCGACGGCCATACGCTGTTCATTCCCTCGATGAGCCAGATCCTCAATCAGGTCACCGGCAATGCGACCACCGACCTCTTGAGGGACTTCGCGCCCGTCGCCTTCGCGGGCAAGGGCCTCTATTCGATGTTCGTGCCCAACGAGCTTGCGGTGAAGAGCGTGGCCGACCTCGTCGAACTCGCGCGCCAGCAGCCGGGCAAGCTCAACTTCGCGGGCTATATCGGCGGCGTGCCGCAGTTCCTGGGCGAGATGCTGAACCGCGCCGCCAAGATCAACACGGTGATGGTGCCGTACAAGAGCACGCCCGACGCGCTGGTCGACCTGCTGGCCAACCGCATCCAGATCTGGTTCACCCCCGTCACGTCTGGCATGCCGGTGCACAGCGCCAAACAGGCCCGCATGATCGCGGTCACCGGTGACACGCGGGCGGGCGTGTTGCCCGACGTCCCGACCTTCAAGGAAGCGGGCTACCCCGACCTCACTGTCGAGATCGCGTACTTCCTGATGGCCGCGAAAGGCACGCCGCAGCCGATCGTCGACAAGCTCTACCGCGCCATCGACAAGGCGTTGCAGAATCCGAAGATCAAGGAAACGCTGGCGGCCCAGGGCGTCGACGAAAAGCGCGGCGGTCCCGCCGACCTGAGCGCCTATCTCACGAAGGAGATCGGCCGCTGGGGCGACATCGTGAAGCTCTCCACGCCCGCCGCGAAGTAGTCTATTCAGCCTTGATCCCCGCGAACTTGATCACCTTCGCCCACTTTTCAGTGGCCTCCGCGAGGATCTTGCCGAACTCCGCCGGCCTGCCGCCGGCCACCGTGCCGCCCAGCTCGACGATCCGGGAGCTGACCTTGCTGTCGGTGAGGCCGGCGTTGATCTCCTTGTTCAGCCGGTCGATGACTTCGACTGGCGTGCCCCGCGGCACGCCGATGCCGCCAAAGCCGCTCGCCTCGTAGCCGGGCACGAAGTCGCCGATCGTAGGAAGGTCGGGGAACACGTCGAGACGGGCCGCGGTCGTCACCGCCAGGGCCCGGAGCTTGCCGGCCTTGATCTGCTGAATCGACTCCGACACGGGCGCAAAGATCACCTGCACGTGGCCCGCGATCAGGTCGGCGACCGCGGGCGCGCCGCCCTTGTACGGAACGTGGACCAGGTTCACCCCGGCCATCATCTTGAAGAGTTCGCAGGAAATGTTCTGCGGCGTCCCCTGTCCTGCCGACCCGTAGTTGAGCTTGCCCGGGTTGGCCTTGGCGTAGGCGATGAGCTCGGGGATCGACGTGACGGGGACTGACGGATTTACCACGACGACGTAGGCCAGCCGCGCAATGCAGATCACCGGCGCGATGTCGCGCATGAAGTCGAAGTTGAGATTGCTGTAGAGCGCGGCGTTGATCGCGTGCGGCGTCACGACTTGAAGCAGGGTGTAGCCGTCGGGGGCGGCCTTGGCGACCGTCTCGGTTCCGATGTTGCCGCTGGCGCCGGGCTTGTTGTCGACGACGAATTGCTGGCCCAGACGCTCCGTCAGCAGATCGCCCATCAGGCGCGCCTGGATGTCGGTCGCGCCACCCGCGGTGAAGCCGACGACAATGCGGGCCGGCTTGGACGGATAGGCCTGCGCACGCGCCAGGCGCGGCAAGGCCGGCAACGCGGCGGCACCGGCGGCCAGATGCAGGAAGGTGCGGCGGGGAAATGTCATGAGGCTCGCTCCACGGTTGACGCTACGAAAAGAAAACGCAACGCAACGCAACGGGACGCTCTGCGGGGCGATACTACAACCGCCTCGAGACGATTGCCATCTCCGCCCCTTCTGCTCTACAAAAAGCGCAGCAAAATATGCAATTGCCCAACGCCCTTCGAAACAACGCGCTTCCCCTGGCGATCGTATTGTCGTTGGCGATCCTGGCGAGCCAGTTCTCCTTTCGGCTAAGAGACCTGACGTGGGCCGATGCCATCGCCGTTCAGTTGCGGATATGGGAGGGCCGGATCGAAATACCGGAATTCCAGAATCGCATTCTTGCTCCCGCGCTGACGGTGCTCGCGCTGAAGATCGCGCCGGCGGGCTTCTCCGAAAGATCGCTCTGGCACATCCTGCGTTTCGTCGAAGCGGCCGCCGGGTTCGTCACGCTCTACGCGGCGGTATCCCAGACGACGGGCAGCCGGCTGCGCGCCCTGGTATCGGTCGGGCTCGTCACCTTTGCGTATCTCTGGGCGCCCATGACCGATTCCGGCGAGAACCCCAGCGACTTCTTCGACATCGGATTCACGGCGCTCATCGTCTGCCTCGCACTGGCGGAGAAGCCGCTCGCCTTGATGCTGGTCGTCGTCCTGGCGTCCATGAACCGGGAGTCGGCGGCCTTTGCGGGGATCGTCTGGATCGCCGTCACGTACATGCGATACGGCCCGGGAGATCTGCGGAAATTCCTGCCGGCTCTGGCCTACATGGCCGTCAGCGTTGCGATCGTTTGGGGCCTTCGCTACGGGCTGGCGCGGGAGTTTCACCCGAAGCAAACGCTCGGCGCCATCGAGAGCCTGAACCGGTGGCGAGCCTACTTCCATCCCACGGGTGTGACGCCGATGTTCGCGGCGACGGCGCTTGTGTTCTTCGCCATCCTTCGGCTGATGCCGCGCCCGTGGACGGCCGATCAGAAAGCCACGATGGGTGCCGCGATCGTCTGCGCACTGATCACGGCGGTCTTCGGAATCTGGACCGAACTGCGCATCTGGCTGCCGTGCTGGGTGATGCTGAGCTTCACCGCCGTCATCGGCAGCAACCACCGATCGAACCGCGAGTGGCTGGGGAGCTTGCAGCCACCCAAATAAGGAATGGTGCCCGGGGGCGGAGTCGAACCACCGACACTGCGATTTTCAATCGCATGCTCTACCAGCTGAGCTACCCGGGCACATCGTCAGGCTGACGGCGGGCTGTATAAGGCCCGTCAACGATCCTGTCCAGACGCCCCATTCGGGGGCGAATCGGCGTCTTCCGGCGCCTCGTTCGTCGGCACGCGGTAGCTTTCCTTCAGCCATCGGCCGAGGTCGATATCGGCGCAGCGCTTGGAGCAGAACGGGCGATATTTCGCGTCTCCCGGTTTCGAACAGACGGGGCACTTGGGCTCGATGCGGACGGCGCGGATCGGCGGGATGGGCTTGTCAGGCGGCGGCGTCATCTTCTTTCTCTAGCGCCTCGAGTTGGGCCGCCAGAGTTGCGCCACGGCGCGCGCGCGTCAACTCAAACAGGCCGAGCCGGGTGAACCCGTAGATCTGGGTCGGCACGGGATCGTCCTTCAGCCCCTCGGCCAGCGCCGCCTGGACCTTGTCGCGGTCGTAGGCGCTGCGCATGGTGACGAAGTCGATCACCACGGCGCCGGCGATGTTGCGCAACCGCAGCTGCTGGGCGATCGCGGGCGCGGCCTCGAGGTTGACCTCGACCGGACGGCGCGGCGCACGACCCTGGCGGCCACCGGCATCGCCGCTGTCGACATCGATCGCGGTCAGGGTCTCGCCCGGCTCGAACAGCACCTCGACGCCGCTCGGCAGCGCGATGCGATCCGCAAGCGCTGTGCCCACCTGCCCCGACACGTCGTCGATGTCGAAGGCCGGCATCGGCCCCGAATGCCAGCGCACGCGGATGCGCTCGGCGCGGCGGTCCATCTCGTCCTGCAGATTGCGCGCCATCATGCGCTCGTCGACAATCACCTCTTCCAACGCCGCGCCATGATCGCGCAGCGCGCGCGCGATCGGATCGCGCTCGCCCGGGATGCGCGCGGAGAGATCCGCGGGCGGCGCGGTGCCGAAGGCGTGCTTGCGGATGTTTTCCCAGCGCTCCAGGACAAGCGCAGCATCGGCCTTGAGCACGTCTGCGGGCGCACCTGCCGCCGCGGTGCGCAGCACGACACCGCCTTCGAACAGCGGCGCCACGTGGGCGGCCAGCCGGTCGCGCTCGGACTCGCCCTCGATGCGGCGCGAGAAGGAAACGCCTGCGCCCTGCGGGTGATAGACCAGGTAGCGACCCGACACGGCGACATCCATCGACAGGCGCGGCCCCTTCTCGCTGCCGTCGTTCTCGGAGCGCATCTGAACCAGCAGCGGTGCGCCGGGCGGCGGCCAGTCGTCGAGGCCGGCGCGGTCGGCTGCGCGCAGGAAGCCCGAGCGGCCGATGCCGATATCGACGAAGGCGGCATCGAATTCCGGCATCACACGCTCGAGGCGGCCGAGGAAGATGCCTTCAACCTTCGACGGTTTGTCGCGGCGCGCGACCTGCAATTCGACCAGGCGGCCGTTGCTCACCAGCGCCATCAGGAAGGCGCGCGGCATGACGTGGCAGATCAGGCGGTCGATGCGGCTCATCCGCCGCCACCTTTCAGAGGGGCAACCTTCAGAAGCTGTACGGTCTCGAACAGCGGCAGGCCGACCACATTGCTGTAGGAGCCCGCGATGAAGGAGATGAAAGTGGCGGCGTGGCCCTGGATGGCATAGCCGCCCGCCTTGCCCTTCCACTCGCCGCCCTGCACGTAGCCTTCGATGTCGGCCGTCTGCAGGCGGCGGAAGCGCACGACCGTCTCGACCAGGCGCGTACGCACCCTGCCGTCGGGAAATCCGACGGCGACTCCGCCCAGCACCTTGTGGCGCCGGCCGGACATCAACGTAAGACAATGTCGCGCGTCGGCCTCGCTCTCGGCCTTGGGCAGGATGCGACGGCCTACAGCCACGACGCTGTCGGCCGCGAGCACGAGCTTGCCCGGATGGCGCGGCATCACGGCGGCGAGCTTTCCCTCTGCCATGCGCAGCGCATAGGCGCGCGGCGACTCGTCCGGGCGGGGCGTCTCGTCGATGTCTGCGGGATCGATCGCGTCGGGCTCGAGTCCCACCTGCCGCAGGAGATCCAGGCGGCGCGGCGACGCGGATGCCAGGATCAGCGCCCGGTTCAGCGCCACGCCCAGGCGCTGCCTACTTGAAGCGGAAGGTGATGCGGCCCTTGGACAGGTCGTACGGCGTCATCTCGACGGTGACGCGGTCGCCTGCCAGCACGCGGATGCGGTTCTTGCGCATCTTGCCCGAAGTGTGGGCGAGGATCGTGTGGTCGTTGTCGAGCTTCACGCGGAACATGGCGTTCGGCAGCAGTTCGTCCACGACGCCGTTGAACTCGATCAGGTCTTCCTTGGCCATCAGGCCTCCGGTTGGGGATATGGGGATTGAAGCGGCGGGAAAATGGGCCGCGCCACAGGCTTAGTCAACTGGCGCCCCCGGTGCACCGAATCGCGCCTTCAGGCGGGCCAGGATGAGATCGCGCGTGCGGCGATAGGCATCGAGCCGGGCCTCGCGCGAGCCCTCGACGGCGCTGGGGTCGGGCACCGGCCAGTACTCGACCTCGACCGCCGTGCCGCGCGTGAATTCCAGCGCCTGGTGATGCGCCTCCGGCGACAGGCTCACGATCAGGTCGAACGACGCGGGGTCGATGTCGGCGAAGGTCTTGGCATGGTGCCTGTGGACGTCGACGTCGATCTCGTCGAGGACCGCGACGGCAAAGCCGTCGACCTCGGTCGCCCGCACGCCCACCGAATCGATGTAGCTCGACTGGCCATAGAGCCGCTTGGCCATCGCCTCGGCCATCGGCGAGCGCACCGAGTTCTGGCTGCAGGCGAATAAGACGCTGCCGGGCAAAGAATTGCTCATGCCTTGATGTGAAGCGCGCAGATGAGCGTGAACAGCCGCCGCGCCGTGTCGTGGTCGACCTCGATCTTGCCCTCGAGCCGTTCGCGCAGCAGTTCGGAGCCCTCGTTGTGCAAACCGCGCCGGCCCATGTCGAGCGCCTCGATCTGCGTGTTGCTCAGTCGCTTGATCGCGGCGTAGTAGCTCTCGCAGACCATGAAGTAGTCCTTCACGATCTTGCGGAACGGCGTCAGTGACAGGATGACGTCGCGCAGCTTGCGGTCGTTCTCGTCGTGCACGCTGAACACCAGGCGCTGCTCGAAGACGCCGAGATGGAGCTTGTAGGGACCGGGTGCGCCATGCAGCGCGAAGTCGTTCTCCTCCAGGAGATCGAATAGCGCCACCGCACGCTCGTGCTCGACCTCGGGCGAACGCCGGGCGACCGACTGCTCGTCCAGCACGATATCGACGATGCGCCGCGGACCCGACACCTTTGGCGACATGGCCGGCCTCAGGAGCGGCGGTTGAGCCGAATCGAGATCGAGCGGCCGTGCGCGCCCAGACCTTCGGCTTCGGCCAATACCAGCGCCGCGGGACCGAGCGCCGCCAGCGCCTCGGGCGTGCAGGATACGATCGACGTGCGCTTCAGGAAGTCCGCCACACTGAGGCCGCCCGAGAAGCGCGCCGCGCGCGAGGTCGGCAGCACGTGGTTGGTGCCGGCGACATAGTCGCCGATCGCCTCGGGCGTGTGACGGCCGATGAAGATCGCGCCGGCATGGGCGATCCTGTCCGCCAGCGCCTCGGCGGGTGCCGCGTCCATCGCGATCTCGACGTGTTCGGCGGCAATGCGATCCACGATCGGGGCGGCATCGCGCGCGAGCTCGCGCACCAGGATGATGCAGCCATTGTCGCGCCAGCTCGCGCCCGCGATGTTGCGGCGGGCGAGGCCCTTCAGCTCGACCTCGACGGCGGCGGCGACGGCATCGGCGAACGCTCGGTCGTCGGCGATCAGCACGGACTGCGAGGACGCATCGTGCTCGGCCTGCGACAGCAGATCGGCCGCGATCCAGGCGGGATCGTTCGCCTTGTCGGCCACGACGAGGATTTCGGAGGGACCCGCAATGAGATCGATGCCGACCTGGCCGAACACGCGGCGCTTGGCGGCGGCGACATAGGCGTTTCCGGGACCGGTGATCTTGTCGACCGGGGCGATCGACGCCGTGCCGTAGGCGAGCGCCGCCACCGCCTGCGCGCCGCCGATGCGCCAGACCTCGTCGGCGCCCGCAATGTCGGCCGCCAGCATGACCAGCGGATTGACCACGCCGTCCGGCGTCGGCACGACCATGACCACGCGCTTCACGCCCGCCACCTTGGCCGGCACGATGTTCATCAGCACCGACGACGGATAGGCCGCCGTCCCGCCCGGCACATAGACGCCGACCGAGTCGAGCGGCCGGTAGCGCGCGCCCAGCCGCGTGCCCGTCGCGTCAGTGAAGTCGACGTCCTTGGGCAGCAGCGCACGATGGAAGGCTTCGATGCGCGAGGCCGCAAACACCAGCGCGTCGCGTTGCGCGGCGGGCACCTTGGCACCGGCGGCCTTGATCTCGGCGGCAGAAAGGCGGAGCCCCGCGATATCGCTCTCGAACCGGTCGAACTTACTGGTGTAGTCGACGACGGCCGCGTCGCCGCGCTTGCGCACGTCGGCCACGATGTCGGCCACGATACGGTCGACGTTCTCGTCGGTGTCGCGATTGCGCCCGAGAAAGGCCGAAAATTCCTTTTCGAATCCCGGCGCCGAAGCGTCGAGCCTAAGCGGCAACGGAGAGCTCGCGGAAGCGATCGACCCAGCCGCCGACCCGCTCGGCCTGGGTCTTGAGCGCGGCACGGTTCACGATGAAGCGCGAGGTGATGTCGGCCACGTGCTCGATCTCAACGAGGCCGTTCTCGCGCAGCGTGCGGCCCGAGTCGACGAGGTCGACGATGCGGTGGCTGAGGCCGAGCGACGGCGCCAGCTCCATCGCGCCGGAGAGCTTCACGCATTCGGCCTGCACGCCGCGCGCGGCGAAGTGCCGGCGCGTCACCTCGGGATACTTGGTGGCAATGCGCACGTGGCTCCAGCGGCGCGGATCGTCCTTGCCCGCCATCTCCACCGGCTCCGCCACCGCGAGGCGGCACTTGCCGATGCCAAGATCGATCGGCGCGTAGATCTCGGGATAGTCGAACTCCATCAGCACGTCGTAGCCCGCGATGCCAAGGTGGGCGGCGCCGAAGGCCACGAAGGTCGCGACGTCGAACGAGCGCACGCGGATGATGTCGAGATCGGGATGGTTGGTGGTGAATCGCAGCAGGCGCGAGTCGGGATCGCTGAACGCTGCTTCGGGCACGATGCCCGCGCGCGCCAGAACAGGCGCCGCTTCCTTCAGGATGCGACCCTTGGGCAGTGCCAGGATCAGCTTCTCGTTTTCCACTTTCTTACCTCTGGGCAACAGGCGCCCACTAACGCAAATGCCCGCCACAGGTTACGGATGGGCGGGCTTCCACGGGGTGGGCCAAGGCTCCCCCACGTCCCCCAAATGGCATGCAAGACGCCCGATTTCCAGCCTGATGGACCGGTCGGCGGCGAAGCGCAGGACCACTGAACCTTGCCCCTCGAGCGCAACCGACAGCAGGTCGAGCACCCGGTCGGGCTGGTCGAGCGGGATCTTGTGATGGTGGACCTTCTTCACCTCGTTGAAGACCAGCGCCGAATGGGTGCGCCAGTACTTCACGTCGAGGGTGGAATCGCCTTCCCAGCGGAAGCGGTTGAGCAGCAGCACGAAGCGCTTCTCGTCGGCGAACCAGGCGCAGTCGCGCACCGCCACCAGCGAGTCCTGGACCGCCGCCGAGATGACCCCGAGGTCGTCGGCGTCGAGCGCCGAAAGGTGCAGCTTGTCGTCCATTCACCAGGCTTCCGACGAGGGGTAGTTACCGCGGGGTAACCACTAAAATAACGGGAATATAGCGGGAGGGCGCGTAGATAGCCCCGGCCGGCGGGAGGACGCCAGAAAAAACAGGTCCAAAAAACGCCTCCTCGCGAGGAATGCCCGAAAAGCCCGGCCCGCTTGAACCGGAGGCTATTCCTCGCGAGTCATCGCGAGCCCTCGCGAGGCGCTCAGGATGACAGGGCGCACGCAGAGGACACCGCGGGTCCCGTTGATAATGAAAGGCGATCATCCGCCCACCATAGGCGGGTCGCCGCGGAAGACCTATTACGGTCGTTACTGAGCCTAAAACGCTGGCCTGCTTGAAACGGCCCAATCGTCCACGATCGCCAGAGCGTCCGCCAGGGCCCGGAAGGCCGAAGCGCTGGCCACGGTGAACCGGCCGTCGCCGGCGAGAATGCTGGCGGTGTAGCCCCATTCGAAGCGCTGGATTTCAATCCTGTGTCCGCGGTGCGTCGTGGTGAGCTTGGATACGCTGGCCATGGAGTTTAAACGCCTCGCCCAGGCCCTCTGTTGCGACGCAAGGCTGCGGACACTCACTCCGGCTTGATGCCGGCGTCGCGGATCACCTTGCCCCAGTGGTCGCGATCCCTCGTCACAATCGCGGTGACATCCTGCGGCGGGCCGATCAGCGGCTCGGCGCCGATGGTGGCCATGCGCTCGGCCGTCGCGGGCGCCACCAGCACCTTGTTGACGGCCTTGTTCAGGCGCTGGACGACAGCGTCGGGTACCCCGGCCGGTCCCAGCACGACGAACCAGCCCTCGATCTCGACGTCGGCCAGGCCGAGTTCGCGCATGGTGGGCACCTCGGGCAGCAGCGGGCTGCGCTTGGCGCTGGTGACGGCCAGTGCCAGCAGTTCCTTGCGCTGCACGTAGGGCAGCATCACCGCCACGTTGTCGAACATGGTCTGGACGCGGCCTGACAGGAGATCGCCGCGCACGGCGCCGCTGCCCTTGTAGGGAATGTGCAGGATGTCGGCGTTGCCTGCGCGGCGCAGCGCCTCGCCCGCGAGATGCTGCGCGGTGCCCATGCCGGTCGAGGCATAGGCGATAGTGCCGGGCTTGGCGCGCGCGATGTCGAGCAGCTCCTTGACGCTCTTCGCCCCGACCGACGGATGCACGACGTAGATGTAGGCGGTGCGCGCCGCCGTCGCGATCGGCGTGAAGTCCTTCAGCGGATCGAATGACAGGTTCGGATACAGCTCCTTCAAGGTCGCATGCGAGGACGGCGCGAACAGGAGCGTGTAGCCGTCGGGAGCTGCCTTCACGACGGCCTCGGTGCCGATGATGCCGCTGGCGCCGCCCTTGTTGTCGACCAGCACGGTCTGACCCAGTTCCTCCGTCAGCCCCTGCGCCAGGATGCGCGCGATCACGTCGGTTGCGCCGCCCGGCGGGAAGGCGACCACGAGGCGGATCGTGTGGTCGGGAAAGGTCTGCGCCTGGGCCGCCGCAGACAGGGCGAACGCGATGGCGCAGGCAAGCGCGCCCGCGAACCTCTTGATGGTCATGTCGTCTTCTCCCCTTCATTCACCCGCCACCTCACCCAGCGGCCTGAAAGGCCGCGTCTCGAAGGGTGAGAACGAGCACCTTGTTTGTTGCCCACCCTTCGAGACGCGCTGCGCGCTCCTCAGGGTGAGGGTTTCACCGTTGCTACGATACCGCGGCCACCGCCTGCAACATCGTCTGACGATCCGTGCCGCCAATATCGTTCGTAAGGCGGCCGCTCTCGACCTCGCCTTCGAGCGAGCAGCGGAACATGACGCGCGGCTTGGTCTGGTCGAAGTCGCCCAGCGCCACGTGGCAGGAGCAGCGATTGTCCCACATCACCACGTCGCCGAGACTCCAGCGGTGGCGATAGACGAACTCCGGAGAAGTCGCATGCGTGTTAAGCATCGCGAGCAGCGACTGGCTCTCCTCGTCCGACATGCCGACGAAGCGGCGGATGCGCTGGTTGACCAGCAGCGACTTGCGCCCGGTCTCGGGATGGGTGCGCACCACGGGATGGACGACCGGCGGAGTGCGCTTCTTCATCTCCGCCACGACTTCCGGCGCGCGCAGCTCGATGCCCTGCACCAGCGTGACGTCGTGCACGGCTTCGAGGCCGTCCAGAAGCTTGCGGATGGTGGGCGAGAGCGTCTCCAGCGCGAGATAGAGGTTCGCCCACATGGTGTCGCCGCCGACCGGCGGCTTTTCCTTGCAGTGAATGACCGCGCCCTTCGCCGGCCGCGTGGTGTAGCTCAAGTCGGTGTGCCAGTTGCGGCCCGAATTGTAGGTGCCCGACTTCTTGCCGTTCACCACCTTGTTGGAGAGCACCAGGATCTCGCGATGCTCCGGATGCAAGGTCGTCGGCGCCTGCGAGCCGTGCTGGTCGAGCGTGCCGAAACTGCCGGTGAAGGCGATCTGCTGGGCGGGCGTCAGCTCCTGGCCCGGGAAGACCAGCACGATGTGCTCCAGCCACGCCTTGTTGATCTGGCGCTGCTGCAGCTCGCTCAGCGGCTTCGAAAGATCGATGCCCGTGACCTGTGCGCCGGCGGCGAAGCCCAGCGGCGTGACCGTGATCGTGCTCATGATCGGCGTTCCTCGAATTACTTCACCAAAGGAGCCCCGATTATAGAGCCCTTCCCCTCCCCCGTCTTCGGGGGAGGTGGCGCGGCAATCCGCGACGGAGGGGGAAAGCCCCACCGCGTCGCCTGCAGTTCCGCATCATGATCGAATATCGGTGAGGTTTGCCGTGTGGCTCGCCCCCTCCGTCAGCGTAAGACGCTGGCACCTCCCCCGAAGACGGGGGAGGTGCATGAGCTCACGCCGACTTGCGCCACGGAATGAGCATCGAGACCTTTTCGCGGTAGCGGCGATAGTCGTCGCCGAAGAGGTCCACGAGGTCGCGCTCCTCGAGCAAGGCGCCGATCACGATGTAGGCGGTCGTCGCGGCGGCAAACAGCAGATGGCCCACCGTCATCGACGGCGTCACCCAGAAGGCGATGATGAAGCCGAGATAGAGCGGATGCCGCACCACCTTGTAGAACAACGGCGTACGGAACACGGGCTGCGGCGCCTCGCGGCCGGTCAGGTTGTGCACGACCTGCTGCAGGCCGAATAATTCGAAATGGTTGATCAGGTACGTGCTGGTCAGCGCGATCACGAAGCCCAGCAGCGACAGGCCGATCAGTACCTGCGCGAGGTAGGGATCGGTGACGCTCCAAAGAACCGCCGGCATCGGCCGCCACTGCCAGCACAGCAACGCCAGGGCCGCCGTGGACAGCAGCACGTAGGTGCTGCGCTCGACCGACTTCGGCACGAACTGCGTCCACCAGCGCTTGAAGGCCGGCCGCGCCATGACGCTGTGCTGGACGGCGAAGACCGCCAGCAGGATCAGGTTCACGATCACCGCCTCGCGCGCCGATACCACCGGGCCCGAGTCGATCGTCTTGGGCACCACGAGGCCTTCGACGAAGCCCATGGCGTACAGGAAGGTAACGAAGAAAAACGCGTACGATGCGAATCCGTAGAGAAGTGCCAGAATGCGACCCATATGAGTCTCCCGTATGTGGTACGGGCGCTTTCTCTCAGGCTCGCTGGCACTGCGGTATAGGGAACCCTTCCCTATTTTACGGCGCCCACCTCACGGGAATACGCAGGTAGCTGACGCCGTTGGGATCGGGTGGCGGCAAACGGCCGGCACGGATGTTGACCTGCACCGAGGGCAACAGCAGCACCGGCGCCGGGAGCGTGGCGTCGCGGTTTCGGCGCAGGGCAACGAAGCTTTCTTCAGAGACGCCGTCGTGCACATGGACGTTCTTCTCGCGCTCCTCCGCAACTGTCGTCTCCCATGCGTAGACCGTCCTCCCCGGCGCCTTGTAGTCATGACACATGAAGAGCCGCGTCTCGCCCGGCAGCGCGAGGAGCCGCCTGATCGAGCGGTATAGCTGGACGACATCCCCACCCGGAAAGTCGGCGCGCGCCGTGCCGTAGTCCGGCATGAACAGCGTGTCGCCCACGAAGACGGCGTCGCCGATGCGATAGGCGACGTCGGCGGGGGTGTGCCCGGGAACATGCATGACCTCGATCTCGAGGCCGCCCAGCGGCAACGTCTCGCCGTCGCGCACCAGGCGGTCGAACTCGCCGCCGTCGCAGCTTACGTCGGGCGCATTGAAGAACGGGGCGAAGATCTTCTGCACGTCGCGAATATGCTCGCCGATCACGATCTTGGCGCCCGTGGCGGCCTTGATGTGCGGCGCCGCCGTCAGGTGGTCGGCATGGGCATGGGTCTCGAGCACCCAGTCGATCTGGAGGCCGCGCTCCCGCACTTTCGCCAGCACCTTGTCCGCAGACACGGTCGAGGCCTTGCCGGAGCGGTGATCGTAATCGAGCACGGGATCGACGATCACGGCGCGCCGCGAGGCCGGATCGCTCACGAGATAGGTCACGGTAAAGGTGGCTTCGTCGAAAAACGCGTCGATCGTGGGTCTGCCGGTCATCGATAAATCCTCGGGTTGGGTCTTGACCTATATATTAGCACTTACTAAATTAGCAATACCTTAAATAAAGATCACCATGAAAACTAAGCCCCCTCGCCTCGATCCCCGCGCCCTGCAGGCCAAAGCCGGCCAGGTCGCGGACCTGCTGCGCGCGCTGGCCAACGACCGGCGACTCCTCATCCTCTGCACCCTCGTGGAGCTGGGGGAAGCCACCGTCGGAACGCTCGCCGAGGAAGTCGGCCTGTCGCAGTCGGCGCTGTCCCAGCATCTCGCGCGCATGCGCGAGGAAGGAATCGTCGCTTTTCGACGCGAGGCGCAATCGATCTGGTACCGCATCGCCGATCCCAGGGTCGAAACGCTTTTCGCCACCCTGCATCGACTCTATTGCACCTGACACGGAGGACATCATGACCCTGAAAACGATCGATCCGATGGAGGCCAAGCGCCTGATCGACGGCGGCGCGTTGCTGGTCGACATTCGCGAGCCCGACGAGCATCTGCGCGAGCGCGTACCCGGCGCGCGCAACCAGCCTGTGAGCAGGCTCGAGGGGCTCAAGACCGGCGCGCCAGCGGTGATCTTTCACTGCCGCTCCGGCGCCCGCACGGCCGCCAACGCCCAGCGCCTCGCCGGCGCGGCGGATTGCCAGGCCTACATCCTCGAAGGCGGCATCAACGCCTGGAAGAAGGCGGGCCTGCCGGTTGCCATCGACGCGCGCCAGCCGATCGAGGTCATGCGGCAGGTGCAGATCACCGCAGGCGGCCTCGTGCTGCTGGGCGTGGCCCTCGGCACCTGGGTCTCTCCGGCGTTCTACGGACTGAGCGCCTTCGTCGGCGCCGGGCTGATGTTCGCCGGAATCAGCGGCTGGTGCGGCATGGCGAGGCTCCTTGGCTTGATGCCATGGAACCGGCGGACCGCGCCGAAGCCCGCGATCGTGTGATGGGCGGGCTGCTCCCCGCCGCGGCGGCACTCGGGTCCGGCGGCGTGATCGGGCTCGTGCTCGGTCTGATCGGCGGCGGCGGCTCCATCCTTGCCGTTCCTCTGCTCGTCTACGCCGTGGGCACCGCCTCGCCCCACGTCGCCATCGGCACGGCGGCTTTCGCGGTCGCCGTCAACGCCCTTGCAAGCCTCGTCCTGCACGCCCGCCGGACCAAAATCCGGTGGCCCTGTGCCGTCGTCTTCAGCCTCGCGGGCATCGGCGGCGCCTTTGCCGGCGCGGCAGCCGGCAAGGCAATCGACGGACGCCAACTGCTCGCGCTGTTCGGCCTGCTGATGATCGTGGTCGGACTGCTGATGCTCAGACCGAAGCCGCAGGCGGCCCGCCCTTCGCCGTGGCTGACGCGAGAGAGCGCTCCGCACCTGCTGCCCCGCCTGGCGCTACTCGGTGCAGGCGTTGGCCTGATGTCGGGCTTCTTCGGCATCGGCGGCGGCTTCCTGATCGTGCCGGCGCTGATGCTGGCGGCGCACATGGATCTCAAGGAGGCAACGGGCGCCTCCCTGATCGCGGTCGCAGCTTTCGGCCTTTCGTCCGCATCGAGCTATGCCTGGTCGGGCCTGATCGATTGGCCAACGGCCGGGCTGCTGATCGTGGGGGGTGCCGCGGGCGCTCTGGGCGGCACGCACCTCAATGCCCTGCTCGCCGATCGCCGCGTGCTGATGACCCGGGTCTTCGCCGGCTTCGTGATTTCGGCCGGCCTTTACATCTGTGTGCGCGGCGTCCTGACCATGATGGCCTAAGCCATTCTCTTGCCCCATCGGCAGGCGCGGCACTGATCTACATCAAGTCTGCGGTAGCACTTCTTGGGTATCGTTTTGGGATGACGTTGAACTTCCTTGGCAAGTCGCCGAGCCGCTTCCTGTTCTTCACCGGCAAGGGCGGCGTCGGCAAGACGTCGATCGCATGCGCCGCGTCGTTGCATATAGCCGATGCCGGAAAGACCGTTCTGCTGGTCAGCACGGATCCGGCCTCGAATCTGGACGAGATGCTTGGGGTCAAGCTCAGCAACCAGCCCGTCGCCGTGCCCGATGTGCCCCGACTGTCCGTGCTCAACATCGATCCAACGGCCGCGTCCGAGGCCTATCGCGGCCGGGTCCTGGCACAACTCGAGCAAGGGACCGATGAGAAGACGCGGCAAACCGTGCGCGAGCAGCTCTCCGGTGCCTGCACCACGGAGATCGCCGCCTTCGACGAGTTCACCGGCCTGCTGGCCGGTGAGGCGAGCGGCTTCGACCATGTCGTCTTCGATACGGCGCCCACGGGCCACACGCTGCGCCTGCTCAGCCTGCCGAAAGCCTGGACCGGATTTCTCGCCGGCAACGACCGCGGCGCTTCCTGCCTGGGACCACATTCGGGACTGAAGATGCAGGAGGAGCGCTTTCGCCAGGCCATGGAGACGCTGGCGAACGACAAGCTGACCACGATCGTACTGGTGACGCGACCCGAGCGCGGCGCGCTTCGGGAGGCGGATCGCACGTCGATCGAGCTCCGCGCCATGGGACTGTCGAACCAGCGCCTTGTGATAAACGGGGTCTTCAGGGCAAATGCGGCAAACGATGCAGTGGCTGTTTCGGTCGAGCAGGAAGGCCAGTCGGCACTCTCCGAGATGCCGACGGCATTGCGGAGCCTGTCGCGCGACGAGATCGCGCTGCGACCCTACGACATGGTTGGTCTTGACGCGCTGCGATCTCTGCTCTCGCTCCAGCAGCCGCCAAAGCCAGAGGGTGCCCTTCAGCCCAGTCCCGCTGCGGTCACAACCAACCGCGACCCGGAACTGAGCGAGCTGATCGATCGTCTCGCCCAGAATGGCCGCGGCCTGATCATGGTGATGGGCAAGGGCGGAGTGGGCAAGACTACCATCGCGTCTGCCATCGCCATCGGCCTGGTGCAGCGCGGCCACTCGGTGCATCTCAGCACCACCGATCCGGCGGCGCATCTTGCCATGACGGTCGACGGCGAACTGCCCGGCCTGCTGGTCGATCGCATTGACCCTAAGGCGGAGACAGCCCGCTATGTCGCCAAGGCGATGGAAGCTGGTGGGCGCAGACTGGACGAAGCCGGCAAGGCCCTGCTGCGCGAAGACCTGGAGTCACCCTGCACGGAAGAGGTGGCGGTATTCCATGCCTTCTCGCGGATCGTCAGCGAAGCGCGCAGTGCCTTCGTGGTGCTGGATACAGCGCCGACCGGCCATTCACTGCTGCTGATGGATGCAACCGGCGCCTATCACCGGCAGATGGTTCATAACCTCCCTACCCAACCCGCAGGCGGCAGACTGATCACGCCGCTGATGCGGCTGCAGGATTCCGCTTATACGCGCGTCATCCTCGTAACATTGGCGGAAACCACGCCCGTGTCCCAGGCGGCAGCCCTGCAGGAGGATCTGCGGCGCGCGGGCATCGAACCATTCGCCTGGGTGATCAACAAATGCCTGGTTGGAAGCGGCACGCGCGACCCGCTGTTGCTGCGTCGCCTGTCTGGAGAATTGATCCAGATCGCCCGCGTGCACGACGGGCTGGCGAAAGCTGCTTACCTGTTGCCGAGACTGGCGGCCCCCCCGATCGGCATCGCTGCGCTCGAACGCCTGGCTGCCTGATCAACCCTTCAGCCGCTCGATGTCGGCGCCGCAGGCCGCGAGCTTTTCCTCAAGGCGCTCGTAGCCGCGGTCGAGGTGGTAGACGCGGTGCAGGGTCGTGTCGCCTTCGGCGGCGAGGCCCGCGATCGCGAGCGAGACCGAGGCGCGGAGATCGGTCGCCATCACTTCGGCGCCACGCAGCTTCGACACGCCGCGCACCAGGGCGGACTCGCCATGGACCACGACATTGGCGCCCATGCGCGCGAGCTCGGGCACGTGCATGAAGCGGCTCTCGAAGATCGTCTCGGTGATCATCGACGCGCCGTCCGCGCGGGTCATCAGCGCCATCATCTGCGCCTGCAGGTCGGTCGGGAAACCGGGATAGGGCTCGGTCATCACGTCGACGCCGTGCAGCTGGCCGTTGGCGCGGCGCACGCGGAAGCCCTTTTCCGTCGGCTCGAGCGAGACGCCGGCCGAGCGCAGCGTCTGCGCCGCCGCCTCCAGCAGTTCGAGGCGGCCGCCGACCAGCTCGACGTCGCCCGCAGTCATCGCCACGGCCATCGCGTAGGTGCCGATCTCGATGCGGTCGGGGATGACCGAGTGCGTGGCTTCCTTCAGGCGATCGACACCGTGGATGGTGAGCGTCTCGGTGCCGATGCCCTCGACGGTGACACCCATCGAGGTGAGGCACTGGGCGAGATCGATGATCTCAGGCTCGCGCGCGGCGTTGGCCAGCACGGTCGTGCCCTTGGCGAGCGCCGCCGCCATCATCAGGTTCTCGGTGGCGCCGACGGAGACCTTGGGGAAAGTGTAGCGCGCGCCCTTCAAGCCCTTGGGCGCCTTGGCGATCATGTAGCCGCCGTCGATGTCGATTTCTGCTCCCATCGCCTTGAGACCAGCGATGTGCAGATCGACCGGGCGCGCGCCGATCGCGCAGCCGCCCGGCAGCGAGACCTTGGCCTGGCCCTCGCGCGCCAGCAACGGGCCCAGCACCAGCACCGAGGCGCGCATCTTGCGCACGATGTCGTAGGGCGCCGTGGTCGAGGTGATCTTCCTGGTCTGCAAGGTTAGCGTCGTGCCGTGGCTATGGCCGTTCTCTCCCGCCGCCGAATTGATCTCGACGCCGTGCTGCTGCAGCAGCACCATCATGGTCGTGATGTCGGCCAGGCGCGGCACGTTGTGCAGCGTGAACTTCTGGTCGCTGAGCAGCGCCGTCGCCATCAGCGGCAGCGAGGCGTTCTTGGAGCCGGAGATTCGGATGGT
Source organism: Enhydrobacter aerosaccus (assembly GCA_903839865.1). Classification (GTDB taxonomy): domain Bacteria; phylum Pseudomonadota; class Alphaproteobacteria; order Reyranellales; family Reyranellaceae; genus Reyranella; species Reyranella aerosaccus_A. The sequence continues at coordinate 4,192 of CAIMEE010000513.1, read as the reverse complement.
GCCGTTGAGCTGCTTGCCGCCGCGGATACGGATTCGATCCATTTATTATCTCCGCTGGTTTCAGATTTTGGGGAGGGTGACGCCGCGCTGGCCCTGGTACTTGCCGGACTTGTCGAGATAGGAGGTCTCGCAGGGCTCGTTGCCCTGCAGGAACAGGAACTGGCACGCGCCCTCGTTGGCGTAGATCTTGGCGGGCAGCGGCGTGGTGTTGGAGAACTCCAGCGTCACGTGGCCCTCCCACTCGGGCTCGAGCGGGGTCACGTTCACGATGATGCCGCAGCGCGCGTAGGTCGACTTGCCGACGCAGATCACCAGCACGTCGCGCGGGATTCGGAAGTACTCGACCGTGCGCGCGAGCGCGAAGGAGTTGGGCGGGATGATGCAGACGTCGGTGTTGCGGTCGACGAAGCTGTTCTGGTCGAACGCCTTGGGATCGACCACGGCGGAGTTCACGTTGGTGAAGATCTTGAAGTCGGTGCCGACGCGCGCGTCGTAGCCGTAGGACGAGAGGCCGTAGCTGATGACGCCTTCGCGCTTCTGGCCATCGACGAAGGGCTCGATCATGCCCTTCTCCTGCGCCATGCGGCGGATCCAGCGGTCGGAAAGAATGCTCATTGCGAGGGGCTTCTAGACGGTTGGAGGGGCCGGCTCAACCGCCGGTCTTTTCCTCGAGTGATTCGGGGGTGGACGATTTGTCTTTTTCATTCAGCGTGCGCGTCTTCGCCTTGCGCCGTTTGAGGTTTTCGCGCAATGCGGCAGCGAGCCTTGCATCGCGGTCCTCCGTGTCCGGCGGGGTTCTGGACGGGCCAACCATTCCCGGGAGGATACACCATTGATCGAGGTCCTGCGTACTCCTCCCGAGCGATTCGCCGGTTTGCCGGACTGGCCCTACGCCTCGTCCTATCTCCAGCGCGAGGATGGGCTGTTGCTGCATTATATCGACGCCGGGGATCCCGATGCCCGCCGGACGTGGCTCTGCCTGCACGGCCAGCCGACCTGGAGCTACCTCTGGCGGCGCATGATCCCGGTGTTCGTGGCGGCCGGCGACCGGGTGATCGCGCCCGATTTTCTGGGGTTCGGCGGCTCGGACAAGCCGCTCGACGAGGCCGTCTATACCTTCGATTTCCACCGCCGGACCGTGCTCGAGCTGATCGGGGCGCTGGATCTCGAGAATATCGTCCTGGCCGTCCAGGACTGGGGCGGGCTGATCGGGCTTACGCTCCCGATGCTCGAGCCCGAGCGCTATCGCGGGCTGCTGGTGATGAACACCGCCCTCGGCACCGGCGATGCGCCGCTCAGCCAGGGCTTCCTCGACTGGCGGGCCTTCTCCAACCGCAGCCCCGACATGGACATCGCCAAGCTCATGCAGCGGTCCTGCCCGCACCTCACGCCGGCCGAGGCCGCCGCCTATGCCGCGCCCTTCCCCGACGCTTCCTATAAGGCAGGCGTGCGGCGCTTTCCCAACCTGGTGCCTGACCGGCCGGAGGGCCGCGACGCCGCCCTCTCCCGCCAGGCCCGCGATTTCTGGGAGACACGCTGGACCGGCCGCAGCCTGATGGCGATCGGCATGAAGGACCCCGTGCTGGGACCGGAGACTATGTACGCCCTGCACCGCCATATCCGCGGCTGCCCGCCGCCGATGGAGATCGCCGAGGGTGGCCACTTCCTGCAGGAATGGGGCGCCCCGATCGCCGAGGCGGCCGTGGCCACGCTTTAGCCGGGAACGAAACCCCACCGTCGACGTTCACACCGCGCCTAATTACTCCGGGAGATGCGCGATGCTGTCAGGTGAAGGTCTTCTGGTCATTCTTCTTATCGGCATTGTCGCGGGCTGGCTCGCCGGCAAGGTCGTGCGTGGCGGCGGCTTCGGACTGATCGGCGACCTCGTGGTCGGCGTCGTCGGCGCCTTCGTCGCGAGCTGGCTGTTCCCGAAGTTCGGCTTCCATGTCGGCGGCGGCATCGGCGAGCAGATCGTCTGGGCGATGCTGGGCGCCATCGTCCTGCTGCTGCTCGTCCGGCTGATTCGCCGGGTCTAGCTTCCTACTCCGCGGGCTCGATGCCCGCGTTGGCGTCCTCGTGCGCCTTGGAGTGGTCGCCCGCGATCATCACGTAGACCGCCGGCACCACGAACAGGGTGAACAGCGTGCCGATCGCGATGCCGCTCGCGATGACCAGGCCCATCGAGAAACGAGACAATGCGCCGGCGCCGCTCGCCAGGATCAGCGGGATGACGCCCAGCACCATCGCGGCCGTCGTCATCAGGATCGGACGCAGGCGGATGCCGGCGGCTTCCTCGACCGCCTCGCGCTTGGTCTTGCCGGTGCGCTGCAGCTCGTTGGCGACCTCGACGATCAGGATGCCGTGCTTGCTGATCAGGCCCATCAGCGTGACCAGTCCGACCTGGGTGTAGATGTTCAGCGACGCGCCCGGCACGTTCATGGTCGAGAGCACCGTGATGAAGATCAGGGCCCCCGCGATCGACATCGGCACCGAGAACAGGATGATCAGCGGATCGCGGAAGCTCTCGAACAAGGCGGCGAGCGACAGGAAGATGATGATCAGCGCGAAGCCGAAGGTGACGACGAATCCGCCCGACTCCTGCACGTACTGCCGCATCGCGCCGCCGTAGTCGATCGAATAGCGCGCCGGCAACGTCCGCGCGGCGAGGTCGCGCAGGTATTGCAGCGCATCGGCCTGCGACACGCCGGGGAAGGCCACGCCCTGGATGGTGGCGCTGTTGAGCTGCTGGAAGTGGTTCAGCGACTGGGGCTGCGTGCTGGTCGTGATGGTCGCGACCGTCGACAGCGGGATCGGCGTGCCGTCGGCGGCCTTGACGTAGTAGTTCAGCAGCTGATCGGTGTTGAGACGCGAGGACTGCTGGACCTGCGGGATCACCTTGTACGACCGGCCATCGAGGCCGAAGTAGTTGACGTAGCCGCCACCCAGCATCGACGCCATCGCCGAGCCGATGTCGCTCATCTTGAGGCCAAGCTGGGCCGCCCTGTCGCGATCGATCACGACGGTCGACTGCGGCCGATCGATCTTGAGGTCGGTGTTCACGAAGATGAACATGCCGCTGGAGTTGGCCTCCTTGAGGAAGTTCTGCGCCACCTCGTTCAGCGGTCCGAAGTCGCCGGTCGTGTTGATGATGAACTGCACCGGCAGGCCGACCGAGCCCGGCAGCGGCGGCGGCTGGAACGCCACGACCTGGGCACCCGCCACCTTCTGGGCGACTTCCTGCTGGATCAGCGGCTGGATCTGGTTCGAGGTGGCCTTACGCGCGTCCCAGGGCTTCAGGACCATGCCGGCGATCGACTGGCCCGGCACATCGAGCTGGAACACATGGTCGGTTTCGGAATGGCTCGAGAAGATGTCGAAGACCTGCCTGGAGTACATCAGGCGCTGGTTAATGGTCGCGTTGGGCGCCGCCGTGGCGAGCGTGATGATGACGCCCTGGTCTTCCTGCGGCGCGAGCTCGCTCTTCGTCGTGGTGTAGAGGAAGTAGATGCTGCACAGCACGATCACCGAGAACACCGCGGTCACCGGCAGGTAGTTCAGGCTGCCGTGCAGGCCGCGCGCATAGCGATGGCGCGTGCCGTCCATGATGCGGTCGATGAAGCGCACGAAGCGCGCGTCCCAGCTCTTGCCCTCGCCCTGGCCGGGCTTCAGCAGCCGCGAGCACATCATCGGCGAAAGCGTAAGCGCTACCACCGCGGACACGGTGACGGCGCCGACCAGCGTGAAGGCGAACTCGGTGAACAGCGCGCCGGTCAGTCCCTTCTGGAAGCCGATCGGCACATAGACCGCGATCAGAACGACGGTCATCGCGATGATCGGGCCGCCCAGCTCCTGCGCGGCGGCGAGGGCCGCGGGGATCGGCTTTTCGCCGGCATCGAGATGGCGATTGACGTTCTCGACCACGATGATCGCGTCATCGACTACCAGTCCGATCGCCAGCACCAGGGCCAGCAAGGTCAGAAGATTGATGGTGAAACCGAAGATCAGCATCATGACCAAGGTGCCGACCAATGACAGCGGGATGGTGACCGCCGGGATCAGGACCGATCGCAGTGAGCCTAAGAAGGCGAAGACGACGATCGTGACGATGAGCGCCGCTTCGATCAGGGTGCGGATGACCTCGCCGATCGCGCTATTGACGAAGTCCGAGGCGTCATAGCCGAGATTGGATTTG
>CAIMEE010000512.1 GCA_903839865.1 Enhydrobacter aerosaccus | reverse complement strand
CTCGACGGCCTCGGCCTCGATCGCGGCGTGCTGGTACAGGTGAGCATGCACGGCACCGACAACAGCTACGTCGTCGACGTGCTGCGCAAGCATCCCAAGCGGCTGCGCGGCGTCGGCGTCTGCGCCGCCGATGTCTCCGATGCGGAACTCAAGATGCTGCATGACGCCGGCGTGCGGGGCCTGCGCATCAATCTCGTGCTGGGCGGCGGCGTGGGCTTCGACGCCGTCGATCACCTGGCCGAGCGGCTGAAGCCGATGGGCTGGCACCTGCAGTTCCTGATCGGACCCGAGCGCCTGGTCGAATTCGCGCCCCGCATCGCCAGACTGAAGCTGCCGTTCTCGATCGATCATATCGCCAGCATCCACCACAAAGGTGGCCCCAAGACGCCGGCCTTCGCGGCGCTGCTCGGGCTGGTGAAGGGCGGCGCCTACGTGAAGCTCTCGGGCGCCTATCGCAACAGCGACGATCTCGACAATTACAGCGACACGATGGAGATGCCGCAGGCGCTGATCGCGGCCAATCCCGACCGCATGCTGTGGGGCACCGACTGGCCGCACGTTCACCTGTACGAGCGCATGATCAAGACCGGCCCGACGCTCGACCTCTTGGGCAAGTGGGCGCCGGACGAGAAGGTGCGCCACAAGATCCTGGTCGACAATCCCGCACGGCTCTACGACTTTTGACCGACTCGATTTCGATCTACATCGACGCGGACGCCTGTCCGGTGAAGGCGGAGATCTACCGCGTGGCCGAGCGCTATAGCCTCAAGGTCTACGTCGTCAGCAACGCCTACATGAACGTGCCGCGCGACCCGCGCATCGAGCAGGTGGTGGTGAGCGACAGTTTCGATGCGGCGGACAACTGGATCGCCGAACGGGTGGGCGCGAGCGACATCGTGGTCACCGCCGACATCCCGCTCGCCGACCGCAGCCTCAAGGCGGGCGCGTCGGTGATCGGCAACACCGGTGTGCCGTTCACCAAGGCCTCGATCGGCATGGCGATGGCCAACCGCGAGCTGATGTCGAACCTGCGCGCAATGGGCGAGATCACGGGCGGGCCGAAGCCCATGGCCCAGCGCGACAAGTCGCGCTTCCTGTCGGCGCTCGACGAGGCGATCCAACGGCTGAAGCGCGGCCAGAAATAACGTCGCGCGGGTTCGCGTCTCCAATGGACGCCGCTCACGGCACGGGCCAATATTCCTCCAAGTAATAAAACTGTCACATTGGGGAGGAACCAATGAAATACGTGCGTTTGCTGGCCACGGCCGCTGCGGTCTGGCTCTCGGGGATGGCGGCCGTCCAGGCCGCCGATCCGCTGAACGTCTACACGATCTGGCCCGAGAACTACGCCCGGCCCATGTTCCAGGAGTTCGAGAAGCAGACCGGCATCAAGGTCAACTTCCTGCGCTTCTCCTCGGGCGAAGCACTCTCACGGGTGATCGCCGAAAAGAACAATCCGCGGGTCGACGTGCTGTTCGGTGGTCCGGTCGAGACCTTCGCGGCGGGCATCAAGGAAGGCATCTTCGAGCCCTACAAGTCGCCGTCCTTCGCCAAGCTTCCGGCCCGCTTCAAGCAGGCCGACGGACAGTGGACCGCGATCGCCGACGATCCGCTGGTGTTCATGACCAACGCGGCTTTCCTCAAGTCCAACAACCTGAAGCCTCCGGCGTCGTGGGACGACCTGCTGAACCCGGCCTACAAGAACATGCTGCAGATGGCCGACGCCCGTACCTCCGGCACGGCGGTGACGCGCATCTTCTCCGTGCTCGAAGTGAACAAGCGCGACGAGGAGAAGACGTTCGCGTACCTGAAGAAGCTGCGGCAGAACGTGCAGGTCTATACCAAGAGTGGCGGCGGCGGCACCTTGCCGGTCGGTCTCGGCCAGGCAGGCGGCGGCATCTTCTTCATCGTCGACGCGCTCGAGACCAAGGCCAAGGGCTACGACGTCGTCGTGAGCTTCCCGAAGGAGGGCATCGGCAGCTCGGCCGAAGCCATTGCCCTGATCAAGGGTGCCAAGAACCCCGAGGCGGGCAAGAAGCTGATCGACTTCGCCACGAGCGCGGCGATGCAGTCCAAGCTCGCCGAGCACAAGGTCAACTTCGTGCCGGCCCATCCTGACGTGAAGACCGAGGCGTCGTTGGCCGAAGTGCTGAAGGACGCCAAGATCTTCCCGATCGACGACGAATACGCCGGCGCCAATCGCAAGCGCATCGTCGAGCGCTGGGTCAAGGAAGTGCTGCCGGGCCAGTAACCGTGGCCGCCGCGTCGAGCGTTTCGTGGCGCCGGGTCGCGCGCGATCCGGTGCTGCTCACTACCATCCTGGTGGTGTGGATCCTGCTCGCGCTGTTCGTGCTGTTCCCGCTGGTCGAGCTGTTGGCGCGCGCGTTCGTCGACGAAGGCAGGTTCACGCTGGGGCCGCTGCTCGAGGCCGTGGGCAATGCCGGTCACCGCACGGCGCTCGCCAATAGTCTGATTCTCGCGACGGCTGTCGGCATTGCGGGCACGGCGCTCGGCTTCCTGTTTGCCTTCACCGCCGTGCGCGCCGGCCTCGGGCGGCATTGGCTGACCTTGCTCGATGCCGTGGTGCTGTTGCCGCTGGTCTCGCCGCCGTTCACGACGTCGATCTCGATCATCTTCTCGTTCGGACCCAAGGGCTTCATCAGCCACGATCTGCTCGGGCTGGGCAACGTCTCGCCCTATGGTTTCTGGAGCACGGCGCTCGCCGAGACGCTGACCTACTTCCCGATCGCCTATCTCACGCTGCGTCCAATCCTGGCGGCGATCGATCCCAACCTGGAGGAGATGGCCTTCAGCCTGGGCGGCTCGCGCGGCCGGATCTTTCGCACGGTCACCTTGCCGCTCGCCGTGCCCGGTTTCGCCAACGCCTTCCTGTTGCTGTTCGCCGCATCGCTGGCCGATTTCGCGACGCCGCTGATCCTGGGCGGCAACGGCTTCCCGGTGCTGCCCACGGAAGCCTATCTGCAGATCACCGGCCTGTTCGACTTCAAGGGTGGCGCTGTTCTGTCGCTGGTGCTGCTGGTGCCGGCCGCGTTCGTGTTCTTCCTGCAGCGTTATTGGGTAGGTCGTCGAACCTATGTCACCGTGACAGGCAAGGTAGGGCAACGCTCGCGCACGCGCGCGCTGGCGCCGTGGGCGGGCGTGCTGTTGATCGCGGGCTGCTTCGCGGTCGCGGCGCTGATCGCCTATTTCTACGGACTTCTCGTCTATGCCTCGCTGGTCGTGGCCTTCGGCGCCAACAACAGTTTCACCCTTGCGCACTACCACGTGATCTTCACCGAGGGGCTCCCGGCGATCCGCGACACGCTGATCATCGCGGCCATTGGCATGCCGCTCGGCGGCTTCTACGGCGTGCTGGTGGGCTACCTGATCGCGCGCAAGAGTTTCCCGGGCCGCCGTGCCATGGAACTGGTCGCGATGATCAATTACGCCCTGCCCGGCACGATCGTGGGCATCGGCTACCTGATCGCTTTCAACGATCCGCCGATCGCGCTGACCGGCGGCGCGATGATCATCGTGGCCTGCTACGTCTTTCGCTACAGCCCGACGGGCATTCGCGCGACAGTAGCCCTGTTGCAGCAGATCGACCGCAGCCTGGAAGAGGCCTCGTCGAGCCTGGGGGCGGGCAGCGGCGAGACCTTCCGCCGCGTGACCCTGCCGCTGATCGCGCCGGCCTTCTTCGCAGGTCTCGGCGTCGTCTTCATTCGCTCGATGACGGCGATCAGCGCCACGATCTTCCTGGTGTCGATCTCCTGGACGCTGATCACCGTGCGCATCCTGGAGAACATGACGGAGCTGGCGTTGGGGCCGGCCGCCGCCTTCTCGGTATTCGTGATCGTGGTCGTCTTCATCGTCGTGGCTGCCTTGAGCGCCGTGCTGGCGCGCTTTCGGGCGCCGACGGCCGGCACCGCGGCGCGCAGCTTTCTCGGGGGGTAGGGCATGGCAAGGGTCAGCATCCAGCTCTCGGGCGTTTCCAAGCGCTTCGATCATACGGTGAAGGGCGAGGTCTATGCCGTGCGCGACGTCACTCTCGCCGTCGCCGAAGGCGAATTGCTCACGCTGCTGGGGCCCTCGGGCTGCGGCAAGTCCACCACCTTGCGCATGATCGCGGGCTTCGAGGAGCCCGACGCCGGCACGATCTCGATCGACGGCAAGGACGTGACTCACGTCCTGCCCAATCGTCGCGGCATCGGATTCGTCTTCCAGAATTACGCGCTGTTCCCGCATTTGTCGGTGTTCGAGAACGTGGCCTATGCGCTGCGCGTGCAGGGCAAGGACGAGGCGTCGATCAAGCGCGCCGTGACGGACGTGCTGGGCGTGGTCGGGCTCGCCAACTACGAACGCCAGCAACCGCACCAGATGTCGGGCGGCGAGCAGCAGCGTGTGGCGCTGGCTCGAGCCGTCGTGTTCCAGCCCAAGGTCCTGCTGTTCGACGAGCCCCTGTCCAATCTCGATGCCAAGCTCCGGGTCGAGATGCGCGAGCAGATCCGGTCGCTGCAGAAGCGCATCGGCATCACCACGGTCTATGTGACGCACGATCAGGAAGAAGCGATGGCGATCTCCGATCGCATCGCCGTCATGGAGCGCGGGCAGATCGTGCAGGATGGCACCGCGTCCGATCTCTATTACAAACCGAAGACGGAGTTCGTGGCGCGGTTCATCGGCCGCACGAATCTTCTCGACGGGCGCGTCGCATCTGCAAGCGAAGTCGAGATCGAAGGCCAACAGTTGCCGCTCTCGACAGGCCGGCCGGTCGGGTCGACGGTACGTCTGGTCGTGCGGCCGGAAATGATCGACCTCACTGCCGCGGGAGCAGGCGAAGCGGGCACGGGGCGTGTGCTCCAGCGCACGTTCCTCGGCGAGAAGACCGACTACGACATCCAGTTCGGCAACACGAAGATCCAGGCCTGCCGCAGCGATGCCTTCAGGGGCGCCGCGTTCGACGTTGGGGCGTCCGTCCGCCTGAGCTTCGATCCCGCTAACATTCACCTTCTGACATAGGAGCAAGACATGATCCCGACCAACCGCTGGCTTATCGCCGCTGCCGCGACGGCGCTCGCGCTCTCCGCTGCGCCTGCGTCGGCGCAGGGCGTTGTGAACGTCTACTGCTCCGTGCAGGTCGAATGGTGCACCCTGGCCGCCGCGGAGTTCCAGAAAGCCTCGGGAATCAAGGTCTCGATGACCCAAAAGGGCTCGGGCGAGACGATCGCCCAGCTCAAGGCCGAAGCGCAGAACCCCAAGGGCGACGTCTGGTTCGGCGGCACCGGCGACCCGCATCTGCAGGCCGCCGAAGAAAACCTGACCGAAGTCTACAAGTCGCCGAAGCTCGCGGAGCTGCATCCCTGGGCGGTGAAGCAGAACACCGACTCGGGCGGCAAGACGGTGGGCATCTATGCCGGCGCGCTGGGCTACGGCTTCAACACCGAGTTGCTCGCGAAGAAGAAGGCGGCGCCGCCGGCCTGCTGGGCCGACCTGCTGAAGCCCGAGTTCAAGGGCGAAATCCAGATGGCCAATCCCAATTCGTCGGGCACGGCCTATGTCGCGATCGCGACGCTGGTGCAGTTGATGGGCGAGGAAAAGGCGTTCGACTATCTCAAGAAGATGCACCAGAACATCAATGCCTATACCCGTTCGGGCACGGCGCCGATGAAGGCGGTGGCGCGCGGTGAGACCAGCGTCAGCATCTCCTTCGTGCATGACGGTGTGACCGAGGCGCTGGCGGGCTTCCCGGTGAAGACCGCGACGCCGTGCGAGGGCACGGGCTACGAGATCGGCTCGATGAGCATCGTCAAGGGTGCGCGCAACCTCGCCAACGCGAAGAAATTCTACGACTGGGCGCTGACGCCCGAGGCGCAGAAGCTCGAAGCCCAGGCCAAGCAGTTCCAGGTGCCGTCCAACAAGGCGACGCCCGTGCCGCCGGAGGCGCCCAAGTTCGCCGACATGAAGCTGATCGACTACGACCAGGCGAAGTACGGCAAGTCGTCCGAGCGCAAGCGGCTGATCCAGCGCTGGGACACCGAAGTGGGCAACCTGCCCAAGCCATGAACGCGCGGCCAGCCCTTCTCTGGTCACTCGCGGGCCTCGCCGGCGCGATCGTGCTGCCGTGGTACGCGCTGCAGGAGGGGCTGGGCACCGGGGCCTGGCTGTCGGGACTGTGGTCGTCCGAGGACTATGCCGATGGCGTGGCGCAGATGGCAGTCCACGGCCGATGGTGGCTGGCACCGGTGTTCGCTTCTTTGCTGTGGTGCCTTGCCATCGCGATCCTGCCGCTGAAGGCCGAGCGTCGCGGCACGCTGCTGGCCGGTGGCGCGGCGGTGGGCATCGTCCTGTTCGGGCTGCAGGCCTTCGCGATCGGCCTGCGTGGCTGGACGGCGGGGTGGCTGGTGGCGCTGTTCGGCGAGATGGAGCAACGCCAGGTCGGCATTGGCGCGGGCGCGACGCTGGTGCTGATCGCGCTGTTGTCGCTGCTGGCGATCGGCCTTGCCCTGCGCGGCGCGTTCGGCGGCGACGGATTCGTGGCGGGCGCGATGACGGCGGTGACGGCCTCGATCCTGCTCTTCACCGCCTGGCCGATCCTGCACATCCTGGCGCAGGCCTTTCAGAATTCCGACGGCGCCTGGCAACCGCTGCTGGCCGCGCAGCGTCTGGCGGAAGCCAAGATCTGGAGCCTGCGCTGCCTGTGGGGCGGCGGCGGCTGCGGCGTGTTCTGGAACACTCTTGTATTGGCGCTTTGCTGCGGCATCGGCTCGACCGCGCTGGGCCTGGCTTTCGCGCTGATCGCCACACGTACCGATTTCCGCTTTAAGAAGACGCTGCGTGTGCTGACGGTGCTGCCGATCATCACGCCGCCGTTCGTGATCGGCCTGGCGCTGATCCTCGTGTTCGGCCGTTCGGGACTGGTGAACCAGTTCCTCGACTGGGGTTTCGGCGTCGCCTCGACGCGCTGGATCTACGGTTTTCCCGGCGTTCTTCTCGCCCAGCTCTTCGCCTTCACGCCCGTCGCCTTCCTCGTGCTGATCGGCGTGGTCGAGGGCGTGAGCCCGACCCTGGAGGAGGCCTCGCAAACCCTGCGCGCCAACCGTTGGGACACATTCGTCACGGTGTCGCTGCCGCTGATGCGGCCTGGGCTGGCCAACGCGTTCCTGGTGGGCTTCATCGAGAGCATCGCGGATTTCGGCAATCCGATCGTGCTCGGGGGCGACTTCGGCGTGCTGTCGACCGAGATCTATTTCGCCGTTGTCGGCGCGCAGCTCGATTACGGCCGTGCCGCCGCGCTGGCGCTCGTGCTGCTCAGCCTGGCGCTCGGCGCCTTCTTTATTCAGCGATTCGTGGTCGGCACCCGCTCCTATGCAACGATCTCGGGCAAGGGCGACTCTGGCTTGCCGACTCCCCTGCCGAAGGCTGCGCGCCGCGCCGCGCAATGGGTCGCGCTGCCGTGGGCCGGCTTCACCATGATCCTCTACGGTTTCGTCTTTGTCGGCGGGTTCGTGAAGATCTGGGGCCGCGACTACACGCCGACGCTCGGTCACTACGCCAAGGCCTTCGCGATCGAGCGCGCGCCGGAAGGGCTGATCTGGTCGGGTGCTGCCTGGAACTCCTTCTGGACCACCGTCGAGCTCGCGGCCATCGCCGCCCCCATCACGGCGGGGCTCGGCCTGCTGGCCGCATGGCTGATGGTGCGCCAGCGCTTCGCCGGCCGCGGCGCGCTCGAATTCGCGACCATGCTCTCTTTTGCCGTGCCGGGCACGGTGATCGGGGTGGCCTATGTCTTCGCCTTCAACGTGCCGCCGCTCGAGATCACCGGCACGGCGATGATCATCGTGCTGTGCTTCGTGTTCCGGAACATGACGGTGGGCCTGCGCGCCGGCATGGCGGCGATGAGCCAGATCGACCGAAGTCTCGACGAGGCCTCGGCGACCTTGCGCGGGCGTGCGCCGCAGACGCTCTTCTACGTCGTGATGCCACTCCTGCGGCCGGCGATCGTGGGCGCGCTGGTCTATGGTTTCGTGCGCGCGGTCACGACGGTGAGCGCCGTCGTGTTCCTCGTCACCGCCGAATACGATCTCGCCACGACCTACATCATCCTGCGCGTCATCAACGGTGATTACGGCCTCGCCATCGCCTACAGCTGCGCGTTGATCGTGCTGATGCTGGCGGCGATCCTGCTGATCCAGCTGCTGGTCGGCAGCCGCCGCCTCGGCCGGCGCGCGCCTGTCGTCCAGGGAGTGCGCGCATGAGCGTCCGGTTCACCAACGTGGTCAAGCGCTATGGCGTGACGCCCGCCGTGGCGGGGATCAGCTTCATCGTCGAGAGCGGCACGCTGGTGACCTTGCTGGGCCCGTCGGGCTGCGGCAAGACCACGACCTTGCGCATGATCGCGGGCCTCGAGCTGCCGAGCGAAGGATGCATCGAGATCGCGGGCCGTGACGTCACCAACCTGTCGGCCACACAGCGCGACGTCAGCATGGTGTTCCAGTCCTATGCCCTGTTCCCACACATGAGCGTGCTGGAGAACGTGGCCTATGGCCTGCGCCGCTCCGGCGTGGCGGGTGCCGAGGCCACGCAGCGGGCGCTGGATGGCTTGGCCCAGGTCGGGCTCGAAGGCTACGGGCAGCGCCAGCCGTCGGAACTGTCCGGCGGCCAGCAGCAGCGCGTCGCCGTGGCGCGGGCGCTGGTGCTGAAGCCATCGGTCCTGCTGTTCGACGAGCCGCTCAGCAACCTCGACGCGCGCTTGCGGCGGCAGATGCGCGAGGAGATCCGCGAACTGCAGCAGCGGCTCAGCCTTACCGTGGTCTATGTAACGCACGACCAGCAGGAGGCGATGGCGGTGTCCGACCGCATCATCGTGATGAACGCGGGCCGCATCGAACAGGAGGGCAGCCCGCGCGATCTCTACGAGCGGCCGGCCACGCCGTTCCTGGCGCGCTTCATGGGCGAGTCCAATCCGGCCAAGGGCGAGGTGCGGCGCCTCGATGCCGCGCGCGTGAGTGTTCGATTGGGATCGACCGAGATCGAGGTGGCGGATTCATCGGCTCAGGACGGTGCGGCCACCGTGGCCGTGCGGCCCGAAGCGATCACAGTCGAGGCGGCGCCGGGGCCCGCGAACGCCCTGCCGGGCACGATCGCCAAGGCCAGCTATCTCGGCACGCACATGGAATATTCGATCGACACGGCGGCGGGCACGCTGTTTGCGACCTGCCCACGGGTCGAGCGGCCTTTGCCGGTGGGGGCCTCCGTGGCACTCGTTCTGGCGCCGCGCGGCGTGATCGTGGTCGGTGTCTGAAACTGCAGTGAAGGTTCACTGCAATTCACCCGCCGCGTGAACGAGGGGGTGTGGCGGAATCCGGGACAATTGGCTTAAAAGCCTTATGCCATCGGCATCGGAGGTGTCCCAGGATTTCGGTGCACACCGCGTCATTTTTTGGTGCGCGCGTTACTCCGCGGTGATGTGGGCCGCCTCGATGACCTTCTTCCAGCGGGCGCGGTCGGCCTGGATCTTCTGCTTCATCTCCTCGGCCGTGCCGCCGATCGGCTGGAAGCCCAGCGACACGAGTTTCTCGATGAAGGCCTTGTCCTTCAGAATCCTGTTCACCTCGGCGTTGAGCCGGTCGGCGATCGGCTGCGGCAGGCCGGCGGGGGCGCCGAGGCCGAACCAGTTGTCGGCGCTGTAGCCCGGCAGCGACTCCACAACCGTCGGCAGGCCGGGAATGAGCGGCGAGGGCGGCACGCTGGTGAAGGCGATCGGCCGGACCGCGCCCGAGCGGACGTGCTGGATGATCTCTGCGAGGTTGCCGAACATCATGTCGACCCGCCCTGCCACGATCTCCGCGATCGCGGGTGGGCCGCCGCGGAACGGCACGTGCAGCATATCGATGCCGGCCAGGTAGGCGAACTCCGCTGCCCACAGGTGATAGGAGCCGCCGATGCCGGAAGAACCGTAGGTCAGCTTGCCCGGGTTCTTCTTGGCGTAGTCGATGATGTCGGCGACGGTCTTGAACGGCAGTTTCGGGTTCACGTAGATCAGGTTGTCGAGGCCCGCGATGTTGACGATCGGCAGCAGCTCCTTGTCGGGATCGTAGCCCAGCTTGGCGTTGGGCATGACGACGGAGCTGGCGCCCATGTTCATCGTGTATTCGAGCAGGGTGTAGCCGTCGGGTGCAGCCGCGGCGACGGATTGCGCCGCGATCGCGCCGGTGGCGCCGGTGCGATTCTCGACGATGACCTGCTGGCCCAGCGCCTCGGTCAGCCGGTCGGCCACGAGGCGGGCCAGGATGTCGGCACCGCCGCCGGCGGGATAGCCGTTGATCAGCTTGATCGGCTTGGTGGGCCAGCCCGTCTGGCTGGTATTCTGGGCGCTGGCCGGCAAAACGCCGGCCAGCAGGGCAATGAACGCGATGAAGAACGCGATTACTTGTCGAGCCATACATCCTCGAATCGGAAGCCGTTGTAGACGCTGTTCACCTGCGGCACGTAGCCCTTCACGAAGGGCTGCATGCAGGTCGCGGCGCGGTTCCACATGATGATCGGCCGCGCGCCGTCCTCGAGCAGTTTCTTGTCGATCTCCCAGACCATCTTCTTCCGCTTCTCGATGTCCTTCTCCTGGCTCTGAACGTCGAACAGCTTCTCGATCTCGGGATTGCAGTAGCCGGTGTAGTTGCGCTCCGACTTGCAGGCGAAGTTCTCGTAGTAGTTCTGGTCGGGGTCGTCGACGCCATTGCCGGTCGTGTTCAGGCCGACCTGATAGTCCTTGCGCCCGATCCTGGGATACCACTGCGCCGTCTCGATGATCTCGACATCGGCGTCGATCCAGATCTCCTTGAGCTGGCCCGCCAGGATCACGGCGGGATCCTTGTAGAGCGAGATGCCGCGGGTCGCGATCTTGAGCTTGAGGTGCTTGTCCGGCCCGTAGCCCGCCTTCTTCATCAGGGCACGCGCTTCCTCGCGCTTCTTCGCGACGTCCGGACCGTATTCCGGGATCGAGCGGTACATCTCCTCCGGCATGCCCCAGACGCCGTCCTTCGGCGGCTGCATGACGCCGCCTTCCTGCGCATCGCCCTGGTTGATGATGTCGATGAAGGCCTTGCGGTCCATTGCGAGCTGCAGGGCGCGTCGAAGATCGGCACTGTCGAACGGCGGCGCGTCGCGATTGAGGATCAGGTTGGTGCTGTTGTTCATGGAGGTGACGACGCAGTTCAGATCCGGCTTCTGCTGCTTGAGGTCCTTCAGCAGGGGAATCGTCACCTCCCAGGGATAGACGATGTCGAAGCGGCCGGAGACGAAGCTCAGCATCGCCGTGCCGCGGTTGGGCACGATGGTGAACTCGATGCCGTCGAGATAGGGCCGGCCCTTCTTCCAGTAGTCCTTGTTTTTCGTGAGCTTGATGCCCTCGTTCTGCTTGAACTCGACGAACTTGAACGGGCCGGTGCCGATCGGCTTGGTGCGCATCTGCGCCGCCGGGACGTGGCAGGCGTAGACCGGCGAATAGCCCGAGGCCAGCATCGTGAGCAGCGAAGGCTGAGGCCGCTTGAGGTGCACGGTTGCCTGCAGCTCGCTGTCGGCCGTCACGTTGTCGACGTTGTGATACCAGTAGATGCGCGGATTGCGGCGCAGCTTGTTCTCGCCCTTGCCCATCAGCATGTCGAAGGTGCAGACGACGTCCTTGGCGGTGAACGGCTTGCCGTCATGCCACGTGACGCCTTCCTGCAGCTTGAACGTCAGATCCTTGCCGTCGGCGCTCCAGCTCCACGACTTGGCGAGGTCGGGAACGACGTCGTCGGGGCTGTTCTGCGGCTTGTTCTGGTCGAAGATCACCAGGTTGTTCATCACCGACATCATCGGGATGACCGTCGAGTTGGTCGCTTCCTCATGGATCGACAGGCTGGGCGGATTGTCGCGATGATACATTTTCATCACGCCCCCCGGCTTCTGGGCGAGCGCTGCGCCGGTGGAAACGACAAGGGACGCCACTATGGCGCCCGTCAGGACGATGGACCGCATTTCTTCCTCCCTGTGCGCGCCGGGATCGATGTCGCGACGTCGTTCGGGGGATAGTCTACATTGCCGCCGCTCGCGCGACAGGCTCAAATCGGGTCCGCACCGCAAACCGGGAGAAATTCATGAAGACGTCGACGTTGCGCTGGCTCATGACGCTGGCGTCACTCGTTTGTGTTTTTGGCGCCGGCAGCGCGGCCCAGGCGCAAAAGAAGGTGGTCGTCTATTCGGCCAACGACAGCACCTTGAACGATCTGGTGTTCGCGGCCTTCGCCAAGGAGACCGGCATCACCGTCGAGCCGGTCGCGGCGGGGTCGGGCGTGCTGGTGCGCCGCCTGCAGTCCGAGAAGGCACGGCCGCAGGGCGACGTCATCTGGGGGGTGTCGCGCTCACTGCTCGATACCAACAAGACCTTCTTCGAAGCCTATGCGTCGAAGAACAAGGATGCGACCCCGGCCGAATACCGCGAGCCTGGTGACCTCTGGATCGGCAACAACCTCCACCTGCTGGTGATCCTGCAGAACACCAAGCTGGTGCCGGACGCCGAGGGCCCCAGGAGCTGGGCCGATCTTCTCGATCCCAAGTGGAAGGGCAAGATCGCCTTCACCGATCCCGCCAATTCGGGCTCGGCCTACCAGACCGTCACCATGCTGGTCGACATGTGGGGCGGCGGCGATGCGGGCTGGAAGAAGGTGGGCCAGCTCTTCAAGAACATGAAGGTGCTGAACCGCTCCTCGCTGGTGTTCCAGGGCGTCGGCAACGGGGAATATCCGCTGGGCATCTCGCTCGAATATGCAGGTCCGCTGTGGGCGTCGAATGGTGCGCCGGTGAAAGTGATCTACCCGTCGGACGGCACGACCGCCTCGATGGAAGGCGTGGGCGTGATCAAGGGCGGGCCCAACACCGACAACGCCAAGGTCTTCGTCGATTACATCAACCGCAAGGACGTGCGCGAGATGATCCTGAAGGCGACGTTCCGCCGCCCGACGCGCAGCGACCTCGATCTCTCGAAGCTGCCGGGCGGCCTGCCGGCGCTCTCGTCGGTCAAGCTGGTACCCTACGACGAGCAGAAGTGGACCGACGCGCGCGCCAAGACCATGGAGCAGATCAAGGACACGCTGCAGGACTCTCGCTAGAAAGAGGAGCGTTGGCGTGAGCGGCATCGTCATCGCGGGCGTGAGCCGGACCTTCGGGACCGTCCGCGCTGTCGACAACGTCGACCTGACGGTCGAGCAGGGCGAGTTCTTCACCCTGCTGGGCCCGTCGGGTTGCGGCAAGACTACCCTGCTGCGCATGATCGCGGGCTTCAGCGAGCTCGACGGCGGCGAGATCCGCTTCGGCACGAAGCGCATCGACAAGCTGCCCGCCCACGTGCGCGACATCGGCATGGTTTTCCAGAACTACGCGGTGTTTCCCAACCTCTCGGTCGCGGGCAACGTCGCCTATGGCCTGAAGGCGCGCCGCGTGTCTCCGTCCGACATCGCGTCGCGCGTCGAAGAGGCGCTGGCCCTGGTCCAGCTCGCAGGCTACGGCGACCGCCAGCCGCACCAGCTCTCGGGCGGCCAGCTCCAGAGGGTGGCGATCGCCCGCGCGCTCGTGATCCGCCCCCAGGTGCTGCTGTTCGACGAGCCGCTCAGCAACCTCGATGCGCGCCTGCGGGTCAGCATGCGCGGCGAGATCCGCGCGCTGCAGAAGTCGCTGGGCATCACCGCGATCTACGTGACGCACGACCAGGAAGAGGCGATGTCGGTCTCCGACCGCATCGCGCTGATGAACGCGGGCCGCCTCGAGCAGGTCGGCGTGCCGGTCGAGATCTACCGCAAGCCCGCGACGCGCTTCGCGGCGGAGTTCATGGGCACGACCAACCTGGTCGAGGCACGGATGCTGGGGCTGGCAGCGCCGGTCTCGGTCTCGCTGCGGCCCGAAGCGCTGCGCTTTGCCGAGGAGGCGCCGGCGGACTGGCCTCGTCTGCAGTGCGTCGTCGAGAGCCTGGAGATGCTGGGCCCGATCACGCGCCTCGATGCGCGGCTGGCCAACGGCACGATCGTGCGTATGGCGACGCTCGATACGCCGTCGCGGAGCGTGCAGGCCGGGCAGGCCGTGACGCTCGCCTACGATCCCGCGCGCCTCACGGTAGTCGCGTGAGCCTCGCGATCCCGTACCGGCAGCGGCTGCCGCTGGGAATCGCGGTGCTGGCCTTCGCATTCCTGGGCCTGTTCCTGCTCGTGCCGTTGTTCCAGGTCTTCAGCGCGAGCTTCCTCGATTCCGAGGGCACGGCGGTCACGTTCGCCAACTACACGAAGATGCTGGGCCGGCCGTTCTACCGCACGGCCATCGTCAACACGCTGGAGATCGGTGCGGCGGCGACGGCGATCACGACCGTGCTCGCGGTGCCGCTCGCCTTCGCGCTGGCGCGGCTGCCGATCCCGGGCAAATCGGCGATCCTGGCGATGGCGTCGCTGCCGCTGATCCTGCCCTCGTTCGTGAGCGCCTATGCGCTGGTCCTGTTGCTCGGCCGCTCCGGCATCGTGACGCAGTGGCTGCAGGCGCATGGTGTGGCCTTCACCTCGATCTACGGGGCGGGCGGCATCGTCACCGTCTACGCGCTCACGCTCTACCCCTACGTGCTGCTGCCCACGATCGCAGCCTTCAAGGCAGTCGACGTGTCGATGGAGGAGGCCGCGCAAAACCTCGGCTCCTCGCCCGCGCGCACGGTCTGGACGGTGACCTTGCCGATCGTGATGCCGGCGATCCTGGCGGGCGGGCTGCTGGTGCTGATCGAGACGCTGGAGAACTTCGGCGTGCCCTTCGTGCTGGCGGAGGACATGCCGATTTTCGCGGTCGAGGCCTTCAAGCTCTTCATCGGCGAGACCGCGCCCAATCCTTCGTCGGCGGGCGTGCTGGGCGTGCTGCTGATCCTGACAACGGCGGGGGTCTTGCTGGTCCAGCGCCGCTTCCTGGGCGCGCGCCGCTTCGCGACCAATACGCGCCAGGCGCCGCCGCTGCTCAAGATCGGCAGGGGCCTTCAGGTGCTGGCCACCTTCTATTGCTGGGCGATCGTGATCCTGGCCCTGGTGCCGTTCTTCTCGATCGTCGTCCTGTCGTTCCTCGAGTTTCGTGGCCCGGTGCTGCATCCTCACTTCAGCCTCGAGAATTTCAGCGTGCTGTTCGGGCGCCATGTGCGGCCGCTGCTCAACACCCTCATCTTCGCCACGGCGGCGTCACTTTTCGTCACGATCATCGGTGTGCCGATCGGTTATGTCGTGACGCGCTATCGCTCCGGGGTGGCGAGCCTGCTCGACGTCGTGGCCACCCTGCCGTTCGCGGTGGCGGGCACCGTGCTCGCCATCGGCTTCATCGTGTCGTTCAACGCGGGCCCCCTGGTCCTGACCGGCGGCCCGCTGATCCTCGTGCTCGCCTATACCGTGCGCAAAGTGCCGTTCGCCGTGCGGTCCGCCAGCGCCATCGTCCACCAGATCGACGCCTCGCTGGAGGAGGCCTCGATCAGCCTCGGCCGCTCGCCGCTGCAGACTTTCCTGCGGATCGTCGTGCCGTTGATGCTGGGCGGCATCCTGAGCGGCCTGGTGCTGAGCTGGGTCACTGTGGCTTCGGAACTTTCGGCCACGGTGGTGCTTTATAGTGGGCCCTGGAGCACCCTCACGGTGGTCATGTTCCAGGCATTGGAGAGCGGTGGGGCCGGGATTGCCACGGCGGCCGCCTCCTTCCTCATTGTGGTGAGCCTCCTGCCGATCGCTTTCCTCTATAGGCTGGTGCGGCGCTACGAACTGTCCTGAAGGGTATCGATGACACGCACGCGTATTCGCTGGCTGGAGATCGGTCTGATCGCGGTCGCGGTGATGGGCGTAATTGTTGCCCTGCTGTCGAGCGTTCCCGGACTGGTCAATGTCGAGGCCTACAAGCCCGGCCTGATCCAGGCGGTGCGCGAGGCCACGGGCCGCGAGCTGGTCATCGACGGGCCGATGCGCCTGCGCATGTTCCCGGTGCCGGGCGTGGGCGCGGGCACCGTGCGCTTCGCCAATGCCGTGGGCGCCAAGGGGGCGCAGATGATCGACGTGCGCTGGGTTTCCGTGCGTCCGTCCTGGAGTGCGCTGCTCAAGGGGAGGGTCGAGGTCGGCACGCTCACGCTCTACCAGCCGACGATCGTGCTCGAGACCGACGCGAAGGGAATCCCGAACTGGGAATTCGGGCCCGGCGAGAATGCGCAGCAGGCGGAGGGAGCGCCGAGCGGCGGCTTCCACCTTGCCATCGGCCGCCTGCAGATCGTGCGAGGCACGATCACTTATACCAATCCTGAGACCAAATCGGTGTTCAAAGCCGAAAACGTGAATGCCGGCGCCACGGTGCGCTCCTTCGAGGGCCCCTTTGAGATCGACGGCGATGCCACGGTGAACGGCGTACCGCTCAAGATCGACGTGGCGGTGGGGGAGAACACGCCGGCGGGTCACAGGGCGCGGCTCAATCTCAAGGTCTCGAGCGGCGAACTCGACTTCAAGGGTGGCATCGCGGGGGTCCGGCTCGATACGAAGATCCAGGGCCATGTCTCGCTGAAGACCGGCGTGCTCAGCGATTTCGTGACTGCGGTGTCCGGCGCCATCGGTGTCGCCAAACCTGCCTTCGACACCTCCGGCGCCGGCCGCTTTTCCTTCGAGGGCGACATCGACACCGGCCCCGATCATCTGGCCGCCACGGACTTCGAGATGTCGATGGGCAAGGACGACGCCAAGGGCAGCGTGAAGCTCACGCTCGGCGCAACTCCTGCCGTGAGCGGAAAACTGGCACTCACCCGCCTCGACATCGACAAGTGGGTGAAGATCTTCGCCCGGCCGATGGATTTCACGGCCGATCCGGTGAAGGCCGTCGTCACGGCGCCGACACCGGAGGCCGCGGCGGCGAAGGCAGCGGCGGCGGTGGTCGGGCCGTCACCCTGGTCGAGGATAGATGCCGATCTCAGCCTTCAGATCGCCGAGGCGATCTACAACGGCGAGACGATCCGCGACCTGTCCGCTGTCATTGCCATGCAGAAGGGCGTGGCCACGGCTCCCCAGCTCAAGGCCGCGCTGCCGGGCGGCATGACGATCGATATCGATGCGGCCAGAGGCACGCTCAAGGCAGCGGGCCCGCATCTACGTGAGACTTTCCGTTGGCTGGGCGTCGACATCTCGGGCATTCCGCCCGGGCGGCTCGAGAAGCTGGTGATCGACGGAAAGCTCGCGACCAAGGCCGGCGCGCTCGATCTAAGCGACGGCACCTTCATGCTCGACGATGTGCCGGGCACCATCGCCGGTATGCTGTCCCTCAAGGTTCCGTTCAGTGCCGCGCTCAACATCGGCATGGAGAAGTTCAACCTCGACGACTACATCCCGAAATCGCGCACGACCGCGGAGTCCGACCCGCCTCCGTCGTCGGCTGCGGCGGCGGCCACGGCCAGGATGCCGGCAGACCTTCCCAAGGATGCTCCGAGCCTTGGCCTCAAGCTCGACATCCGCAATCTCGTCTATCGCGGCCAGACGATGACCGGCGTGACGGGCGGTGTCACGCTGACCAACGATTTGTTGAAGCTGCGGGACCTGCGGGTGGCCAATCTGCTGGGCGCCAAGCTCGGCCTGAACGGCCTGGTGGCGGATTACGGCGCCGCGCCGCGCTTTGACCTCTCCTTCACGGTCGCCTCGCCCGACACCGACAAACTGCTCGACTACGCGGGTCTGCCGAAATTCATGAACGGCACGATCGGGCCCGGCACGGCCAGCGGCGCCGCGGCCGGCACGCGCGAATCGGTGACCCTGCGCGATGTCGCGGTGCATGTGCTCGACACCGATGCGCGGATCGCCGGCACGCTGGGCTTCGCCGATCCCGTCCCGTTCGATTTTCGGACGTTCCACCTGCAGACGGCGGATGCCGGCAAGTTCGTGTCGGTGGCCAGCGGGCACGCGACCGGCAGCCTCGGGCCGCTCACGGCGAGCGGTGCGCTCAAGGGCAACTCCGATCGCGCGGCCTTCACCGGCGATCTGGCGATTCGCGGCAGCGACATGAACGGCACCCTCGACGCCACACTCGGCAAGCGCCCGAGGCTGGCGGCCAGATTGAACGTGCCCAAGACGCTGGATATCGACGCGCTGCTCGGCATCGAGGACGACTCCGCGCCGGCGCCGCTTTCTCCCGACGAAGCGCCATCCGAAGTCCGTCACGCCCAGCCGGCGCGCAAGGCCACACCGAAACCGATCAACCTGACGGCGATCCGCTCGTTCGATGCCACCTTGATTGTCTCAGCCAAGGCGATGTCGATGGCGGCGCTGACCGTCGACTACGCCGATCTCGATGCCACGCTCGCCCGGGGCGTGTTCAGGATCAACAAGCTGACCGGACAGTTCTACAAGGGCGCGGTCGATTTCGCGGGCGTGATCGATGCGTCGGGCCCCGCGCTTGGCGTCGATGCCAGCGGCACTCTTCTTGGAATCCACGTCGATGAACTGCTGCGCGGCACGGTGGGCGACAATGGCTTCGGCACGTCATCCCGCCGCATCACCGTCGACGGCAAGCTCGATGCGCGCGGCATCCGCCTCACGGGCAAGGGCGCTTCGGCGGCGGAGCTGCGCGAAAGCCTGTCGACCGCCACGACGGTGAGCGGCACCGTGCGCGCGGGCATGTCCGGCAGCGCGCAGTCGTTCGCGCAGTTCGCGACCGGCCTCGGCAGCATCTTCAGCGACACACTGGCGTTCGACCGGGCCATCCTGTCGGGCTTCATCAATCATGAGAACACGGTGTCGGGCGGCGTGGTGCTAGGGGGCGGGACCATCGTCCTGCAGGATCAGACCGTGCAAGGTGCCGGCGCGACCGCGGTCATCTCCGGACAGAACCGCATGGCCGACGGCACGACCAATACGACGATCAGCGTGACCACCGGCAATCGTCAGTACGTGGCCAAGGTCACCGGCAAGCTCTCCTCGCCGGATATCTCGGCTGAATCGAAGTAGCGGCGGCTAGGCCGCCTGGTTCTTCAGGATGCCCCAGGCATGGCTGAAGGCCTTGGCCATCTCTTCGGGCGGCTGGGCGCCGGAGAACAGCACGTGGCCCTGCAGCGCGAAGCTCGGCACACCCTGGATGCCGGCGTTGCGCGCCATCTGGTCGCCGCCCAGAACCTCGCGGCGATGCTCGTCGCCCTTCAGCATCTTGAATACGGCATCGGGATCGAGCCCGCCCGTGCCGCCGACACCGGCCAGGATCTCGGGGGCGCCAATGTCCGCGCCCTCGCAGAAGTAGGCCTTGAACAGCGCTTCGACGACGGCGTCCTGCACGCCTTCCTGCCCGGCCATGCGGATCAGCCGATGGGCGTTCACGGTGTTCGGTGTGCGCGTCAGCCGGTCGAGGTGGAACTCGAGGCCCACGGTCGCGGCGGTGGCAGTGATGCGCTCGTCGATCGCCTTGGCCTTTTCGGGGCCGCCGAACTTGGCTTCGCGATAGGCTTTGCGTTCGACGCCCTCGGCCGGCATGTCGGGATTGAGCTGGAAAGGATGCCACATCACGCTGAAGTGAAGCCCTTCGGCGGCCAGGATCTTCAGCGCCCCTTCGAGGTTGCGCTTGCCGATGTAGCACCATGGGCAGATGGCGTCGGAAATCACGTCGATGCGGGCGACGGGCGCGTTTGTGTCCATGGCATTTCCTTTCCCGAGAGTTCGTCTAGCCTATACCTCTGATCCCACCCGAACAACGAGGCCGCCCCGATGGAAAAGCCCAAGTACACCTCCGCCCTGATCGTGGGCACCGGCCCCGGCCTCAGTGCCTCGTTGGCCCGGCTGTTCGCCAGGAACGGCCTCAAGGTAACGATCGCCTCGCGCACCACGGACAAGCTGGCGGCGCTCGCCCAGGAGACGGGCGCGCAGGTCCACAAGTGCAACGCCGCCGATGCGACGGATGTTGCAGCCCTCTTCGACGCGATCGAGGCCAGGTCGGGCGCCCCCGATATCGTGGTCTACAACGCAAGCTCGCGCGTGCGTGGCTCGATCGTCGACTTGGCCCCCGAGGACGTGAAGCGCGCCATCGAGATCAGCGCCTTCGGCGCCTTCCTGGTCTCGCAACAGGCTGCCAAACGCATGGTGCCCAAAGGCCACGGCGCGATCCTGCTCTCAGGCGCCACGGCCGGCGTGAAGGGCTTCGCCTTGTCGGCCACCTTCGCCATGGGCAAGTTCGCACTGCGTGGCCTCGCGCAATCGATGGCGCGGGAGCTCAGTCCCAAGGGTGTGCACGTGGCGCACTTCGTGATCGACGGCGGCATCCGCAGCGCCGCGCGCCCGGTGCCGGCCGACGCGCCCGACAGCCTGCTCGATCCCGACGCCATCGCCGATGTCTACTGGAGCACCCTGATGCAGCACCGCAGCGCCTGGAGCTGGGAGGTGGAGGTGCGCCCGTGGGTCGAGAAGTTCTAGCCGCCGCGCTGCTTGTCCTTTCCGCTCTTGCGCCGGCGCGGGCGATGGACATGAAGGTCGAGGGTGACGCAGTCACCCTGTCGGGCTCGGTCGTGGGTTCCGAATGCACCGATCTCGAGGCGCTGCTGTCGCGGACCGCGATCAAGCGCATTGTGCTCACCAATTCGGGCGGTGGCGATGCGCGGGCGGGCTACTGCGTCGGCGACCTGGTCCGCGCGCGCGGGCTCGCGACGGTGATCCGCGGACGTTGCGCCTCCTCCTGCTCGCGCATGTGGTTGGGCGGTGTCGATCGCACGCTGGACGGGCCGAATTCGCGGGTGGGCCTGCACGGCAACTACTCGAGCGGCGGCGGCCTGCTGCCGGAAGCGCCGCAGAAGCTGCGGGACTGGATCGTCCATCGTGTGCCCGACGTCGACCAGACGCTGATGGAGAAGTGGATCCACCTGCCGAGCAACAAGTGGATGATGTACTTCTACACCGACAAGGCCGAGCTCTGCCAAGGCAGCGCCTGCACGCCGGTCGACGGCCGCACTGCGCGCAACGCCGGTCTGGCAACGCGGTAGGGCGACGGCCGGGAAGGCCGGAAAATTGTCCGTGGGAGCCTCCGAAAGTGTGGGAGGCGATGCCAAGCGACATCCATCCGTTTCAGGCAGAACAGCATTTTAGCGCCAGTAGCGACCGTAATAGGGAATTCCGACCCATGGCAGTAGGGATGGTCGCACAAGGAGACATCCATGGGCATCTTTTCACCTTTCAACAAACGAAACGCCTACGTCCCGCCTTCCGACGCGGCGGACTCTTCAACACTGCTGACTGGGGCCGATCAAAACCTTGTTCGCGTGTCGGGGGGGAACCAATCCTGAAACGTCGCACGACGACGTACAGCTTGCACGGCAGCCGACGCAGGATGGACAGGGGGTGGCTGTGGAGCTGCCGGATGGGGCTCGAGTGCCCGACCGCCATTCAGCGACCGGCAATTTGATGTCGCCTGTCTTCGATCTGAGCGACGTTGCCAAAGCGGGCAGAGACACTGCTCAAACCTATCGGAAGCTCAGCATGGATCCTCTGACCCGAGAGACCGCAGGGCAAATTATTCTTCGGGATTACTTCAGGAATATCGGTACTGGCGGCAAGTACGACTATCAACGCGAAGGAAATCAGGTGTTTGGCCACATCTTCGGCTTTGCTCAGAAGCCGCAGTTCCGCAACGTCTCGAATGTCAACGTTGGCTTGTTTGCACACCAGGCTGGTATGACCTTGGAAGAAACTTTGAAGGAGGCGGGCGAGTATGCGCGGCACTTCTCCAGCAATGCTCGACCGGATCAGCCATATGGTTTGGACCCCAGGGCGGCCGAGTTCATTGTCGCCGGCTACAATATCGGAAAGAGCGGCGTGTTCGACCGACGAGCGTTTCCTTAGATGCGGCAGGTGAGTCAACCTATAGATGTATTCTGAACAATATTTCTATTGATGTAAACGGTTGACGCGGCCATCGTCACTGCTTCCAACCGTGTGAGACCAGGATGAACTCATTGAGCTCGCGTCTCCGACTATTTCTCGGCATTGGTTTGGTGTTGATAGCGATGCTCTGCGTTGTCTATCCGCTACAGCCAATTCTGAGCTTTGTCATAGGCTGGGTTTACCCGGGGCACTTTTGCCAAACATGGAATCGAGGTTCGCTCTCGGGTTTGGCTGGCTACGACTTCGAAATCAATGAGACGGCGTGCGATGTCATTGCCAAAGACGATGCAATTACGATTCTCGCCTCCGAGGTGGGCAGGAAGGAAAAGACCGCGATCTTCAAGTACGATCCCGGTGGCGACGAATTGCCAGAAGTGGTTGCAGTTGACGCTCACACCGTTCGCATATCGGTGCGCTCGATATCGTCGATCTTCTTTCGCAGCGACGTCGTGGGAAGTCTCTCGATACTTTACGATATCGGCCACGTTGACTACCCGAACGCCTCTCCAGCTAAGGCCGATGGGCATTAGAACGGCCGTCTTCGACGTGGTTCCACGGTGCTGCACGTGACCGCACGTGCGCTTGGCGAAACACACGGGCTCGCGAGCCCCTCGCGAGGCCTCGCGAGGAATGGGATAAGATGCAGCAGGGTTAGGCTTTCATCCCGATCCTCGCGAGCCGCCGATTTTCTAATTCAGGTGCTCGCGCAGCAGCCGCTCGACCGCGACCATATCCGGCGCGACATGCAGGGCCTTGGCGCGGATCTCGTCGCTGGGCTGGAGGATGTCGGGCACCATGATCGCCATCGTGCCGGCGGCATGGGCGGCGGTGAGGCCGGGGCTCGAATCCTCGAAGGCGATGCAGTTGTCGGGCGGGACGCCGATCCGCCGCGCGGCTTCGAGGTAGATGTCGGGGAACGGCTTGGCGCGCTCGACGTCGTCGCGTGCGACCAGGGTGGCGAAGTGCTGCCGCAGGCCCGCGCGGGCAAGGTGGCTCTCGGCGACCTCGCGCAACGCCGACGTGGCCACGCCGCAGGGCACGCCGCGCTCGGCCAGCAGGGTCAGCACGTCGACAACTCCCGATTTGACCGGCACGCCGGCCGCCATCGCCTGCTGCACGTTGGCGGAATAGACGCCGCGGAATTCCGCGAGGTCGAAGCCCTCGCCGTAGAGCTCCTGGAGCATGACGTTGCATTCGGCCCGGGGTATGCCGACCATCGAGTGGCAGAATTCGAGCGTCATTTCGCGCTTGAAGTGGCGGGCAGCGGCCTGCATGGCCACGATGTACACGGCCTCGCTGTCGATCAGCAGGCCATCCATGTCGAAAAGGGCGGCTTTGACGGGTTTCCTGAACATGCTTTCGTTCTAGTGTGTTCGGAGGAAACGTCCAAGTGGGGAGAAAAATTCATGCGCATCCATAACCTTTATGTCGACGAAAAGGGCGAAACTCACTTCCGTGACATCGAAGTCGAATGGAAGAACGAAGGCCGCGGCGGCAAGACCTCCGCGACGCTGCCCGCGACCGGCATCATCTTCCGCGAGACGCCCGGCAGTTACGATTACGAATGGCATCCGGCGCCGCGCCGGCAGTACATCATCAATCTCGATGCCGGCGTCGCGATCTCGGCCAGCGACGGCGAGACCCGCATCATCGGCGCGGGCGAAGTGATCCTCGTCGAAGACACCAGTGGCAAGGGCCACTGTTCCAAGGCGATCGAAGGCAAGCTGCGCCACTCTATCTTTGTTCCCATCGAGTAGGAGTTCCCATGTCCGTCCAGACCGTCATCGATCCCACCCCGGGCCTTGTCGAAGAAGCCAAGAGGGTCCTGCCGGGCGGCAGCTTCGGCAACATGCCGGCCGAGGTGATCCTGCGCGAAGGCAAGGGCGGGCGGGTCTGGGACGAGGCCGGACGCGAGTATGTCGACTTCCTGCTGGGCTCGGGACCGATGTTCATCGGTCACGCCCATCCCGAGGTGACCGCGGCGATCCAGGAGCAGGTGCCGCTCGGCACCACCTACTTCGGCAACAACCGCCACGGCATCGCGCTCGCCAAGGCGATCTGCGAGGCCGTGCCCTGCGCCGACCAGGTGCGCTTCGTCTGCTCGGGCACCGAGGCCGATCTCTATGCGATGCGCGCGGCGCGTGCCTATCGCAAGCGCGACAAGATCCTGAAGTTCGAGGGCGGCTATCACGGCATGAGCGACTATGCGCTGATGTCGCTCGCGCCCAAGAACCCCGGCAACTTTCCGCGCGCGACGCCCGATTCGGCCGGCATCCCCAAGAGCGTCGCCGACGAGATGCTGGTCTCGGCCTTCAACGATCTCGAGATGTTCGAGGGGCTGATCAAGGAGCACAAGGACGAGCTCGCCGGCGTCATCATCGAGCCGTTCCAGCGCCTGATCCCGCCCAAGCCCGGCTTCCTGCAGGGCGTGCGGAAGATCACACAGGAACACGGCATCCCGCTGATCTTCGACGAGGTCGTGACCGGCTTCCGTTTCTCGTACGGCGGCGCGCAAGAGTACTACGGCGTGACGCCCGACCTCTGCACCCTGGGCAAGATCGTGGGTGGCGGCTTTGCGCTGGCGGCGATCGCGGGCAATGCCGACATCATGAAGCATTTCGATCGCCTGGCCATGGCCGACGAGGACTTCCTGTTCCAGGTGGGCACGCTCTCGGGCAATCCGGTGGCCTCGATCGCGGGCCTCGCCACGCTCGAGATCCTGAAGCGCCCCGGCGCCTACGAGCAGGTCTTCAAGACCGGCCGCACGCTGATGTCGGCGCTGTCGGACCTTCTCAAGAAGCACGGCGTGAAGGCGCAGGTGATCGGCGAGCCGCCGCTGTTCGACATCCTGTTCACCGACCAGCCGGTCAAGGACTATCGCGACACGCTCAAGGCCGACAAGGCGATGGCCACGAAGTTCAACAAGCTGCTGCGCGAGCGAGGGCTGATGAAGGGCGAGTCGAAATACTACGTGAGTCTGGCGCACACCCAGGCCGACATCGACCAGACGATCAAGGCGTGGGACGAGGCGCTGAAGCTGCTGTAGGCCGGGCCTACGGCATCTCCATGCCCTTGGCGCGCAGCAGCGGATCGAGCTCGACGTTGGAGAGCCAGGCCAGCAGGCCCATGACCGCGTCCGAGTTCCCCGCCTGCAATCCCATGACGGCGGCATAGACGATGTAGCTCTGCAACGGCGCGGGGATGGCGCCGGCGAAGCGCACGCCCGGCACCGACACGATCTCGCTCGACAAGGCGAGAGCCACGTCGGCCTGGTTGCTGGCGACACGCTGGGCAGCGAGCCCGCCCACCACGGTCACGCTCTTGCGCTGGACTTCGCTCAGCACGCCCAGCCGCTGGAACAGCTGCGGGTAGAAGCCGCCGCCCGCGCTCGGACTCGCATACGCAACGGCATGTGCCTTCAGGAGCGTGCGGCGCAGCACTTCCATGTTGCCGACCTGGGGCCACGGGTCCTGCAGCCTGGTCGCCACGCCGACGCCGACCTTGGCGAGCACGGTCAGCGAATCGTCGATCACCTTGCGCTCGCCCAGCAGCTTCTCGATCGCGTCCTGCGTCGTGATCAGCAGGTCGAACCTCTCGTTTGCGGCGAGCCGGCGCGTGATGGCGCTGGGCGAATCGTACTCGATCTTCACCTTGTGGCCGCTCTGCTTTTCGTAAGAGGGGCCAAGCTCGTTCAGGATCGGCTTGTAGCCCACGGCGGCCAGCACCTTGATCTCGTCTGCCGACGCAGTGCCGGCGACAAGGAAGAAGAGCGCGGCGAGCAGGAAGCGGATCATGCGGGCGTGCCGAGGATGTAGGGCTTGAGCGCGGCATACATCAGCGCATGGGTGGGCGTCGGCACGCCGAGCTGGCGGCCCAGTTCCACCACCTTGCCGCCCAGCCACGGCAGTTCGATGCGGTTGCCGCGGTCGAGGTCGAGCGCCATCGAAGCCTTCATGCCAGCCGGCGCGCCCGCGTTGAAGGCCAGCATGGTGTCGAGCGCGTTGTCGGGCAGCTTCACGCCCTTGGCCCGGCCGACGTCGATCACTTCCTTGTAGGCGGCGACGAACTGCGGCCGGATGTCGGGATCGTCCCGCAGCCTGCCGATCGGCTGGCGAGTGAGCGCCGTCATGCTGGCGTTGGTGGCGAGCAGGATGAACTTCATCCAGAGATCGGTGACGATCTGGTCGGAATGCGTGGCGTCGAAGCCCGCCTTTTTGCACATGTCGAAGAAGGCCTCGCCGCGCGGGCTCTTGGCGCCGCCGAGCTCGCCGAACACCAGGCGCATGAAGGTGCCGACCTGGGTGACGACACCGGGCGCGGTGATCGAAGCGCTGATCTGCGCGACGCCGCCCATCACGGCCTTGTCGCCCAGGATCGGAAGCAGCCGCTCCGGCGCGTCGATGCCGTTCTGCAGCGGGATCACCGCCGTGTTGGGCCCGACCATCGGCTTGATGTGTTCGCCCGCGCTCTCGACATCCCACAGCTTCACGCAGAACAGCACGTAATCGACCGGCCCCACGGTCCTGGGATCGTCGGTCGCCTGAGTCGGCACGAGATGGGTGTTGCCGCGCGGGCTGTCGATTCGAAGGCCCGTACTCTTCATGGCCGCGAGATGGGCGCCGCGCGCGATGAAGGTCACGTCGGCGCCCGCCTGCGCCAGCGCTGCGCCAAATCCGCCTCCGACGCCGCCCGCGCCAACCACCGCAATCCGCATGACCCGATCCTGCCCCTAGAAGATGCTGGCCACCAGGACGCGGCCGCTTCCACAGGCGATCATCGTCGGATGAGCGGCCTCGATGCGCAAGCAGTGATCGGCCGGCAACTGGTGCGCGTCGACCTTGGCAGGCGCTGTCGGGGCATAGGCGAAGTGCAGGCCCTTGCCTAATTGCACCGATTGGCCGGCGTCGAGCACCCGCATGTCAACCTGCACCGTATCCCGCCGGCCGATCAGGTTCACGACCTCGACCGGCCCGGCCTCGAGGCGGCTCACCAGCGGCAGCTCGCCCCGATAGCGCACGACCTTGAACGGCGTGCGCAGGTCGATCTCGCCGTCCGGCCCGTCGAGCACCAGACCGTGTCCGCCGATCACCACCTGCACACGGTCGTAACCCGTGTAATCCGAGAAGGGGCCGGGCACGGGTATCGCCGTGCGTCCAAAGCGCCAGACCTCGCCGCCAGTGCTGTCGGTCGCAACGTCGGTTGCCACGCCGCCGCCGTTCTTCCACGGCATGCGGCGATACTGTTCGGGCGTGAGTAGCGTGATCGTCACATCTTCACCAGCATCTTGCCGAAGTTCTCGCCGCGCAGCATGCCGATGAAGGCGCGCGGCGCCTTGTCGATGCCCTCGACGATATCCTCGCGGTACTTGATCTTGCCCGCCTTGATCCATTCGCCCATCTGGCGCATCGCGGTCGGATAGCGCTCGACGAAGTCGAACACGATGAAGCCGCGGAGCGTCACGCGCTTGCCGACGAAGGTGCCGAGCAGGCGCGGGCCCATCGGCGGGCTGCTGGCGTTGTATTGCGAGATCGAGCCGCAGAGCGCGACCCTGCCGAAGAAGTTGATGTTGCGCAGCACGGCGTCGGAGATCTCGCCGCCGACATTGTCGAAATAGACGTCGATGCCCTTGGGGCAGACGGCCAGCAGCGCCTTGTCGAGGTCCTTCTCCGCCTTGTAGTCGAGGCAGGCGTCGAAGCCGAGCTCGTCCTTCACGAAGGCGCACTTCTTGGCGCCGCCCGCGATGCCGATCACGCGGCAGCCCATCAGCTTGCCGATCTGGCCCACGAGCTGGCCCACCGCGCCCGAGGCCGCCGACACAACGATCGTCTCGCCGGGCTTGGGCTGGCCGCATTCCAGCAGGCCGAAATAGGCGGTCATGCCCGGCATGCCGAGCACGCCGTTGGCGGTCGAGATCGGCGCCAGCGAGGGATCGACCTTGCGCATGCGCGGACCGCCGCCGATCGCGTATTCCTGCCAGCCCAGGCTCTCCTCGACGATGTCGCCCACCTTGAACGTGGGATGGAGCGACTTCACGACTTCGCCCACCACGCCGCCGGTCATCACCTCGCCCAGGGCGACGTTGGCCGCGTACCCCGCGGCCTCGCGCATACGGCCGCGCTGGTAGGGATCGAGCGAGAGGTAGGCCACTTTGACCAGCACCTGGCCGTGCTTGGGCTCGGGCATCGGCACTTCCTCGACGCGGAAGTCGGTCTCGACGGGTTCGCCCGGCGGACGGCGGACCAGCACGACGCGGCGATAGGATGTGGGAATGCTCATGAACTGTTGCCTCCGGGCGATATTGAGGCCCACCATAGCGCGCAATCTGCAGGAGCTGCCATGCCGACCATCCGGCGCCTTTCGTTCATCGGACTTGAATATGCCTTCGCGCCCGAAAAGGCCTACGGCATGTCGCGCGGCGGCGGCTTCAAGCGCCAGAACGGGCTGGTCGAGATCGAGACCGACCAGGGCGTGAAGGGCATCGGCGAGGCCTTCGGCAATCCGTTCGTCACGCGCGAGTACTTCCGCATGGTCGAGCCGTTCTTCACCGGCAAGAGCGTGTTCGACTTCGATCACATCGAGGCGCGCATCCGCAACGCGCTCTATCACCTGGGCGTCGGCAACCAGCTCACTTCGTGCCTGGCGGCGATCAACGTGGCGCTGTTCGATGCGATCGCGCGCGGCTTCGGCGTGCGCGTGTGCGACCTGATCGGCGGCTGTGCCCGCACGAGCATTCCGGCCTATGCCTCGACCGGATTCTTCTCCGACGATCCCGACCGCCAGCTCAGCCACATGATGGCCGAGGTGGCGGCGCATCCCTACGCCGGCACCAAGATCAAGATCGGCCGCGGCATTGCCAGCGACGTCGCGCGCGTGCGCCAGGCGCGCGAGGCGATCGGTCCGGACAAGCTGCTCCTGGTCGACATCAACGGCGCCTACACGCCCGACGTCGCGCTGGAGTGCGCGCGCGCGATCGAGCCGTTCGGCATACACTGGATCGAGGAGCCGCTGCCGCCGGGAGACCTCCGGGGCTACGCGGAGCTTCGGGCGCGTTCCCCGATTCCGCTGGCGGCCGGCGAAGCCCACCACACCATGCGCGACTTCAAGGCACTGATCGACGGCCGGTGCATCGACATCGTCCAGCCCTCGATCCCCGGCGTCGGCGGCATCACCGAGGCCAAGCGCATCGTTGCCCTGGCGCAGGCGGCGAACCTGCGGGTGGCACCCCATGTCTGGGGCGGGGCGGTCGGCCTGGCAACGGCGCTGCACTTCATTGCCGCTCTGCCCGCGACGCCGCACGTCGATCATCCGCCGCATCCGCTGATGCTCGAATACGACATGAGCGACAACGAACTGCGCACCAGGCTTGTGAAGACGCCGCCCCGGCTGGAAGCGGGCCATGTACTGCTGCCCGAGGGTCCGGGGCTCGGGATCGAGCTCGACCCTGCGGCGGTTGAGCGCTACCGGGTGTGCTGACTGCCTATTTGCTGACTCGGGGGGTGGCGTGCCACTCTTTTTCCGGGATAGGCAAAACACATCGTTCAGGGGGAAATATGTTGAAGACCACTCGCCAGGCCGTGCTCGCAGGCGCGGCGCTCATCGCCTTGGGCTTCGCAGCCGACGCCGGCGCCCAGCAGACCGTGAAGATCGGCGCGGTCTATCCGCTGTCCGGCAACTCGGCCAGCACCGGCAACTACGCCAAGATGGCGTTCGAGATGGGCGCCGACATCATCAACAACGGCGACCCCGAACTCGCCAAGATCTTCCCGCTCGCCAAGGGCGGCGGGCTGCCCGG
The DNA here is from genome assembly GCA_903839865.1 of Enhydrobacter aerosaccus. Lineage (GTDB taxonomy): Bacteria > Pseudomonadota > Alphaproteobacteria > Reyranellales > Reyranellaceae > Reyranella > Reyranella aerosaccus_A. Next base: position 18,637 of record CAIMEE010000512.1, on the reverse strand, counting down.
CCTCAAGGGCGCCAAGATCCAGATGGTGATCGCCGACAACCAGGGCACGCCCCAGGCCGGCGCCAACCAGACGCTGCGCCTCATCACCGAAGAAAAGGTGGCGGCGCTGATCTGCTGCTACCAGTCCGCCATCACGGTGACCGCGAGCGCCGTTGCCGAGAAGTATGGCGTGCCGTTCCTCAACGCCGAGTCGGTCGCAGCCAACCTCACCGAGCGCGGCTTCAAGTGGTTCTTCCGCACCACGCCGGTCGCCGCCGACTTCGCCACCGCCTATCTCTCCTTCCTCAAGGAGCAGAAGGCTGCCGGCAAGAAGGTCGATTCGATCGCCATCGTCCACGAGAACACCGAGTACGGTAACTCGGTGTCGAGCGTCATCTCCGACGCCTTCACCAAGGGCGGCCTGACCGTCTCCATGAAGGTGCCCTACGGCGCCAACGGCCCCGACGTGCAGCCGCAGGTGCTGCAGCTCAAGGAGAAGAACCCCGACGTCGTGATCTTCATCTCCTACACGCAGGACGCCATCCTCTACGCCAAGACGATGAAGGAGCTGAACTGGAAGCCCGCGATCCTGATCGCCGACGACGGCGGCTTCAACGATCCGGCCTTCACCAAGCAGATGGGTCCCGTCACCGAAGGGCTGATCAGCCGCTCCGTGTTCGCGCAGGGCAAGCCCGGCAGCGTGGCCGCGATGATGGACGCCCTCTACAAGAAGAAGACCGGCGGCGACGGCCTCGACGACGTGTCGGCGCGTGTGCTGCAGGGCTTCTTCGTCGTGGCCGATGCGATCAACCGCGCAGGCTCCGTGGAGCCGGCCAAGGTGCAGGCGGCGCTCAAGGCCACCGACATCAAGCCGGACCAGCTCATCGCGGGCTATGACGGCGTGAAGTTCGACGACAAGGGCCAGAACATCCTGGCCTCGACCCTGGTGACGCAGCTCAAGAGCAGCAACTACGTCGCCGTCTGGCCGAAGGCGCGCGCCACCGATCCGCTCGTCCTGCCCTACAAGGGTTGGTAGTGCGGGCAGGCTTGGTGCTTTCGGCGAGAGGCTTCGCCGGATGTCGATGACCCTGGTGCAGGTCGTGATTGGCGGCCTGCTTCTGGGCGCGGTGTACGCGCTCTTCTCGTCGGGGCTCACCCTGATCTGGGGCATGATGAACGTCGTGAACTTCGCTCACGGCGACTTCGTCATGCTGGGCATGTACACGGGCGTCGTGGTCTGGACGGCGCTGGGAGGTGGGCCGTGGGCGTCGGTGCCGATGGCCGCCATCCTGATCGCGACCCTGGGCGTGATCAGCTACTTCTTCCTGGTCCGTCACATCATGAAGGGACCGATGCTGGCCCAGATCCTGGGCACGTTCGGTCTGGCGCTGTTCCTGCGCTACGGCGCGCTCTACGTCTTCGGCGCCAACTTCAAGAGCCTGCCCGACAATCTGGTGGGCCACTCGTTCGTGCTGTGGGGCATCCGCTTCGAGGGCTCGCGCGTGCTGGCGGCCGTCGTGGGCCTCGGCGTCACCCTGGCGCTGCACCTCATCCTGACGCGCACGGCGGTCGGCAGCCGCATGCTCGCTGTCTCCGAGGATGCGACGGCGGCACAGCTCATGGGCATCCGGCCGCAGCGCATGCAGGCCCTCGCGTGGGCCATGGCGGGGGCGGCGACCGGGATCGCGGGCGCGCTGATGGCGCTCTTCCTGCCGATCTCGCCGACGGCGGGAGAGTCGCTGGCGATCGTGGCCTTCGTGACCGTGTCCTTCGGCGGCTTCGGCAGCGTGACCGGCGCGCTGGTCGCCGGCCTGCTAATCGGTGTGGTCGAATCGCTGTCGGCCTATCTGATCGGGCCGATCTACAAGGAAGTGATCGTGTACGCGCTGTTCGTGCTGGTGCTGTGGTTCCGGCCGCAGGGCCTGATGGGCAAGACATGAGCGCGCGCCGTATCGTTCCGCTGGCGCTGCTAGCGCTGGCCCTGGTCTATCCCCTGCTCACAATGGAGTCGGCCGTCTACCAGCGCATGGGCGCGCTCGTGCTGCTGGCCGCCATCGGCGCTTCGGCCTGGAACATCGTGGGCGGATACGCTGGCCAGGTCTCGGTCGGCCATGCGGTGTTCTTCGGCATCGGCGCCTATTCGTCCGTGGTGGCGTTCGTGTATGTCGGATTGCCGCCGATCGTTGGCGCGCCGCTCGGCGTGGCGGTGAGCGTCGGCCTCGCGGCCCTGATCGGCGTGCCGACGCTGCGTCTCTCCGGCCACTACTTCAGCATGGCGACCATCGCCGTCGGCGAACTCGTTCGCGTGATGGTCTCGACCTCGGACTTTCTCGGAGGCGCGCAGGGGCTGGGTGGGCCGCCGATGCCGCGCACGGCGCTCGATCTCTCGTTCCTGAGCGCGATGCCGTACTACTACATCTTCCTCGTCGTGCTGGGCGTGGTCCTGGGCGCCACCTGGTGGATCGAGCGCGGCCGCATGGGCTTTTACCTGCGCGCCATCAAGGACAGCGAACGCGCCGCGCGCTCGCTCGGCGTCTCGGCCGGCCGCTACAAGCTCTATGCGTACATGCTGAGCGCCGGCTTCGCGTCGGTCGCGGGCTCGCTCTACCTCTGCATGTTCGGCTTCATCGACCCCGAGTCGGGCTTCGGTATCCTGCTCTCGGTGAAGATGGTCGTGATGGCCGCACTCGGCGGCGCGGGCCAGTTGTTCGGACCGCTGGTCGGCGCGTTGATCCTGGTGCCGCTCGAGGAACTGTCGAATTCCTATCTCGGCGGCCAGGGCGCCGGCATCACCTACGTCGTGTACGGCGCGATCATCGTGATCATCGCGCGCTTCCTGCCGAGCGGCCTGCTGTCGCTGTTCGAGCGCAAGCCTGTGCCAGTGAAATCCTCCGATCCTGCGAGCGGCCATGCTGATTGAGGCGCGCGGCATCACCAAGGCGTACGGCGCCTTCAAGGCCGTCGACGATGCCTCGGTCTCGGTCGCGGAAGGCGACATGCTGGGCCTGATCGGGCCCAATGGCGCGGGCAAGTCGACCTTCTTCAATTGCCTGACCGGCGACACGCAGCCGACGTCGGGCACGGTGCATTTCGCGGGCGTCGACGTCACCACTGCAGCCCCCGAGGAGCGGGCGCGGCTGGGCCTCGCGCGCAGCTTCCAGGTGCCGCTGACGTTCGAATCGATGTCGGTGCTCGACAACGTCACGATCGGCGCGCTGCTGCGCTATCCCAACGCCCGCGAAGCCAGCGTGAAGGCGCGGGCCGTGCTCGACCGGGTGGGACTGGGCCGGCTGGCCGACGCGCCGGCGCGCAGCCTCGGCACGCCCGGCCGCAAGCGGCTCGAGATCGCCCGCGCGCTCGCGTCGGAGCCCAAGGTGATGCTGCTCGACGAGGCGATGGCCGGCTTGACGCCGACCGAGGTCCGCGAGGCAATCGAGCTGGTACGCCGAATCCATGGCGACGGCATCACGATCGTGATCGTCGAGCACATCATGGAAGTGATCACATCGCTCACCAGCCGGGTCGTGGTGTTTCACCAGGGGCGCGAGATCGCCCGCGGCACCCCGCGCGAAGTCACAAGCAATCCCAAGGTGATCGAGGCCTATCTCGGCCGCCGGCACGTCAAGCATGCGGAGGGCACGTGAGCCAGCCGTTGCTGAAGATCGAACATCTCGAGGTCCGCTACGGCGACCTGATCGGCGTGGCAGACGTGTCGCTCGAAGTGCCCAAGGGCTCGGTCGTGGCGCTGCTGGGCTCCAACGGGGCGGGCAAGACAACGACCTTGAACGCCATTGCCGGCATCGCCCGCGTGTCAGGCGGGACGGTGACCTTCGCCGGCGAGAACCTCGCGGGCCTGCCGGCCTACGCCATCGTGCGCAAGGGCCTGGCGCTCTCGCCCGAAGGCTGGCGGCTGTTTGCCCAGCAGAGCGTCGAGAACAATTTGCTGTTGGGCGCGACGCCGCTTGCCGATCGCAAGCAGATTCCGCGGCTGCTCGATCACGTCTATACGGTGTTCCCGCGTCTGGCCGAGCGCCGCGCCCAGCGGGCCGGCACCATGTCGGGCGGCGAGCGCCAGATGCTGGCAGTGGGCCGCGCCCTGATGAGCGCGCCGCAGCTTCTGCTGCTCGACGAACCGAGCCTTGGCCTGGCACCCGCGATCGTCGACACGATGTACGACTGCTTCGCGGCCCTTCACAAGGAAGGCCAGACCATCCTGCTGGCCGAGCAGTCGGTCGACCTCGCCCTCGAGGCCGCCGATCATGCCTATGTGCTGCAGGTCGGCCGCACGGTGCTCGAAGGGCCGGCCAAGACCATGGCCGGCAACGCCGACGTCCAGCGCATCTATCTCGGCGTCGAGTAGTTTCCTCAGTTCGTCGCGAAATTGGTCGAGCGGAATTCCATCGCGAAGGTGGGCGACGCCTTCCAGCGGATGTCCTTGCGCTTGGCCGTGAAGGTCGCGTTCTGGTGCAGCACGGTGTAGGCGGGGTCTTCGCGCTCGCAGATCTCGAGCATGCGCCGGAACATCGCCTTGCGCCTGGTCATGTCGGTCTCGATCTCGAGCGCGTCGGAGAGCTTGTTCATCTCGGCATTTGTCCATTCGCCGACCTGCTGCTGCTGTCCCTGCGGACCGTGCTGGGCGACGATGGAGGAGATCGGGTCGTTGAAGCCCGCGCTGTTCGACCAGTCGCGCACGGCGCGCTGGGTGTTGGTGTCGAAGATCTGCTGCCAGTTCTCCTTCATCTCGATCTGCACGTTGAGGCCGGCCTGACGCCACATCTCGACCAGCACCTGCGCGGTCGAGACCTGGTTGGTGTAGTAGTTGCTGAGCAGGCGGTACGGGATCGGATCGCCTTTGTAGTTGGCCTCCTTCAGCAGCGCCTTGGCCTTGGTCAAGTCGAACTCCGGCACCTTCCAGTCGGCGACGAACATGGGGCCGTAGAATTCCCACTGCAGGCCCGCCGGCACCTTGGTGCGGTCCGACCACAGGCTCTCGACGATGGCCTGTCGGTCGATCGAATGCGTGAAGGCCTGGCGGATGCGCGGGTCGACGAGCTGGGGATGGTGCTTGTCGAACACCGTGAGGCGATGGTTGACGATGGTGCTGCCCAGCACCTCGAACTTCGCGTTCTTCTCGATGCCGGGAATCTGGTCCGGCGGCATGTCGCAGGCGAAGTCGAACTGGCCGGTCAGCAGGCCGTTGATGCGCGATGCCACTTCCGGCACGACCACGATCTTGATGCTCTTGAGCGGCGGCTGGCCGCCCCAGTAGTCCTCGTGGGCATCGAGCGTCAGCGACTGGTCGACCAGGAATTCACGGACCTTGTAGGGGCCGGTGCCGACGGGCGCACGCGACCAGTCGAGCCAGGTTTTGGCCTCGTCGAAGGCGCGGCGCGAGACGATGTTGCTGCCCAGCGATCCCAGGCGGCCTTCCAGGGTGACGTCGGGCGTGCGGTTGACGAAGCGCACGGTGTACTTGTCGATCGCCTCGACTTTCTCGAGGGCGGGGAAGAGCCGCTTGGCGACGGCCGGCACTTCCGGCGGCAGTTTTTTGCCGTCGGCCGAGTCGCGCACCAGCACCGAGGTGAACAGGGTCTTGTTGGTCGAGATATCGTAGTCGGGCCCGAACATGTGCTCGCGGCCGAAGGTGAAGACCACGTCGTCGGCGGTCATGTCGTCGCCATTGTGGAACTTCACGCCCTTGCGCAGCGCCATCTCCACGGTGCGCTCGTCGATGCGCTTCCAGCTTTCCGCCAGGCCCGGCTTGGCCTCGAGCTGGCCCAGCAGGTTCTGCATGATCAGCGTCTCGAAGATGAAGGAGAAGGTGCGCGTGCCGACATTGGACTGCTCGCGCAGCGGCTCCAGCGAGGCGCTGTTGGCGATCTGCTGCACGGCGATAGTGACGTTCGGCCGGCGATCGACCTGGCCGAGCGCGATGCGGGGCAGGACGAGACTGGCGGCGGAAACGCCCGAGGCGGCGATCAGATGGCGGCGGCGCAGTTGCATGGAACACTCCTTCACAGGGAGTGATCACGCTAGGCAGTGCCCATGACCGCGGCGTTGCAGTTCAGTGACGCTTGGCTTTTGCGGCCCGGGATAACGCTGCGGCGCCTAGAAACTGGCGCGCAGGCGGCCGCTGAAGACGTGCGCTGGGCCGCGGTCGGCGTTGTAGGCAGGGGCGATCAGGAGCTGATAGTCCGCGGTGGCGACGAAGCCCTTGAACAGTTGGGCGGCGTAGTAGACCTCGATGATCTTTTCAGGCGTGTAGTGCGGCAGCTGACCGTCGCCGACCAGCGGACCGGTGCCGCCTGCCGCGAGGAAGGCGATGTGATCGGACGACAGCATGTTGAGGGCGCCGGCGACGCCGACCTTATCGTCCGGCCGGCTCCAGGCCGTTCCCTTGATCGAGGTTCCGAGCACCAGGCTCGCATCGATGTCGGTGAAGTTCATGATCTCGGTGTGACCGTCGTTCCAGCTCCAGCGGCCGAACACGCCGATGTCGTCGGTGATCTCCTGCTGGAGGTTGAGATAGTAGCCGTATTTGCTGCGCGTCTGCCGAGTCTGGGCCAATGCGCTGTTGGCGTCGATGCCGTTGGCGGCGGCCAGGATCACGGCATCGTTGTAGGACCCGGAGAAGCCGCTGTTGAGGAAGAGGCCACCCTTGAGCTGGCCCGGCTTGCCGAAAGGCTTGAAACGCAATTCGAGCTCGGTCACGTATTCGCCGCGATTGAACAGGTTCCAGTCCACGATGTTGCCGTTCGACACGGTGGGCACCAGGAAGTAGCCCGCGCGCACGGCCCAGTCGGCCTGATTGAGTTCGGCGGTTGCGCCGTAGGTGAGGCCCACGCGGTCGGCGGCATAATCGAAGGCGGCCGATGCCCAGATCGACCAGTTCATGAAGTCGATCCGCGAGTCCTGGGCGTAGTCGTTGGTGTCGAAAAGGTCGTGCACGGCGTATTTGCCGACCTGCACGGTGATGCGCGAGACGTCCTTGGTGCCCGAGAGCTGGCCATACTCGCCCTCGACCTTCTCGGTCTCGCCACCCAGGCCGAATTCCTGGCGCAGGAAGAAGCGCGAGGGATTGAAGCGCGGGTAGGGGAAGTTCGATTTCTGCGCCTCGCCGTTGGGATAGCCTCCCGCGCCCACGGTATTGGCGATGCCGAAGCCCTGCACCAGCTCGGGATTGAAGTAGATTTCGCCGCCCCGCCACAAGCGCACGCCGAGGAAGAGCGACGTCGTCCAGGTCTCGCGCGACTGTCCGGCCGCCGGCAGGCTGTTGGGCCCGTCGTAGGGCGCGCTGAAGGCGGGATAGCCCTGGAAGATAAAGGTCGACTGGCCATGCACCTCGAAGCTTCCGGGGCCGGTGTCGTCGGCCTGCTCGCTCTTCTCTTCGCCACCCTGGCCGAAGCGGTAATTGAGACCCACCCTGAAGCGGTGCAGATCGTATTGCGAATCGTAACGGGCCCCCGAGCCGAACGTGTAGCTGGTCGCGCCGAGGTTTGTGTAGAGATACTCGAAGCGCGCCGACCAGCTCTTGTCGAGCGCATAATCGATGCCGGCACCCGCGACGTAGCCGGCGCGCAGTCGGCCCGCCGTCGCATCCTCGAAGCCGGTGGTGAAATCGGTGCGCGACAGCCGCGTGCTGGCCCAGGCGAATCCGCCAGTCAGGAAGGGCGTCCAGCTGCCCATTCCGTACCCCAGGCGACCGCGTGCCGTTGCGAGATATTCGAGCTGCTCGTTGGCGCCGCCCGCACTCGTCGCGCGATAGGACATGACCTGCGAGAAATCCATGTAGCCCGTGAACGACGCATCGAGCTCGAAGCCCAGCAGGAGACGATTCGGAAAATAGTGCTCGTATCCTGCCTGCACGCCGCCGAACAACGTGCCGGTCTGGTTCGTGCCGTCCGCCGTGCCGCCGGGATCGCTCAACGTCGCGGTCGCGTTGCCGAAGCCGTAACCGACATTGCCGCCGACATAGAAGGCCGATCCGGGCTGTACCGGATCCGCCGATGCCGGCAGGGCGGCCGCCAGCGCGGCCGTGCTGGCGCAAAGTCCCCAAAATCGATGCAGCTTCATTATTTCTTCCGTAGCACGCCGACGAGACTACGCAACTTCGCTGCCAACTATTCCAGTTTTGTGTCGGGGTTAATTTCCCATCAGCACGCGAACATGAGCAGCGGCTGAATCGGCCAGCGCCTCGAGGTCGTAGCCGCCTTCCAGCGCCGAGACCAGACGGCCTTTCGCGTGGCGCCGCGCGATGGTCATCAATTCGCCGGTGATCCAGGCGAAGTCCTCCGTTGTCACCCGGAGCTGGGCCAGCGGATCGCGCAGGTGCGCGTCGAAGCCGGCCGACACGATCACCAGGTCCGGTGCGAAGCGGTCGAGCTGGGGCAGGATGCGGTCGGCCCAGGCGGCGCGGAACTCGGCGCTGCCGCTGTTGGCCGCGAGCGGCACGTTGACCACGTTGTCCTCGATGCCGCGTTCGCGCGGCGAGCCGGTGCCGGGATAGAAGGGCGACTGGTGCGTCGAGCCGTAGAACAGGGACGGATCGATCTCGACCGTGGCCTGCGTGCCCTGGCCGTGATGGACGTCGAAATCGAGGATCGCGACCTTGCCGATGCCGTGCTTGATCTGCGCGTGGCGCGCGCCGATCGCGACGTTACTGAACAGGCAGAAGCCGCCGGGGACTGTCGGCGTCGCGTGATGGCCGGGCGGCCGAACCGCGGCGAAGGCGTTGTCGACCTGGCCGGTGACGACGGCGTCGACGGCAGCCACGACGGCGCCGGCCGCACGCAGCGCCGCCTCGGCGCTGCCCGCGCTCATCAACGTGTCGCCGTCGATCATCGCGAGTTCGTCGCCTTCCGGCCGGATGTTCAGGATCGCCTCGACATACTCGGGCGGATGCACGAGCGTCAGCTCCTGGGCCGTGGCCACGGGCGCGGCCTGCCGCTTCAGGGCGGCGAAGGCCTGGCCATCAAGGGCTTCCAGGATCGCACGCAGGCGTTGCGGGCTTTCGGGATGATGCTCGCCGGGCTCGTGGCCGAGGCAGGCGGGATGGGTGATCAGGAGCGTGGACATGCGCCGCCACTCTAGTGGTAACGTGGGGCCAATGCCTACTCCCAGTGCGCTGGTCTGCGTTCGTTGCAGCGCAGCTTTTCCCGTCGATTCCTACGCTCAGGATTGTCCCGCCTGTCGCGCCAAAGGCGCTCCCGCGAACCTCACTGTTGCCTATAGCGGTACACCCGGCGTGGGTGCGTCAAAAGACGACATCAGGCGCGACCGCGGCTCGATGTGGCGCTGGGACGCCTTCCTGCATGCGTCGGGCGCCGATGCCGTCACCCTGGGTGAGGGCAACACGCCGCTGCTGCCGGCGCCCGCGCTGGGGCTGGGCGACGTCTGGATCAAGGACGAGTCGCGCAATCCCACCTGGTCGTTCAAGGACCGGCTGGGCTCGGGCGCGCTCACCATGGCCAGGAAGTTCGGCGCCAAGGTCATCGCCTCGAGTTCGTCCGGCAACGCGGGCGCGGCCGCCGCGGCCTATGCCGCAAAGGCCGGGATCCCGTGCGTGGTCTTCACCTTCGTGGGCTCGGCCGGGCCGCTCGTCCTGCAGATGCGCGCCTATGGCGCGATGGTCGTGAAGGTGAACGACAAGGCCGACCGCTGGCGGCTGCAGTCGCTGGGCGTGAAGGAGTTCGGCTGGTATCCGACCTCGCCCTTCTTCGGGCCCGTGGTCGGCAGCAACCCGTACGGCATGGAAGGCTACAAGACGATCGCCTACGAAGTGGCCGAAGCCTTCGACTGGCAGCCGCCCGACTGGTGCGTGCTGCCGGTGTGCTACGGCGATGCGCTCTACGGCATGTGGAAGGGCTTCGAGGACCTGAAGGCGCTGGGCTGGATCGATCGCGTGCCGCGCTTCGTGGCGGCCGAGGTCTCGGGGTCGCTGACCCAGGGCATGGCGAGCGGCGATGTGGCGCCGCCGGTGGTCGAGCGCAACGCGCCCTCGATCGCGACGTCGATCGGCGCCGCACAGGCCACCGTGCAGGGACTGGAGACGCTGCGGCGCTCCAAAGGTCTCGCCGTCACGATCGAAGACGACGATCTGCGGCGTTGGGTCGTCACGCTCGCCGCCAAGGAAGGCATCTGGCCCGAGGCCTCGTCGGCCGCACCCTTTGCTGCGATCGAGCGGCTGCGCGCAGATGGCACGATCAAGCCTAACGACCGCTGCGTCGCGCTGCTGACGGCGGCCGGCCTCAAGGATCCAGGACCCATCGAGCAGTCCCTGCCCGAGCCGCCGCTGGTCACCGGCGGCCTGCCGGAACTGCTGGCGGGCCTCAAGAACGCCTACGGATTTGTGCCATGAACGATCTGGGAGTCTCCCTCGACGGCCGCGCGCCGCTCTCGGAGATCGAGGCGCAGGCGCGCGCGGCGGAAGACGGCGGTGCCACGACGCTTTGGATCGCCTGCCATCTCTTCCTGCGCGATCCGGTCACGACGGCGGCGTTGGCGCTCGCGACCACGCAGAAGATCAAGATCGCCCTGATGGCGATGAGCCCCTATTCGATTCATCCCGTCTATATCGCGATGGCGGCGGCCAGCCTGGAAGAAAAGTATCCCGGCCGCGTCATCCTCTGCCTGGGCGCGGGCGCGCCGGCCGATCTCAAGGCGGCGGGTATCGATTCGCCCAAACCGCTGGTTGCCATCGGCGAAGCGATCAAGATCTGCCGCCAGCTGTTCGCCGGCGAGATGGCGGGCTTCGACGGCCAGATGTTCAAGGTTGCGGGTCGGCGCCTGGTGAATGGCGGCGCGCGCATCCCGATCACCGTCGCCGCGTCGCGGCCTGCGATGCTGAAGCTTGCGGGCCGCGAGAGCGATGGCGTGCTGATCTCGGCCGCGACCTCGCCGCCCTTCGTGAAGGCCTGCCTCGATCAGGTAGGCGCAGGGCGCAAATCCTGCCTCGTCTATACCAAGCTCGGCTCCCTCGATTCGATCCGCCGGCCGATCGGCTTCGTGCTGCGCGGCGCGCACCATGCCGAGAACGTGCGGCTGGGGGGCACCCATCTCGACCAGCAGGCGCTGGCCGTGGCCTATGCCGCGGAAGACTGGAGCGAGGTCGACCGGCTCGTCAGCGACGACGTCGTGCGCCGCCACACCGCCTGCGGCACTGCGAGCCAGGTGCGCGACAAGCTCGAGGAATATCGTGCCATCGGCGTCGACGAGATCGTGCTGGGCGGCCTCGACGACGCCACATCCATCGCGGCCGCATTGGAGGCGGTCAATAAATGAAGTTCAGCATCTCGCTCCCCACCGGCTTCGAAGGCGTCATGTATCCCGTGCCCTTCGTCGATCCGTCCGACTTCGTGCGCATGGCCAAGCTCGCGGAGAAGCTCGGCTACCACTCGGTGTGGGGCAATGACCACATCCAGAGCCAGAACTATGTGCGCGAGCTCTATCCCGACTCGCCGCCCAATTTCTACGAGCTGCTGACGGTGCTGTCGTTCTGCGCCGCCGCCACGACGACGCTGGAAGTGGGAACCGCGCTCGCCGTGCAGCCGATGCGCGATCCGTTCTGGCTGGCCAAGACCGCCGCCACCATCGACCAGCTCTCGGGCGGCCGGCTGATTCTCGCCTTGGGCATCGGCGCCTACCGCGAGGAGTTCGCGGCCTGGGCGCCGCGCATCGCCGCGACCGCGCAGCGCGGCGAGATGATGGACGAGGGCCTCGCGCTGATGAAGCGGCTGTTCGCCGAGCGCCGCGTCACGCACGAGGGAAAATACTACGCCGTGAAGGACATCGAGATGTATCCCAAGCCCAAGCGCGATCCTTTCGCGCTGTGGCTGGGCGGGCACAACAAGCCGACCATCGAGCGCACCGCGCGCCATGCGACCGGCTGGCTGCCGGGCTGGCGGCCGTGGCCCGAGCTGGAGGAGTGGATCAAGATCCTGAAGAACCGCGCCCATGAGCTGGGCCGCGACCCCGCGGAGATCGAGATCGCGCCGCAGTTCTCCATCACCATCGCCAAGACCACCGAGGAAGCCGAGAAGCGCTACATGGCATCGGGTCTCGTGCACCACCGCAAGTCGCTGGCCTATACCGGCCGCGACCTGTCCAAGCAGATGGTCGCGAACCTCATCGGCTCGCCCGACCTGATCAGGGAGAAGGTCGAGGGCCTGCGGAAGATCGGCGTCGACCATGCCTGCGCCCTGATGATCCCGGCCGACACGATGTCGGAGTACGAGGACCAGGTGGAGTGGTTCGCCAAGACGGTTATCGCTTGAGGCGTCGCGGCCTTCTCGCCGCCGTCGGCGTCGTGCTCGCAGCGCGCGCCGAGGCGCAAAGCCCGGCCCGACTCGCCTGGATCGAATCCGGCACCGCGCCGGCCGCCGTCGCCCGCCTCGCCTCGATGCGGGCGGGCCTGAAGGAAAACGGGCTGACCGAGAAGGACTATGCCTTCGACGTCTTTTACGCCGACGGCGACTATCAGCGGTTTCCCGCGCTGGTGCAGCAGGCGCTCACGCGGAACCCGGCAGTTCTGTTGGTCCAGACGATCGCCTGCGTGCGGGCAGCGCAGCAGGGAACGAAGACGATCCCGATCGTCTTCATGGCGACCAACGATCCGGTGGGTGCCGGACTGATCGACAGCCTCGCCCGCCCGGGCGGCAATACGACCGGAGTGGCCACCATGGGCGACCAGGTGGTGCCCAAGCTCGTCGACATGATGCATTCCGCCCTGCCGGCCGTGCGGCGGGTGGCGGTGCTGGTCAATCCGGGCAACCCGACCAACCGGCCGATCTTCGAGAGCATTCGCGCCGCCGCCGCCACGGTCGGCATCGAGGCCGTGGCCATCGAGGTGGCCTCGCCGGAGGCGATCGACGGCGCCATTGCCGCGTCGTCCGCGGCCAGGGCCGACGCGGTGATCGTGGCGCTCGATGCCATGCTGGTCCAGATCGGCGGTCATACCGCCCAATTGTGCAGCGACCGCCGCCTTGCCTTGCTGGGAGTGACCCGGGAACTGACCGACGCTGGCGGATTGCTGAGCTACGGTCCCTCGCTCGACTCCCTGATCCGCCGCTCGGCCTACTTCGTGAAGCGGATCCTGGCGGGCGCCAGACCGCAGGATTTGCCCGCCGAGCAGCCGACCAAGTTCGATCTGACGATCAACCTGAAGACCGCCCAGACGATCGGGCTGACATTTCCGCCCAACGTGCTGGCCCTTGCCGACGACGTGATCGAGTAGGCGCCGGGCCGATCTGTTCCCGATTGACCAATTGGCAGGCCCCGAAGGCGATATCTCTATGGCCTGAAACGTGCTTGATGGACGTCAGGAGATGTCATGACGTCACTGACCATTCGGCACGTCACGACCTACCGCTATCGACAGCCGGTCTCGTTCGGCGAGCATCGCCTGATGCTTCGGCCGCGCGAGCAGCATGACCAGAAGATCATCGAGATGCGCCTCGGCATCAAACCGGAGCCCAGCAGTCTTCGGTTTGTCGAAGACAGTTTCGGCAATCACGTGGCGATCGCGGAGTTCACTGGACAGGCGAGCGAGCTCAGCTTCGAAAGCATCGTGAGCCTGGAGCACCTGCCGGGGGAAACTCCGGCGATCGGACTCGATGAACGCGCGCGGACCTTTCCCGTCGACTACACCGGGATCGACGCGGCCGACCTCGCCGAGTGCCTGCAGCGCCGTCATCCCGATCCGGACAACGAGATCCGCGGCTGGGCCGCACAGTTCCTTCCGACGGACGGCCCGATCGACACGCTCGACCTGCTCGGCCGCCTGTCGCGCGGCGTCCGGCAAGGCTTCCTCTATCGCCGCCGCGAAGCCCGGGGCATCCAGCCGCCGCTGGAAACGCTGCGCCTGGGCCACGGCACCTGCCGCGATTTCGCGCTACTGATGATCGAAGCGGCGCGCACCCTGGGTTTCGCGGCGCGCTTCGCTTCGGGCTATCTCGCGAGCTCCCCGGAAAAGCCCGTGGAACCCGACGCGGAAAATACCGTTTCCTCAGCCTCGGAAGAAGGACCGCACGGCGCGACCCATGCCTGGGCGCAGGTCTATCTGCCGGGAGCGGGCTGGGTCGATGTCGATCCGACCTGTGGCAGCGTCGGCAAGGCCGCCTTGGTGACCGTTGCCGTCGTGCACGATCCGAACGATGCACTTCCCCTGCACGGCACCTTCATCGGTGGTTCGTGCGATCCGCTCGGCATGGACGTCCATGTCAGCGTGACGTCGGGGAGCGCGTAACGAACAGAGGACTGTCTTGATCAAAATTCAGGTCGGCTACGAACTCGTTTATGACTTCCCGCAGCCGACCCCGGTGATCATGGTGCTCGGCACGCATTTCTCGCGCACTGCCGACGTCCTCACGCCGGATTATCCGACGGTCAGTCCCCGCGTCCCGATCACCGCCTATCACGACAGTTTCGGCAATCTGTGCAGCCGCATGCTGGCACCCGCGGGCCGGGTAAGCGTTTCCGCGAATGGCGTCGTGCGGGATTCGGGCCTCCTCGATGCCGTCGCTCCGTGGGTCCAGCAGCACGCCGTCGAGCATCTCCCGGCCGAGACGCTCTCGTTCCTGCTGGGCAGCCGCTACTGCGAGACCGACCGGCTGACCGAGGCGGCGTGGCAGCTGTTCGGCAACGTTGCGCCTGGCTGGGCGCGGGTGCAGGCCGTCATCGACTTCGTGCATGCCCATATCACCTTCGGCTACGAGTATGCGCGTCCGACCAAGACGGCGTGGGACGCCTTCACCGAGAAGACGGGCGTGTGCCGCGACTACGCCCATCTCGCGATCACCTTCTGCCGCTGCCTGAACATTCCCGCGCGCTACTGCACGGGCTATCTCGGCGACATCGGCATCCCGCCGGTCGACGCGCCGATGGATTTCGCCGGCTGGTTCGAGGCCTATCTCGGCGGCCAGTGGTACACGTTCGACGCGCGCAATCACGTGCCGCGCATCGGCCGCATCCTGATCGGCCGCGGCCGCGACGCCGCCGACGTGCCGATCGCCTATACGTTCGGGCCCAACACGCTGGTCAGCTTCAAGGTGTGGACCGACCAAGTGGGCTAGCGACGAAAGCAGACTCGCCTTGCGTGCCTGTGTTCCTTTCCAATGGTACGATGAAAGGGACAAAAGCGGAGGCAATGGCAGATGAGCGTGCGTGCGGGACGTGAGTTTCTGGCGATACCGGGGCCGACCACGGTGCCTGACGAGGTGCTGCGTGCGATGCATCGCCCGGCGATGGATATCTATTCCGGCCCGCTGCTGGCGCTGACGGACGGCCTGTTGCGCGACGTCGCGCGCGTCTTCAGCACGAAGGGTCGGGCCTACATCTACATCGCCAACGGTCATGGCGCCTGGGAGGCCACACTGACCAACGTGCTCAGCAAGGGCGACAAGATCCTGGTGCTGGAGAGCGGCCGCTTCGCGATCGGCTGGGGCGAAAACGCCCGCCGCATGGGCGTGGACGTCGAGGTACTGAAAGGCAGCATGCGCCGCGCCGTTCGCCCTGACGAGGTCGAGGCGCGCCTCAGGGCCGACAAGGACGGTACCATCAAGGCCGTGCTCGTGGCCCAGATCGACACCGCGTCGGGCGTGGTGAACGACATCGCAGCGATCGGCAAGGCGATGCGGGCGGCCAGGCACGACGCGCTGCTGATGGTCGATGCGGTGGCCTCGCTCGGCTGCATGCCGTTCGAAATGGACGCCTGGGGCGTGGACGTCGCGATGTCGGGTTCGCAGAAGGGCATGATGACGCCGCCCGGACTGGGCTTTGTCGTGGCCAACGACCGCGCGCGCGAGGTGCACAAGAAGGCGGGACTGCGCACGCCCTACTGGGACTGGACCGATCGCGAAGGCGAGCAGCACTATCAGAAATATGCCGGCACGCCGCCCGAACATCTGCTGTTCGGCCTGCGCCAGGCGCTCGACCTGCTGTTCGAGGAGGGCCTCGCGAATGTGCACCGCCGTCACCGGCTGCTGGCGGAAGCAGTGCGACGGGCCGTCGGCGTGTGGGCGGAAGGCCAGGCGATCGGCTTCAACATCATCGAGCCGCAGGAGCGTTCCGACTCGGTGACCTGCGTGCTGGTCAACGGTCACGATCCCGAGGCGCTGCGCGCCTATTGCGACAAGCAGTGTGGCGTCATCGTGGGCCACGGCATCGGCGAGCTTTCGGGCAAGGCGATCCGGATCGCCCACATGGGCCACGTCAACGCACCAATGATGCTGGGCACGCTGGGCGTCGTGGAGATGGGGCTGGCGGCGCTCGACATCCCGCACGGAAAGGGTGGCGTGCAGGCCGCGATCGATTGGCTGAGCTCGGAAGTCAAAGCCTGACGATGCTTCGCCTCGACGGCCCGGGGCCTTACTGACCGCGCGGCCGCCGGGACTCGATTTCCTTGGCGGCAAGCTCTTCCAGCTTGCGGCGGCCCTCTTCCTCCGGGGACGGCACCTCCAGCGCCGCGCGCAGGATCCGGCGCACTTCTTCTTCCATCGACCGGCCGTTCTCGGCGGCGCGCAGCCGCACCTGCCGCTTCAGATTGTCGTCGATTTGGCGAATCAGGAGGGAGGCCATAGTGCCTCCTCAAGTCTAAGAAGCGGGCAGCGTGATATCAATGATATCAATGATATCATTGATATCAGGGGGTGACGGATTTTGGGACAAACTGCGTTCCGCTCAAGCGGGCCAACGTTTTAGATGTCCCAGGATTTTGGGATTCCTGCCCTACAGCAGGTCCTTCACCGCCTCTGTGTAGCGCGTGATGGCCTTCAGGTGATCGTCGTAGGTCTTGCCGGCGATGCGCTGGTGGATCGCGCTCGAGAACGTCGTATGGGCGGTGATGTGCGTCACGCCCGCCTTCTTCCAGAAGGCGATCTCCTTGCGCCAGTCGTCCTCGCTGCCCTTGCCGACCGACGTCCAGACGTCGAGGCCGACGTCCTTCGGGTCGCGGCCCGCGGCCTTGATCAGGCCGCGTAACTTCTCGAGAACCGCGAGCGCCTCGTCGCCCGGCGGCCAGCGGTTGGGGATGAAGCCGTCGCCGTACTTGGCCACGCGCTCAAGGGTCTGTTCGGCATGGCCGCCGAACCACACCGGCACCTTGCCCGACTTCGGCCGCGGATTGATGCCGCCGTCGGTGAGCTGGTGGTACTTGCCCTTGAAATTGATCGAGGGATTGGCCCACAGCGCCTGCATGTACTGGACCTGCTCCTCCGAGCGCTTGCCGCGCGTATGGAAATCCATGCCGAGGCCTTCGAATTCGATCGTATTCCAGCCGACGCCGACGCCGAGGCGAAAGCGGCCGCCGCTCAGCTCATCGAGACAGGCGACCTGCTTGGCGACCAGCGCCGCCTGCCGTTGCGCGAGGATGAGGACGCCCGAGGCGAAGCCGATCTTCTTCGTCAGGCCCGAAAGATAGGCGAAGAGCACGAACGGGTCCTGATAGGGCGAGGCGTAACCGCCCGCGCGCGAGCCGGCTGGAGCCTTGGCGGGATCGGCGTTCAGCACGTGGTCGGGACAGACGAGGAAGTCGAAACCCAACCCCTCGGCTGCCTGCGCATAGTCGCGCATGACGACGGGGCCGGTGCCGATGTCGCTGAAAGGGAGGTTCACGCCGAGTTGCATCTTCATTTCACGCCACCTTCTGCAAGAGCTTTGCCCAGCGATCGAGCTGCGGCAGGATCACGTCCGACTTCGCCGAATCGAGGCTCACGATCACGCGCACGACGCCCGCGTCGCGGTCGGCCTTCAGCATGTCCTCGTCTTCTTTTGCGCCCCAGATGGTGACAGGCACCTCGCGTCCGGCCTCGGCCGTGAGCCTGGCGAACTCCGGCAGCATGTCGCGCACATTGGCGTATTGCGGCCGCGAGCGGTGCGGCATCCAGCCGTCGCCGTAGCGGATCGCCCGCCGCGCGCCGTAGGGGAAGGCGCCGCCGACCCAGATCGGCGGATGCGGCTTCTGGATCGGCTTGGGCCAGGTCATCATCGGATCGAAGTTCACCATCTCGCCGTGATACTCGGGCTTGGATTTTCTCCAGATCTCCTTCATCGCCTCGACTTTCTCGCGGGCGAGCTTATGGCGGGTCTCGAATTTGGTGCCGTGGTTGGCCATCTCGTCCTTGTTCCAGCCGTTGCCGATGCCGAACAGGAAGCGGCCGCCCGAAAGCTGGTCGATCGAGGCCACCAGCTTGGCGGTCTGGATCGTGTCGCGCTGGGTGATCAGGCAAATGCCGGTGCCGACCATGAGCGTCTTCGTGACCGCGGCCGCCGCCATCAGGGCCACGAACGGATCCATGGCGTCGTAGTATTTCTTCGGCAGCTCGCCGCCGCTGGGGAAGGCCGACTCGCGGCTGAGCGGAATATGCGAATGTTCGGGCGACCACACCGAGTCGAAGCCGCGCTCTTCCAGCGCCTTGCCGAGCTCGCCAGGCGACATCGAGTAGTCCGTGAAAAACATCGCCGCGCCCAGTTTCATGGCATCTCTCTCCCTAGATGTGCGGCAGGACTTCTTCGATCAGCCGCTTGGTCTGGACGATCACCTCGTCGCCCGAGCCGACGGGACGCAGGATGAACTTCTCGATGCCGACCGCCACGTAGGCCGCGACGCGGTCGCGGATCACCTGCGCGTCGCCGATGGCGAAGTAGCTGCTGGCGTCACGACCTG
>CAIMEE010000511.1 GCA_903839865.1 Enhydrobacter aerosaccus | reverse complement strand
TGCCGGCTAAACGGGGGCTGGGGCCGGACTCGACCCCAGATAGGCTCGGCGGCATTCGGGGCCGCGCGTGCCGTGGCAAAGCATCAGGGAACGATGCGCGAAGCTCCGGCGACACCTACCAAGCCCCGCCCACCTCACGAAAGAGCCCCTTCACCGGCAATTCCGAAGAGCATGGAACGAGTTCTAGGCTGCGCATTGGAACTGATCGCTCGTAAGCTAGATACGACGCCAATCCGCCAGCCAAAGCCGTGCAGTAAGGCGAAGGCCAAAGACGAATTGAACTTACGATACCTCGGAGAATGTGGTTTGATCTCGCCTTGCTGTCTTCGCCGGCTAGTTTACCGGCGAGATGGACCCTTTGCTTCTGATGACCCCCATTGAAGCCATTTCCCCGACGGCAATGGCTTTCGGATTTCGCACTGGTGAGATAGGCACTCACACCAGCCGCACGATCATGTTAGACGAAGTAACCACGCTCTTCTCGGCGTGCCCCCGCGTAGCGACGCGTCCTGAATATCGCGAAGCGGTCATGCAGCATAACTGTCTCGGCAAGCGCGCGCTTCGACACCGGCCGACCGCGGCCGGCGAAAGTGGCCGAGTCTCCTGAAGCGGCGCCATCCGCTCCGAATTATTCTCCATGAATCAGCTGATCAACTCTCCGTCTCCCATGCTGGCGAAGCGCAAGAATTCCGTTGGGGGCACGTTTCTGGCGAAGGCCATTACGGCGGATCAGCTCGGCGAGCTTACGCGCGAAGCGCGGTGCGCGGACGGGGTGGTGGTGTTCGGGGGCGATTTCGACACCGGCGAACTGTTATACCTGGATGGTGCGATCGGGGTATTTTCTTCGCAGCCGCCGCCAGAGTTGTTCGCCGACCCCAGGCGGTTTTTGTCCACGCTGAATGCCTTCGACCAGGCGAATCTGCTGTCCCTGCAAAACGAAATGCTTGAGCACGGCAAGGCGGAGAAGATCGTCGATCTGGGCGGGCCCGACGAGCGTCAGCAAACCATCCGGGTGACTGTAACCCTGGTCGAAAAATGGGACCGCCGGTTTTTTGTCGGCAGCGCCACGCCGATCTGGCGGCTGGATGAGGCCGAGCTCAAGGCCGACGCTTTTCGGCTGGCCCTGGAGCGCGCGCGTGAGGGTCTGGCCGTAACCGACCACGACGGAAACTACGTTTACCTCAACAAGGAGCACCTCCAGCTGTTTGGCTATTCGACGCCGGCGGAGCTGATCGGGCGGTCCTGGCGGACGCTCTATCGCCAGGCGGAGATTGATTTCATCGAGCGCGAGGTGTTTCCCGAACTACTCCAGAAAGGATATTGGACGGGGACGATCCCGGCCCGCCACAAGAGCGGATCGGTGTTCACAGAGGGGCTCACCCTTTCACTCCTGCCCGGCGGCGGCATCGTGTGCAATTGCCGCGACCGCACGAAGGAGATTGAGGTCGCAGACCAGCTGCGGCGCAGCGAAACGACCATCCGGGAATTTTTGAATGCGCTTTCGGAGAGCGTGTTTATCCGGCGCATCGGCGGCCCCTACACGTTTGTGAATGAAGCCGCCTGCCGAGCAGTGGGCGTCGAGGCATCCGATTTGCTCGGCAAACATGAATTGTCGATGTTCCCGCCCTCGGTGCTGGCACGATTTCATCGCGCGGACGAGGAACTGATGCTCGACGGTCAGAACCGGCAGCAAGATTTTGACGTGAACGTCGAGATGAACGGCCGGGCCTACATCGTCGCCGTCAAAAAATTCTGCATTCAGCCCGACAGTCTGGGGAAGTTTACGCATGTCTGCACGATC
>CAIMEE010000510.1 GCA_903839865.1 Enhydrobacter aerosaccus | reverse complement strand
GTCCGGCCATCACCTTGAGCAGCGTGCTCTTGCCGCAACCGGACGGCCCGATCAGCGAGACGAAACTGCCTTTCGTTACCGCGAGATTGACATCGTGCAGGACGCGCTGGCGGCGTCCGGCCACGATAAAATCCACGGCGACGTTGGTGGCCGCGATATGCGCTGGCTGGGCCGGTATCGTCACCGCGGCGACGACCGGATTCGGCCCAAGGGATTTTGCGGCATTGAAACTCATCGTCTTGGCGCTCATTTCGGCTTGTAGGCGATCGCGTCCATTTCAATCTTGGTGCTGATCACCGCCCGCGCTTCGACCGTGGTGCGGGCGAGGACGGCATCCTTGAAATACTCGGCGAACACTTTGTTGTAGCGGCCGAAGTCGCGGGTATCCTCGAGATAGGTGGTGACGCGAACGACGTCGGCGAGAGTGACGCCCTCTTCGGCCAGAACGCGCTTGATCGTCTCGATGGTGCCGGCCGTTTCCTGTTCGATGGTGCCGGCGATCATGTTGCCGTTGGCGTCCTTGGCAACCTGGCCGGACACGAAGATGAAATCGCCGGCGCGTACCGCCGGATGGAACGGCAGGTTCGGATTCTTCTTGCCGATCGGATAGACGTCTTTACGTTTTTCGTCGCTCATGACTGCTCTCTTTATTTTATCCGACGGCGGAGGCTTCGATGATGTCGACGCCGTTGACGCGATCGACGAGATAAATGAGGCCGCGGTTGTCGATGGTGACGTCGTTGGACGACGCCCGATCGGCGCCTGGCGCGGCGGCCGGGACGTAATGGCCGACTTCCTTGGGCGCGAACGGGTCGGCGTAATCGACGAGCCGCAGGCCTTGCGCAAACCACGCGAACGGCACGATGGAGCCGGCAAAGCGCTCAGACGGCTGGTGACAGCCGGTCATCGGCGGCTGCGGGCTACCATCCTTGTCGAGTCCTGGCACCTGAAATGTCGAAATCGGAACCGGCGACGATTCCTGGGTGATGTCGTAGGTCCAGGCGAAGGCCGGCGCTGAGGGCCGCAGTTTGGCGACGTCTTCATCGGCTACGACCATGACTTTCCGGCCCTTGAGCAGATTCGGCATCACCAAGCAGGTGTGCGTCGGGTGCGGAAAGGTTGGGCTGGTATTGGCGTGCGAAACAAGCTTCGGCTTCGACATGTCCTCGATGTCGAGAATAAAAAAGCCGTGATGCCAATAGCTCACATAAAGCCGGTTGCCGACGCGCAACGGATGGTGACAGCGCGGCGACGTCCAATTGGCCCACGGATATTCCTCACCGCCAGCTTCCCATTGGCCGGGAATCCACCAGCGGCCGACCTCGACCGGTTTAGCCGGATCGGCGAGATCGAGGATCATCACGATATTGCCGATATACCCTTCGACCGTCGGCGAGATGTAAGCGTAGCGGCCGTCGAAATCGAAGCGATGTACGCCACCACCGATCGTGCGCCATTCGGTAATCAGCTTCGGCGTGGCCGGGTTGGAGACATCGTAAATATCGATGCCGCCGCCGATGTCGGTGCGGCCGGATTTTCCGAACTTCTCCTGGTTGACGATCATGATATCGCCGGAGACACGCACCTTGTGCGAATGCCAGCCTTCACGGACGTCAATCTTGGTGAGGGTATTCGGCTTGCGCGGATCAGAGACGTCGATAATTGTCGTTCCGCTGGTCGGACGCATGTGGCCGACATAGAGCGTCGTGCCCTCGATCCAGACCTGCCCGCCGCCGGGACAATCGATGTGCGACACTAACTTGGTGTTGGACTGGCTTGGCAAAAGCAACTCACTGACAAGAGGATAGACGACAAAATGCGACCTGCGGCGCGCTACGCCGCAGGTCGCAAGCGATCAGGAGGGTGTCCCTGGCTCCGGTTCGGGCGTGAAATCCACCACGCACACCTGCTTGAGATTGGGATCCAGGTGGCGCCGGCAGAAGGCCACATGGTCAGGATGGACCAGGTAGGCATCCCGGTCCCCGGGGCCGGCGAAGGTCACGATGAAACAGTGGGTGAACCCGTGGTCCAGCTGCTCGGGGCTGGAATTCCGGCCCCACTCGAAACCCTGGACGAAGCTCAGCCCGCGGCAGAGTGCCAGGAACGCGGTCTCGATGCTCCGCAGGGTGGCCTCGGGGG
>CAIMEE010000509.1 GCA_903839865.1 Enhydrobacter aerosaccus | reverse complement strand
TGCTCGAGAAGATGACTCCCGCCATGGTGCCGAACCTCGCCAAGCTGCGGCCGGGCACGGTGCAGATGGACGGCATGTGGGCCAACTACCTGCAGCCCTGGCAGGGCATCGCCTACAATACGAAGTCGCTGCCGGCCGGCTTCCCGGCGTGGGCCGACTGCTATGAGGCGAAGTTCAAGGGGCGTCTCGTGATCCCCTCGCTGCAGAACACCGAGGGCGTGGCCAACCTCGTGATGGCGGCCGCCCTCGAGAGCGGCAAGCCGATCGACAAGGCGCAGTATGAGATCGATGCCGGCTTCAAGAAGATCAAGACCCTGAAGCCCAACCTGCTCACGATCTACACGCAGATCCCGCAGGCGCTGAACCTGCTCGAGCAGGGCGAAGCCTGGGCGATCCCCAGCATGTTCTCCTCGAACGTGATTCCGAAGGAGAAGGAATCGCCCATGAAGATGGCGGCGCCGAAGGAAGGCATCTTCGTCGGCCCCGCCGGCATCTGCCTGGTCAAGGGCGGTCCGAACAAGGAGATGGCGCTGCAGTTCATCGACATGATGCTGGGCGCCGAGATGCAGGACAAGCTGCAGCCCGAGACCTTCGCCTTCCCGTCGAACGCCGCCGCCAAGGCGCCACTCGGCCTCGCCGCCGACGTGAAGGTGCACAATCTCGACTGGGCCTTCGTCGCCAAGGAACGCGGCGAATGGGTCAAGCGCTGGGATCGCGAGATGGCGATGTGACATGGCCTCTGGCCATGTCATCCCGAGCCTAGCGAGGGATCCATGAACTTCCTCGACGTCTCCGGCGCCACCAAGTCCTTCGGTGCCGCGACCGTGCTGGATGGCGTCGACCTCGGCGTCGGACAGGGCGAGTTCGTGTCCCTGCTGGGCCCCTCCGGCTGCGGCAAGACCACTTTGCTCCGCATCGTCGCCGGCCTGCTCGGCGTCGATCGCGGTACGGTGAAGCTCGACGGCCAGGACATCACTTCGCTGCCGCCGCACAAGCGCGACGTCGGCGTCGTGTTCCAGAACTATGCGCTCTTCCCGCATCTCACCGTGGCGGAGAACGTCGCCTTCGGCCTGAAGGCGCGCCGCCGCGGTTCGGCCGAAACCGCGACGGCCGTGTAGCGCTTCCTCGAGCTGGTGCATCTCTCCGACTTCGCCGACCGCTCGGTGCGCGCCCTCTCGGGCGGCCAGCAACAGCGCGTCGCCGTCGCCCGCGCGCTCGCGGTGCGGCCCAAGCTCCTGCTGCTCGACGAGCCCTTCTCCGCCCTCGACCGCAAGCTGCGCGAGGGCATGCAGATCGACCTGCGCCGCCTGCTGCGCGAACTGGGCACGACCTCGGTCTTCGTCACGCACGACCAGGACGAGGCATTGACCATGTCCGACCGCATCGCGGTGATGAACAAGGGTGGAATCGAGCAGCTCGACACGCCGGAGGCGATCTATCGCAAGCCCGCAACGGCGTTCGCACTCGACTTCGTGGGCCTCTCCTCTCGGCTCTCCGGTACCGTCGTCAGCACGCAAGACGGCCTCGTCGCGGTCGAGACATCGTTCGGCCGTCTCCTGGCGCCGGGCAACTTCGTATCGGGCGCGCCGGTGATGGTGGCGGTCCGGCCGGAGCGCATTGCCGTCGACAGACCGGGCGATTTCGCCGTCACCGCCACGTTGCGGGACGCCGTCTTCCAGGGCGCGAAGGTCCAGCTCCATTTCGAGACGACCGGCGGCGATCGGCTCATGGCCGAGACCGCCGACCTCCCGCATGGTCTGCCGGCACCGGGCAGCGAGATGAAGCTCGGCTGGGCCGTCGCGGACACGCTGATCTATCCCGCGCCATGAAGCCCCCGCCCATGAAGATCGCGACGGCCGCTCCTTCTGCGTGGCGTGACCCGGTCATCTGGCTCGCCGTTCCCGCGATCGTCTATCTGCTGGTGTTGTACGCGTTGCCGCTGTTGTGGCTCCTGATGAAGAGCTTCATCGGACCCGGCGGCCTCACGCTGCAGCCCTACATCGATTTCTTCGCCGATCCGTTCAACTGGCGCGTCGTCTGGAACACTCTGGGCATCGCGCTCTGGGTGACGCTGGCCTGCCTGATCGTGGGCTATCCCGCCGCCTTCGCGCTCGCGCGTGCCGGTGCTGCGCTGCAGATCGCCATGCTGATCGCGATCATCCTGCCGCTGTCGATCGGTGTCGTCGTCAAGGCCTTTGCGTGGCAGATCGTGTTGCGCCGTGACGGCGTGGTCTCCCAGCTCCTGGTCGCCACCGGCATCTGGGACGAGCCGCAGCGCCTGCTGTTCACCGAGCCCGGTCTCGTGCTGGGCGCGGCCAACATCTTCCTGCCGTTCATGATCCTGCCGATCTACTCGGTGGTGAAGCTGATCGATCCGCGTCTGCTCGAGGCGGGCGCCACGCTGGGTGCGGCACCGCTCTATCGCTTCGTGAAGATCATGCTGCCCCTCACCCTGCCCGGGGTCGTCTCGGGAGTGGCCTTCGTCTTCTCCATGAGCGTGTCGATGTACGTCGTGCCTTCGCTGCTGATCGGCGATCGCTTCCAGACGCTGTCGACGCTGACCGGCCGCTCGTTCCTGTTCATGCGCAACGAGCAGCTCGGCTCGACGACGGCGGTGATCCTCCTCGCCATGGCCGTCGGCGTGGTCGTGGGCTCGACTTGGCTGGCGCGTCGACTCGGCGGCAGCACATGACGCTCACCGAGCAACTCGGCCGGGCGATCATGTGGATCGCGGCGATCTTTACCGTGGTCTTCCTGATGACGCCGCTGCTGGTGACAGTGGCCGTCTCGTTCGGCTCGTCCAGCGTCTTCACCCTGCC
>CAIMEE010000508.1 GCA_903839865.1 Enhydrobacter aerosaccus | reverse complement strand
TCGGCACGGTGCAGGGCGGCGTGAAGATCAACATGCTGCCGGCCGAATGCGTGCTCGACGTCGACTTCCGCCCGCCGGTCGGGATCACGCGCGCCGGCGTCGGGGCAGAGGTGCAGACGATCGTCGCCCGCCACCAGGGCGTGACGGTGGAGGAACTGCTGGCCGGCAATCCCGAGTCGACCTGGTCCGATCCGACGCACGAGATGGTGGGGCACCTCACGCGCAACGCCGCCGACGCGCTGGGCTACCCGCCACAGCCGATCGTGAGCCTGGGCGGCACGGATACCCGCTTCTGGCGCCGCGCCGGCGTGCCGTGCTTCGTCTACGGCTGCTCGCCCGCGGGCATGGGTGGCATCGACGAGGCGGTCAGCATCGCGGAGTTCCACCACGTCCTGCGCACGCATGCGCTGGCAGCCTTCGACTATCTGATGGCCGCGAGGTAGCGCCATGCCGGCACGCACGGGCGCGCAGTTCCTGAAAGGTCTTCGCGGCCCGCGCGAGGTGTGGGTCGGTGGCGAGCGCGTGAAGGATGTCGTCGATCATCCGGCCCTGACCGGTGCCGCGCATGCGCTGGCCGAGGTCTTCGACCTTCAGCACGCGCATGCCGACGTCTGTCTCGCGCCCGATCCGGAGACCGGCGAGCCGATCGCGGTCAGCCATCTCGCGCCGAAAAGCCGTGAGGATCTTGCCCGTCGCGGCAAGGCGCTGCGCCAGGTGTCGGAATATTCCGTCGGCCTGATGGGGCGCACGCCCGACTATATGAACGTGACCTACGCGGGCTTTGCCGCCAGCCCGGCCGAATGGGGCGCGCACGGCAACGGCGAGGGCTACGCGCGGCTGGTCGACTACCAGAAGTTCCTGCGGCGCGGCGACATCGCGCTCACCCACACGATCGTGCAGCCGACCGTCGACAAGGCGCTGGGCGACGCCCCACAGGTCGGCAACGAACAGGCGCTGCGCAAGGTCGGTGAGACGGCGTGCGGCATCGTCGTGCGCGGCGCGCGGGTGCTGGCGACCCTGGCGCCGTTCGCCGACGAGATCGCGGTCTATCCGGCGTCGCCGCTGCCCCAGGGCGCTGACGATTACGCTTTGTCGTTCTGCATTCCCATGGGAGCGCCGGGGCTCAAGTTCCTGTGCCGTGACAGCGTCTCGGCGGGTGCCAACCGCTTCGACCATCCGCTGTCGAGCCGCTTCGACGAGCAGGACGCGTTCGTGATCTTCGACGATGTCGAGGTGCCGCGCGAGCGGCTGTTCATCGATTGCAATCTCGCCTCGTACAACGGCGTGATGGCCACGAACTGGCCGCCCAACGTGCAGCAGCAGACGATGATCCGCGCCTCGGTCAAGCTCGACTTCGCCTGGGGGCTCGCGTTGCGCACGGCGGCGGCGATCAATGCCGCCGATCCCGAGACCAACCGGCTGATCGGCGAGATCTGGAGCTATGCCGAGTTCACGCGCACCGCGATCGTGGCCGCCGAAGCCGAGGCGCGCGAATGGCCGGGCGGCTTGTGGACGCTGGCGCCAGGTCCGCTGCATGCGCTGCGCTCGACTCTGCCGATCTGGATGCCGCGGGTGGCCGAGATCCTGCGCCTGATCGGCTCGCACAATGTCTTTGCGACGCCCTCTGCCGCACAGATGGCCGATCCCGATCTGCGCCGCCTGATCGACCGCTACCTGCCGGGCGCCAAGGGCATGGCGGCGGAGGAGCGTATCCGGACCTTCCGCCTGGCGTGGGATTTCGCGGGCTCGGCGCTGGCGAGCCGCAACGAGCAGTACGAGCGTTTCTACCTCGCCTCGTCGGCGCGCAATCTGGCGCGCCATCTCGCCTTCACCGACCGCAGCCGCGCCGACCGGCTGGTGGACCGCTTCCTCAAAGAGCCATACTGATTGCTGCATGCCGCGATCGATCGTCAGCTGCCGGGACGTCTCCAAGCGCTTCGCCAACGGCACGCTCGCGTTGGACGGCGCCACGCTCGACGTCGAGGAGCGGCAGTTCCTGTCGCTGCTGGGCCCGTCGGGTTGCGGCAAGAGCACCTTGCTGCGCCTGATCGCGGGCCTGGCCGAGCCGAGCACCGGCACCATCACCTGGGACGGCGGCCATGAGGGCCTGTCGTTCGTGTTCCAGGAGCCCACGCTGATGCCGTGGGCGACGGCGCTGGACAACGTCGTGCTGCCGTTGCGGCTGGCTGGCGTCGCGCGGGCCGAGCGCGAGGCGCGGGCGGCCGCGGCGCTGGCTGACGTCGGGCTCGCGGGCTTCGAGAAATCCTATCCGCGTGAGCTGTCGGGCGGCATGAAGATGCGCGTGTCGATCGCGCGCGCGATGGTGACGCGACCCAAACTCCTGCTGATGGACGAGCCGTTCGCGGCGCTCGACGAGATCACGCGCTTCAAGCTGAACAACGACCTGCTGGAATTGTGGCAGCGCGACAGGTTCACCGCGGTTTTTGTCACGCACTCGGTGTTCGAGAGCGTGTTCCTGTCGCAGCGCATCGCGGTGATGACGTCGCGGCCGGGCACGGTGCAGAGCGAGATCGTGGTCGACGCGCCCTATCCGCGTGACGCGGGCTATCGCACCTCGCCGCTCTACAACGAGCATTGCCGCAGCGTCTCGGTGGCCCTCGAGAAGTCGATCGCCCATGCGTAAAATTCTGCCGCCCCTGATCCTGGGTCTGCTCTTGCTGGGCGGCTGGGAAGCCGCCGTCGACGTCTTGGCCATCCCGACGTACCTGCTGCCGGGACCTGTCGTCATCGCTCGCACGCTCGTCGCCGACTGGCAGACGCTGGCCGAGTCGTGGTGGATCACCATGTCCATCGCGCTGGCGGCCCTTGCCGCTGCCGTGGTGTTGGGCGTCGGCCTCTCGGTGCTGTTCTCGGCGTCGAAGTGGGTCGAGCGCTCGTTCTTTCCCTATGCCGTGATCCTGCAGGTGACGCCGATCGTGGCGATCGCGCCCCTGATCATCGTGTGGGTGAACGACACCAGCCTGTCGCTGCTGATCTGCGCCTGGATCGTGGCCTTCTTCCCGATCTTGTCGAACACGACGCTCGGCCTCAACTCGGCCGACCGCAATCTCGTCGACCTGTTCAAGCTCTATCGCGCGAAATGGTGGCAGCGTATGGCCTTCCTCAAGCTGCCCTCGGCGATGCCGTATTTCCTGGCGGGCCTGAAGATCTCGGGCGGCCTGTCGCTGATCGGCGCCGTCGTCGCGGAATTCGTGGCCGGCACCGGCGGGCAGGCGTCGGGGCTGGCCTACCGCATCCTCGAGTCGGGCTACCAGCTCAAGATCCCGCGCATGTTCGCAGCTTTGGCACTGATTTCGCTTTCGGGGATCCTGTTGTTCCTCGCCCTCAGCCTGTTGTCGCATCTTTGCCTGCGACGCTGGCACGAGAGCGAGATCCGGGAGGAAAACTGAGATGCCGGTCACCGGCTTTTTCGAGACACCGACGTTCTGGCGCTATGCGCTCCGCCGCGTGCACGTGCCCAAGAGCCTGCTGACCGATGCTGCGCCCGGCCCCGTCGGTCACGACGATCTCGTTCTCTGCGACCTGCTGATCGACGGCGGCAAGATCGTGGAAGTCGCGAAGGCCGGCACCCTCGATGCGGCACTCGGCCCCGATCTCGACGAGTCGCTGGTGCTGCCGGGCATGCTCGACGCCCACGCCCATCTCGACAAGGGCCACATCGTCTATCGCGCACGCAATTCGACCGGCGACCTGACCGGGGCCGCGGCAGCCTCGGGGCCCGACCGCACGACGCGCTGGGCGGCCGAAGATGTGCGCCGCCGCCTCGAATTCGGCATCCGCACCGCCTATGCCAAAGGCGTGGTGGCGATCCGCACGCATCTCGACTCGCTGGCGCCGCAGCCCGACATCACCTTTCCGGTGCTGAAGGAGCTGCGCGCCAAGTGGGCGGGCAAGGTCGACCTGCAGCCCTCGACCATCGTGTCGATTGATGTCTTCCTCGACGAGCGCGGCCTGCGGCTCGCCGACATGGTGGCCGACATGGGCGGCAATCTCGGCAGCGGCACCAAGTTCATGATGCCGGTGTCCCAGCTGGTGCCGCCCGAGTTCGACCAGGCGATGGAGAACGTCTTCAAGCTGGCCGAGGAGCGCGGCCTCGATCTCGACCTGCATGTCGACGAGTCGAGCGATCCCGAGGCACGCACCCTGATCCGCATCGCGCGCTTGGCGGTGAAGCGTGGTTTCAAGAGCCGCATCCTCGCGGGCCATTGCTGCGCGCTGGCATTGCAGACCGACGCGTTCATCAAGGAGACGATGGATGCGTGCAAGGACGCCGGCATCGACATCGTGAGCCTGCCCGCCGTGAACATGTACCTGCAGGCGCGCGGCAGCACCCGCAAGACGCCGCACTGGCGCGGCGTCACCCTGCTGCACGAGTTGAAGGCGCATGGCCTCAAGGTCGCGATCGGCGGCGACAATGTGCGCGATCCTTTCTACGCCTACGGCGACCACGACATGCTGGAGAGCTTCACCCAGGCCGTGAAGATCGCCCATCTCGATCATCCCTATGGCGACTGGATCACGGCCGCGACCTCGATCCCCGCCGAGATCATGCAGCTTGGCGGGAAATACGGCCGCATCGGCAAGGGCCGCTCGGCAGACCTGATCGTGCTCAAGGCGCGCGACTATGGCGAGATGCTGTCGCGCTTCCAGGCCGACCGCGTCGTGATCCGGGGCGGCAAGGCGATCGACACGACCTTGCCAGACTACCGTGAACTCGACGATCTCGTTAGAGTGGCCGCGCCCGCATAGGAGCCCCCTCAGGGAGCGTATCGTGAGCGACATCGACGTCCTGAAGCCGGACACGGTCACCAAGCCCAAGACGCAGCAGCCGAAGCTCTACAAGGTCATCCTGCTGAACGACGACTTCACGCCGCGCGAGTTCGTGGTGCACGTTCTGAAGGCTGTCTTCCGAACGACCGAGGACCAGGCCTATCGCATCATGATGACGGCACACCAGAAGGGCGTCTGCGTCGTGGCGACCTACACGCGCGATGTCGCCGAGAGCAAGGCCAAGGAAGCCACCGACATGGGCCACAGCAACGGCTTCCCGCTCGCGTTCTCGACGGAGCCGGAGGAGTGACGGCCTCTACTTGAGGCCGGCGCAGAATTCCTGGAGCCGCTTGCAGCCCTCGCGAAGGCTCTCCATGTCGGTCGCGTAGGAGATGCGGAAGTAGGGGCTCATGCCGTAGGCAGCGCCCTGCACCGTGGCGACATGGCTCTCCTCGAGCAGCGCCGTCACGAAGTCCGTGTCGGTCTCGATCTTCTTGCCCTTGGGCGTGGTCTTGCCGATGCAGCCCGCGATGTTGGGGAACACGTAGAACGCACCCTCGGGCATGTGACAGGTGATGCCCTTGGCTTCGCGTATCCAGCCCACCACCTTGTTGCGGCGATCCTGGTAGTCCGCGACGTGGCTCGCGATGATGTCCTGCGGCCCGTCGAGGGCGGCCGCAACGGCGGCCTGACCGACCGTAGAGACGCCGGCTGTCGCCTGGCCTTGCATGTTCATCATGGCCGCGATCATCGCCTTCGGCCCGCCCGCGTAACCCACGCGCCAGCCCGTCATCGCATAGGCCTTCGACGCGCCGTTCACCGTGAGCGTGCGCTCCTTCAGCTTGGGCTCGACCTCGGCGATCGAGCAATGCTTGCGGCCGTCATAGGTTAGATGCTCGTAGATCTCGTCCGCCATGATCAGCACCTTGGGGTGCTTCAGCAGCACCTCGGCCAGCGCCTTGGTCTCCTCGCGCGTGATTACCGCGCCGGTCGGATTGTTCGGGAAGTTGAGCACGACCCACTTGGTCTTCTCGGTGATCGCGGCCTCTAGATCGGCGGGGCGCAGCTTGAACTGGTTGTTCTCGGGGCAGGACACCGAGACCGGCACGCCGCCGCAGAGCTTGATCTGGTCGGCGTAGCTGATCCAACCGGGCGAAGGCACGATCACCTCGTCGCCCGGATTCACCGACGCCATGGTGGCGCCGAACATGATCTGCTTGGAGCCGTTGGAGATCATGATCTCGTCCATCGCGTAGTCGAGATTGTTCTCGCGCTTGAACTTGCGCTGCACGGCTTCCTTGAGCGCCTTGGTGCCGTCCTGCGGCGGGTACTTGGTGTCGCCCGCGAGCGCTGCCTTGTAGCCGGCTTCGATCGCATGACGGGGCGACAGGAAGTCGGGCTCGCCCGACGACAGGCCCACGATCTTCACGCCCTGCGCGCGCAGCTCGCGCACCTTGCGGGTCATGGCCGACGACGCGGAAACTTTGACGCTCTTCAGGCGCTCTGCAGGCTCGAACATGTTTCTTCCCTAAAATTGCGGC
>CAIMEE010000507.1 GCA_903839865.1 Enhydrobacter aerosaccus | reverse complement strand
CATTTCCCTTACGGAAGACCCGGCTGCAGAAATCCCTTTTGCACGTAAACTGGTGGATGTATTTGTGGGGAGAGAGAATCATGCCTCTATAAAGGCTCCACTTGTGGCACAAACCAATCCTTTTGAATACGAACGTCGTTCCAGCAGGCCGGTGAATGATATCGGCGGAAAAAAACCTGCAGTTGTTATTGGAAGCCTAAACAATTATACCAGGGAAGAGGTAAGAACGCTGAATTCAGGTATTGAACCCGAATACTTTTATGACGGAAAGCGAATCCTTGACCGTGGAAACAAATCGTATCAGATCCTTTCATGTGAAGATTACCTGTTTAACGACAACTACACCGGGCAGATGCGTTTTGTAAGGATTAATAAAAGGGAGTATGACGTTTTTAAGGAGGAGAATCCCGAGATTATTGAAAAGCTCAAAAGAGAGCGGAAGGTAATCCTCATTATGGAGAGTGATAACCTGAATTGTTATGCGGAGATGAGGGCTTTTTTCATGGAGTTGGATGCCCATATTTGTAAATGTCCTGTTATTTTACACCGTACCTATAAAATAAATAATTATGAGGATTTGCTTATTAGGGCGTCAACAGATCTTGGCGGGCTCTTTATCGACGGTTATGGCGACGGCATACTCCTTACAAATGAAGGGAATACAGGTTATAATGAACTGAAAAATCTTGCATTTGGCGTTCTCCAGGCAAGCCGGATGCGAGTGACCAAGACAGAGTTTATCTCCTGTCCCGGTTGTGGGCGAACCCTCTTTGATCTGAGGGATACACTGGCAGAGATTAAACGGAACTTTGACCATCTAAAGAATCTGAAGATTGGAATTATGGGATGTGTAGTTAATGGTCCCGGCGAGATCCAGATCGACAGGCGCCGCACGTCGAGCGGCGACGGGCCGACATTTCCGATGCGCAGGCAGGTGACGCCGATGCCGTGCTTGTCGGAATAGAGCGAGCCCAGCGCCTCGCCGAACGCCTTGCTGACGCCGTAGCGGCTGTCGGGCCGCACCGTGACGTCGGTGCCGATTTTCTTCTTGCGCGGATAGAAGCCGATCGCGTGGTTGGACGAAGCGAAGATCACGCGCTTCACGCCGGCTGCGCGCGCGGCCTCGAAGAGATTGTAGCAGCCGATGATGTTGGCATTCAGGATCTGGTCCCACGTGCCCTCGACCGAATGGCCGCCGAGATGGATGACGCTGTGGGCGCCCTTCACGAGGGCGGCGACTTCCTCCGGCTTGGTGAGGTCCGCGGCTTCGAATTTCTCCGACGGCAGCAGGTTCGCGGGCTTCACGCGATCGCTGAGCACGAGGCCGGGATAGAGCTTGGCCAGCAGCAGCCGCGTCATGGTGCCGACGCCACCGGCGGCGCCGGTGTAGACGATGCGGCGTGCGGGATCGAGGGAGTCGGTCATGGGTGTTTCCTCCGGATTATTTGGCAGCGAGCTGCTGTTCGATCGGCAGGCTGGTGTAGTGGCTCGCGACCTGCCCGGGAAGCGTCATCCACACCTGGTCCTTGTGGGACAGGATGTGCTGCAGCGCCTTGCGCAGGCGGGCGAGGCGAAACGGCTGGCCCATGATGAACGAGTGCAGCGAGATCACCGAGACCAGCGGCGCGTCGGCGGAGCGGCGCAGCATCTCGTCGAAGTTCTCCACGATCATGTCGCAGTATTCCGCCGCCGAGTTGTGGCGGTAGGCGATCGCGGGCTGGTCGTTCAGCTCGATCGGATAGGGCACGGACAGGATCGGACGGGTCCGCGTGTCGACCCAGAACGGCTGCTCGTCGCAGATGCCCCAGTCGAGCACATACGAATAGCCCGCTTCGGCCAGCAGGTCGGAGGTGACATTGCTGGGCGTCAGGTAAGGGCTGAGCCAGCCTTGCGGACGGACGCCGTCTTCCTTCGTCATCAGCGCCGTGACCTCGTCGATCATCGTGCGCTCGGTGTCTTCGCTCATCTCGATCTGGCGCTCGGCGTTCGAGCGGCCATGGCCGATCATCTCGTCGCCACGCGCGCGGTGGGCGGCGATCAGCTCGGGGCAGTGCCCGTAGTTCTCGGTGTTGACGATGACGCCGACGTTCAGCTTCAGCTCGTCGAACAGGTCGATCAGGCGCCACTCGCCGATGCGGTTGCCGTACTCGCGCCACAGCCAGCTGCGCTGGCTCCATGGCTGGGTCTGGCGATCGAGATCGACGCCGCACTGCACGCCATAGGGAAAGTGCTCGATGTTGACGGCAATATAGACCGCCAGCCGCTTGTTGCCCGGCCAGCTGAACACCGGGCGATGCTTGATGGCGGAGTACTTGAATCGATTGTGCGACGGAAGCATGGGGTGAACTTTCTCAATCCTGCCAGGGAGCGCCAGTATATAGTCGTGCCATGACCCCTGCCGACCGCCCTGTACACATCCGGTTCCGCTGGGGCCTTGCGGCCAGGCTCCTTGCCATCCTGATCCTGCTGGGCGCCATCGCGGTGCTGGTAACCGGCGGGCTGGGCTATGTGCAGGCCCGAGCCGCGCTGGAAGAGGCGATCTACAACCAGCTCACGACCGCACGGCAGGCCAAGACGCGCCAGGTCGAGACCTACTTCAAAACCATCCGCAACGACCTGCGCCTGCTGGCATCATCGAAGATGGTGGTCGATGCCGCGCGCAGCTTCCACACCGCGTTCGACGAGCTCGAGCAGAAGCCCGCGCCGGACGACATGCGCCGCAAGCTCGAGGAGTGGTATGCGGCCAACTACCTGCCCGAGGTGCGACGCCTGCTCGGCAAGGATATCGTGGCCGCCGACTATCTGCCGTCCGGAAACGCGGCGACCTATCTGCAGTATCACTTCATCGCGGCCAATTCCCAGCCGGCGACACGGCGCAAGCTCACCGACGATGCCGGCGACGGCAGCGCCTACAGCGCGTTGCACGCCGTCTACCACCCGCTGCTGCGCAACGCCGCCTCGACGATCGGCTTCTTCGACCTCATGCTGGCCGACACCAGGTCCGGCCGCGTGACCTACGGCATGGTGAAGGAAGTCGATTTCGCTACGTCGCTGCGCGCCGGCCCCTACCGCCAGTCCAATCTCGCCGCGGTGGTCGCGCGCTGCGCCGCCGCGACCGATCCGTCGACCACCTGCCTGGAAGATTTCGCGCCTTACCTGCCGTCGGACGGCCAGCCCATCGCCTTCATGGGCGCGCCCGTGATCGACCGCGGCGAGGTGATCGGCGTGCTGATCGCGCAGTTGTCGATCGACGAAATCGACCGGGTCGTAACCGGCGACAAGCGCTGGCGCCAGGAAGGATTCGGCGACACCGGCGAAGCCTATCTCGTGGGGCCCAATTCGCTGGCCCGTTCGGGTCCGCGCCTGTTCTACGAAAACCGCGAAGCCTATTTCGCCGAGCTGAAGGCCAATGGCGATCCGCCCGCGGAGATCGACGCCATTCGCCGCTACGGCTCGCCCGTGCTGCATCAGCGCATCGACACGCAGGCGACACGCGCCGCCCTCGCCGGCATCGAGGGCACCGGTCATATCATGGGCAACTACGGCAAGCCGACGCTCGCCTCGTGGGGGCCGCTCGCCATCGCCGGCGTCGACTGGGCGCTGGTCGCCAAGATCGAGACATCGGAAGCCTTCGCGCCGATCTACCGCCTGCAGCGCGATCTCGTGATCGTGGGTGTACTCGCCCTGCTCGTGGTGCTCGCGATCGGTGCGTGGCTGTCGCGCTCGCTGCTCGGTCCCCTGCGCGAGCTGACGGCCGGCGTCGAGCGCTTCGCCGACGGCGACTATCACACCAAGGTTCCGGTGCGCACGAACGACGAGATCGGCCAGCTCGTCACCGCGTTCAACGGCATGGTCGACGAGCTGCGCACCAAGAACGTCCTGATCGAGACCAAGAACCGCGAGAACGAGGAGCTGCTGCTCAACGTGCTGCCCGCGCCGATCGCCAATCGCCTGCGCGGCGGCGAACAGCGCATCGCCGACGGCTTCGCCGAGGTCACGGTGGCCTTCGCCGACCTGGTGGGCTTCACCGCGCTCACCTCGGAGATGCCGCCGCAGGACGTGGTCCACCTGCTCAACGGACTGTTCACGCGCTTCGACACGGCGGCCCACGAGATTGGCATCGAGAAGATCAAGACGGTGGGCGATGCCTACATGGCCGTGTGCGGCCTGCCCGACCCGGTCGAGAACCACGCCGAGCGCATGGTGCGCATGGCGATCCGCATGGTCCACATCACGCGCGAACATGCGCTCGAGCATCACGTCGTCATGAAGCTCAGGGTCGGCATCAACACCGGCCCGGTGGTGGCGGGCGTGATCGGCCGCAGCAAGTACATCTACGACCTGTGGGGCGACACGGTGAACCTCGCCAGCCGCATGGAATCGGGCGGCGTGCCCGACGGTATCCAGGTGACGCGGCCGGTCTACGAGAAGCTGAAGGACGAGTTCGTGTTCGAGCCGCGCGGCTTCATCGAGGTCAAGGGCAAGGGCAGCGTCGAGGCCTGGCTGCTCAGGCTCTAGCGCCCGCCCCTCCGTCGCGGTCATACCGCGACGGAGGGGCGGGCGGGCTGCTAGCTCTCCGCCAGCTCGACCATCAGGTTCAGCAACACCTCGGCGCCGGCCACGAGGTCGGCCGTCTCGGTGTGTTCCTTGACGTTGTGGCTGAGGCCCGCGACCGAGGGCACGAAGATCATCGCCGTCGGACACAGCCGCTGCATCATCTGCGCGTCATGGCCGGCGCCCGACGGCATGCGGCGCGTCGTGCGGCCGAG
This sequence comes from Enhydrobacter aerosaccus, assembly GCA_903839865.1. Taxonomy (GTDB): domain Bacteria; phylum Pseudomonadota; class Alphaproteobacteria; order Reyranellales; family Reyranellaceae; genus Reyranella; species Reyranella aerosaccus_A. The sequence goes on along the minus strand of CAIMEE010000507.1, from coordinate 17,850 downwards.
CGCCCTGGCATGATGCTCGACGCGATCGACCAGCCCGGCATTGAAGATCACCGGCTCGAAACGTGCGAGCACCTTGGCCTCGACCTCGACCTTCTCGGCCGCCGCGACTTCAGCGATATGTGCGGCGACCTTCGTTTCGGCTGCCTTGAGTTTGGCTTCGTCGGTATTGCGCAGGTCGACGGTGAAGACCGCGCGATTGGGCACGACGTTGATCAGGTTGGGACGAAACGCCATCTCGCCCACGGTGGCCACCTGGTCGCCGCCCATGTCCCACGCGAGCTTGCGCGCGAACAGGTTGACCGACGAGGCGAGATAGCCCGCGTCGCGCCGCAGCCGCATCGGCGTCGTGCCGGCATGATTGGACACGCCGGTCACGGTGTACTCGGTCCACGAGATGCCCTGCACGCTCTCGACGACGCCGATCTGGACCTTCTCCTCGTCGAGGATCGGTCCCTGCTCGATGTGCAGTTCGACGAAGGCATGCGGCCGGAGCGCGCCCGGCTTTGCCGTGCCGAGATAACCGATGCGACGCAGCTCGTCGCCGACACTGAGCCCGTCCTTGTCGGTGGCGGCATAGACTTCGTTCAACCCCATGCCGCCGGCATAGACGAGACTGCCCATCATGTCGGGATGGAAGCGCGCGCCTTCCTCGTTGGTGAAGAAGGCGACGGCAATCGGACGGCGAGTCGTCACCTTCGCCTCGTTCAGCGCGCGCACGACTTCCAATCCGGCGAGCACGCCGTAGTTGCCGTCGTAGCGCCCGCCGGTGCGGACGGTGTCGATGTGGCTGCCGGTCATGACGGGCGCGCCGGTCTCACGACCCGCGCGCAGGCCGATCACGTTGCCGATGGCATCGACCGTGACGGCAAGGCCCAGCGCCTTCATCCAGCCCACGACCAGGTCGCGGCCGGCCTTGTCTTCATCGCTGAGCGCCAGCCGGGCGCAGCCGCCGCCCTCGATCGCGCCGATGGCGGCCAGGGTGTCGAGATTGCCGAGCAGATGCGATGAAGACAGGCGGGGCGGCATGATTTCCTCAAGGATCACAGGTCACTAGACTATCACGCGGCCCATCACGGTGGGGTGATCCGGTTTGGCTTGCCAGCGCGTAGGGGGAGGGTCATTTACGAGGCAGCCATGAAGCGCATCCTCCCCTTCCTGCTCGCTCTGCTGACCGCCCTGCCGGCCTTTGCGCAGTCGGTCGTCACGACGGACAACGTGCGCGTCGAGCTGATTTCCGAGGTCTCTACCGTCAAGGCGGGCGACCCGTTCTGGGTGGCGCTGCGCCAGACCATCAAGCCGCGCTGGCACACCTACTGGAAGAATCCGGGTGATTCGGGCCTGCCGACCGAGATCGCGTGGACCCTGCCGCCGGGCACCAAGGCCGATCCGATCGTGTGGCCGACGCCCAGCCTCGTCGACGTGCAGGGCATCATCAATTACGGCTTCCACGACGACATTCTCCTGCTGGTCAAGGTGACGCCGCCCGCGGACGCGAGCGGCACGCTGCATCTCGCCGCCGACGTGAACTGGCTGGTGTGCGACGACGTCTGTATTCCCGAGGAGGGCAAGGTCGCGATCGACCTGCCGGTCGGCGCGGCCGCGATGCCGGCCAGTGCCGCGACCCGCGCGCTGTTCGACAAGGCGCGCCGCGACGTGCCGATGGCGAGCCCATGGACCGCGCGTTACGGCATGGCGATGTCCGGCGATCCCACGCTGGTGATCGACGCCAAGGGGCTGAAGCCCGGCACGATCAGCGACGTCTATTTCTTCCCGTCCGACTGGGCGGGCGTCGCCAACATGAGCAAGCAGCGCGCCGTGGTCACGGCCGAGGGCATCCGCATCCCGCTCAAGAAGAGCGACGCCGCCCCAGGATCGGGGACGAAGGGCGCGCCGCCGGCGCAGGCGGCCGGCACGCTGGTGCTCACCGAGAAGACCGGCGACGGCACCCATCGGCAGGCCTTCGACATCGTGGCCAAGCTCGATCCCGCGTTCGTGCCGAGTGCGGCGCTGGTCTCCGCGAGCAACGAGGAATCGCTGTCCTTCGTCGAGGCGCTGCTGTTCGCGCTGGTAGGCGGGCTGATCCTCAACCTGATGCCGTGCGTGTTCCCGGTACTGGCGATGAAGGCCGCGGCCTTCGCGCGGCTCGCCGTTCATTCCCGCAGCGACATGCGGCGCGACGGCCTGGCCTATACGGTGGGCGTACTGGTGTCGTTCGGCGCCATGGCGGCCGCGATCCTGGCGATCCGATCGACCCTGGGCGAGGTGAGCTGGGGCTTCCAGTTCCAGTCGCCGATCTTCTCGCTGCTGGTGGCCTATCTGTTTTTCGTGGTCGGCCTGAACCTCTCGGGCGTGTTCGAGATCGCCGGTGGCTTTACCGGCATGGGTCAGGGCCTCGCGTCCAAGGGCGGTGTCACAGGCGCGTTCTTCACCGGCGTGCTGGCCGTCGTCGTGGCAACACCGTGCACCGCGCCGTTCATGGCGGCGGCCTTGGGCTTCGCGCTCAGCCAGCCCGCGCCGCAGACCGTCGCCGTGCTGCTCGCCATGGGCCTCGGTCTCGCGCTGCCCTACCTCGCGCTCTCGATGACGCCCGCGCTGCAGCGGCTGATGCCGCGGCCGGGCGCCTGGATGGACCGGCTGCGCCAGTTCCTTGCCTTCCCGATGTACGCCTCCGCCGTCTGGATGATCTGGGTGCTGACCCAGCAGACCGGTGCCGACGGCGTGCTCTACGCACTGGGCGGCATGATCCTGATCGCGTTCGCGATCTGGCTGCTGCGCATCGGCGGTGCCGCATCGCCCGCCACCTGGATCCGCCGCAGCGTCGCCGCTGTCGCCGTGCTGCTGGCACTGGCCGCCGTGATCAAGATCGAGGACGGTCCTGCGACGGCCGCCGCCGCCTCGGGTGGCCCCGCCGCAGGCGTCAGCTTCGAGGGCTGGGAGCGCTTCTCGCGCGCCCGCATGATGGAAGCGGTCGCGGCCAAGAAGCCGGTGTTCGTCGACTTCACCGCCGCCTGGTGCATCACCTGCCTGGTCAACGAGCGGGTCGCGCTCGAAACGGCGGGCGCCCGCAAGGCCTTCGAGCAGACCGGCACCGTGAAACTCAAGGGCGACTGGACCAACCGAGATCCCGAGATCACCGCGCTGCTGAAGGAACTCGGCCGTGCCGGCGTGCCCCTGTATCTCTACTGGGCACCGGGCGCGGACAAGCCGCTGATCCTGCCGCAGGTCCTGACCGAAGCCAGCATCGTGGCGCAACTCACCGCCAAGTAGGCGGTAAGCGCGGCGCGCCTAGCGCTCGAACTCGACGAACACCGGCCAGTGATCCGAGGCCACGATGCCGTAGCCGATCCAGGCGCGATTCACCCTGGCGGCGAGATCGGGCGTCACGAACACGTGGTCGATGCGGCCCTCGCGCGGGAAGCTGTTGACCTCTTCCTCCGAGTTGCCGGCCGCACGCCACGCATCCTTGAGCTGGGCCGTCGCGGCCGGATATTCCGGATGCGCCGGCGTGAAGTTGAAATCGCCCGCGACGATCGCCGAAGCGGGCACCGGCGGTGCGGGCTCCTGGAACATGAAGGTCTGCGAGGCCGTGGCGTCCCATGTTCCGCCAACGTCGCCCGCGGCCTGCACGGCCTTCATCAGTGCCTCGACCTGCGGCAGGCGCTGCTTCGGCGAGACGTGGCTGAGGTGGGTGCAGTAGACGCGGATCGCTCCCGACGGCGCCGCGATCACCGCCTCGATGTAGCCGCGCTGCAGGTCGAAGGTGTCGCCCATGCGCGTCTTGGGCAGCATCACGCCGCGCGACCACAGGATCGGCCAGCGCGAGACGATGGCGTTGCCGAAGCTCCTGCGCCGGCTGGTGATCGTGCCGTCGGGCGCGACCGTCGAGGCATCGGCCTCCATCGGCCCGTGGAAGCGGTAGTAGCGGTTCAGCCGCTTGCCGATCTCCGCGGTGTGGTCGGCGTAGCCGTTGTCCGGGAAGCCGCGCGTCACTTCCTGCAGGCAGACGATATCGGCATCGGCCACTGCATCGGCGATGCGCGGCACGTCGTACCTGCCGTCGGCACCAACGCCGTAGTGGATATTATAGGTCGCGAACAGCATTAGGCGTCGGCGATGCGCTTGCCGCTCTGCTGGTCGAACAGGTGGATGTTCTTGGAGTCGATATTGAAGCGCCGCTTCTCGCCGGGCTTGGCCAGCACGTGGCCGGGCGCGCGGATGGTCATCAGCTCGCGCACCGCGCCAACGCGGCCATGCAGCAGCGTGTCGGCGCCCAGCGGTTCGGCCATCTCGATCTCGAGCTCCAGCGGCCCGTTCGCGAACGGAAGCAGGTGTTCGGGCCGCAGCCCGACCGAGACCGGCGTGCCGGGCGCCGCGGTCGTGGGGCCGTTCAGCGGCAGGTTCACCTTCACGCCACCGGTGCTGGTGAGATCGATCGACTGGCGGCTGTCGGACACCTTGCCCGCCATGAAGTTCATCGCCGGCGATCCGATGAAGCCCGCCACGAAGGTCGTGGCCGGTCTGTCGTAGACGTCCATCGGCGTGCCGATCTGCTCGGCCACGCCCGCGTTCATCACGATCAGCCGGTCGGCCAAGGTCATCGCCTCGACCTGGTCGTGGGTCACGTAGATCGAGGTTACCGCCAGCTCGCGCTGCAGGCGCTTGATCTCGAGCCGCATCTGCACCCTGAGCTTGGCGTCGAGGTTGGAGAGCGGTTCGTCGAAAAGGAACACCGCGGGCTCGCGCACGATCGCGCGGCCCATCGCGACCCGCTGGCGCTGGCCGCCCGAGAGCTGGCGCGGCTTGCGGTCGAGCAGCGGCTCAAGCTCGAGGATCTTGGCCGCCTTGCGCACGCGCGCGTCGATGTCGTCCTTACCGAGCTTCCGGATCTTCAGGCCATAGGCCATGTTCTGGTACACGCTCATGTGCGGATAGAGCGCGTAGTTCTGGAACACCATGGCGATGTCGCGGTCCTTGGGCTCGAGCTCGTTCACGACGCGGGTGCCGATCCTGGCCTCGCCGCCGGTGATGCGCTCCAGCCCAGCCACCATGCGCAGCAGGGTGGACTTGCCGCAGCCCGAGGGGCCCACGATCACGACGAACTCGCCGTCGGCGATGTCGATGTCGATGCCGTGGATGACCTCGAGCTTGTCGTAGGTCTTCTTCACGCCCTTCAGCTGGACGACGGCCATGGCCTATTTCTCCGTTTCAACGAGGCCGCGCACGAACTGGCGCTGCATGAAGACCACCACCAGCACCGGCGGCAGCATGGCAAGCAGCGCCATGGCCATCAGCAGGTTCCATGCCGGCACCGCGTCGACGACGTTGGCCTGGCGCGAGACGGTCATGACGACGGTGTAGAAGCTTTCCTTGGTGGTGATCAGCAGCGGCCAGAGATACTGCTTCCAGCCGTAGATGAACTGGATGACGAAGAGCGCGGCGATCGAGGTCCGGCTCATCGGCAGCAGGATGTCCCAGAAGAAGCGCATCGGCGAGGCGCCGTCGACGCGCGCCGCCTCGGCCAGCTCGTCGGGAACGCTGAGGAAGAACTGGCGGAACAGGAATGTCGCCGTCGCCGAAGCGATCAGGGGAATGATCAGGCCGGGATAGGAATCGAGCATGCCGAGGCTCGCCACCACGCCGTAGGTCGGCACGATGCGCACCTCGATCGGCAACATCAGCGTGATGAAGATCGCCCAGAAGAAGAGCATCCGGAAGGGAAAGCGGAAATAGACGATCGCGAAGGCGGAGATGATCGAGATCGTTATCTTTCCGAACGCAACGCCCAGCGCCATGATCATGCTGTTGGTGAGCGTGATGTAGAGCGGCACGCTGCCCGGCCGGTTGGCATAGCCCTCGGTGAGCACCAGCTTGATGTTCTCGAACAGATGCGTGCCCGGCCAGATCGGCACGGGGGACTTCAGCATGATTTCCTGGGTGTGCGTGGCGGCGACGAACGTCATCCAGATCGGGAAGGCGATGACCGTCACGCCGATGATGAGGATGAGATGGCTCATCCAGGTGATCCAGGGCCTGTTCTCTACCATGTGGGCTTGGGCATCAGTAATGCACCCGGCGCTCGATGAAGCGGAACTGCACGAAGGTCAGCAGGATGACGATGGCCATCAGGATCACCGACTGGGCCGAGGAGCCGCCCAGATCCTGGCCGCGGAAGCCGTCGTTATAGACCTTGTAGACCAGGATGTTGGTCGATTGGCCGGGACCGCCCGAGGTCAGCGCACTCACCACGCCGAAGGTGTCGAAGAAGGCGTAGATGATGTTGACCACCAGCAGGAAGAAACCGGTCGGCGACAGGAGCGGGAAAGCGATGTCCCAGAAGCGGCGGCCCGGCCCCGCGCCGTCGATCGCGGCGGCCTCGATCAGCGACTTCGGGATCGATTGCAGGCCAGCCAGAAAGAACAGGAAGTTGTAGCTGACCTGGTTCCAGACAGCCGCGATCACGACCAGGATCAGCGCCTGGTTGCCGTTGACCACATAATTGAATTCGATGCCGATCGCCGACAGCATCCACGCCACGACACCGACCGACGGATTGAACAGAAACCCCCACAGGACGCCGGCGACGGCCGGCGCCACGGCGTAGGGCCACACCAGGATCATCTTGTAGAAGGTAGCGCCCCGGATCACGCGATCGGCCATCACTGCCAGCAACAGCGAGATGGCGAGCCCGAGCGATGCCACCATCGCGCTGAACACCACCGTAAGGCGCACCGAGTCGAAGTAGCCAGGGTCGTTGAACAGGTGGGCGAAGTTGTCGAACCAGACGAACTTGGTGTTGCCGCCGAACGCGTCCTCGGTGATCACCGACTGGAAGATCGCCTGGCCCGAGGGCCAGAAGAAGAAAACCAGCGTGATGACGATCTGCGGCGCCACCAGAAAGTAGGGCAGCCAGCGTTCGTTGAAGGTGACGCGCTTTTCCATCGGATGAGCGAAGGGCCCTCCCTTGCGGGAAGGCCCTTCTCAGGTCTCTCTACTTGTTCGCGGTTTCGAATTTGCGCAGCAGCTCGTTGCCGCGCTTGACGGCATCGTCGAGGGCCGCCTTCGCGTCCTTCTTGCCGGACCACACGTTCTCCAGCTCCTCGTCGACCGCGTCGCGGATCTGCACGAAGTTGCCGATGCGCAGGCCCTTCGAGTTGTCGGTCGCCTCATGCAGCGTGAGCTGCTTCACGGCGATGTCGCGGCCGGGGAACTTCTTGTAGAAGCCGGCGTCCTCGGTGAGCTTGGCGGCGGCGAGCGTGATCGGCACGTAGCCGGTCTGCTGATGCCACTGCGCCTGGACCTCGGCGCTCGACAGGAAGGTCATGAACTTCGCCACGCCCTTGTACTCCGCTGCGGGACGGCCCTGCAGCACCCACAGGGTGGCGCCGCCGATGATCGAGTTCTGCGGCTCGGCTTTCACTTCCGGCGAGTACGGCATCATGGCGATGCCGACCTTGTCCTTGCCGACACCGGCCTCGATCGCCGAGGCCGACCCAGACGAAGCGATGTGCATGGCGCATTCGCCCGAGGTCATCAGCGCGGTCGACTTGCCCTCGCGGCCGCCATAGACGAAGCGCTTGTCCTTGCTCCAGTCGGCCAGCATCTGGATGAACTTGACGCGCGGCTCGTCGTTGAACTTCAGCTCGATGTCAGTGCCGCCGAAGCCGTTGGCCTTGGTCGCGTACGGCAGATTGTGCCAGGCGCCGTAATTCTCGATCATCGTCCAGGTCTGCCACTGCGGAGTGAAGCCGCACTTGCCGCCGGAAGCGATGATCTTCGCAGCCGCCTCGCCCACGTCCTTCCAGGTCTTGGGTGGCGTGTTGGGATCGAGGCCCGCCTTCTGGAACATCTCCTTGTTCCAGTAGAACACCGGCGTCGAAGAGTTGAACGGCATCGACAGGAGCTTGCCGTCGGTCGTCGAGTAATAGCCGTAGACCGGGCCGATGAAGGCCTTGGGATCGAACGGCTCCTTGGCGTCGGCCATCACCTGATGGACCGGATAGACGGCGCCCTTGGCCGCCATCATGTTCGCGGTGCCGACCTCGAAGACCTGCACGATGTGCGGCGCCTGCTTGGCGCGGAAGGCCGCGATCGCCGCCGTCAGGGTCTCAGTGTACGAGCCCTTGTAGACTGCGGTGACCTTGTATTCCTTCTGCGACTTGTTGAACTGGTCGGCGAGGGCATTGACCGTGTCACCGAGGTTGCCGCCCATGGCGTGCCACCACTGGATCTCGGTCTGCGCCGAGGCGCTTTGCGCAGTCGCCAGCATGGCGATGGCGGCAACGGACGACAGCAGAATACGTGACATTTCCCTAAATCCTCCCAGGAGAAGCCTCGACGTTGTATCGTCGGGGCGTGAGACCGCTATGTGTCTATTATATTTCAGTCCTGTGACAGTCGATCAAGACTATCCCCGGAGCGCAACTTCTTAATTGAGGGCCGTCAGCCCAGCGCCTTCAGGATCACGTCGGGCGCGTCGGTAATGACGCAGTGCACACCCATGCCCACCAGGGCCCGCGCCACGTCGCCGTCGTTGATCGTGTAGACGCTGAGCGTGTAGCCGGCCTGGACGATCTCGACCGCCTGCGGCGCGGTGAGTTTCTTGCCATTGGTGTTGACGCCCCGGGCGTCCACCGCCTCGGTACGCTGACGCCAATCGTTGCGGATCTCTCCCAGCAGGATCGCCCGGTCGAACTCGGGCGCCGCTTGCCGGGCCGTCGCGAGCGAAAGGTCGGCAAAGCTGGACAGCAGCGGCGGCGGCAACTGGGCGGGCCAGCAGCGGCGCAGCGTCTCGACCGTCACTCTCGCCGTCTCGGCCTCACGGCCCTCGCAGGGCTTGATCTCGACATTGCAGCCCAGCCCCAGCTCCTGGAAGCAGGTGATCGCCTGTTCGAACGTCGGCACGCTCCCGGGCAGGTCGGCCGCCCGGGTCTCGGCAGCCAGGCGGTCGACGCCCGTGGTCCGCTTGAGCGAGGAATCGTGCATCACGATCGGCACGGAATCGGCCGTCAGCTTGACGTCGATTTCGACCCAGTGGGCGCCGCGTTTGCGAGCCTCCCGGAACGATTCGAGGGTGTTTTCGGGGGCATAGGCGGCGGCCCCGCGATGCCCGACGACTTTCGGCAGTTGCAGCATTCGCCAATACAAAGCTAATTCGGACTGCCGCAATAGACGAATGACCCCGCCCATGTCGACCTTCCCCGATCAATTCCGGCTCAATGGCCGCACCGCGCTGATCACCGGCTCGGCGCGTGGCCTTGGCTGGGAAATGGCCAAGGGGCTCGCCGAGGCGGGCGCCAGGGTGCTGCTGCACGGCCGCGATCCCGCACGGCTGAAGGAACGGGTGGCAGAACTCGCGGCAGCAGGCCTTGCCGCCGATGCGCTTTCCTTCGACGTGGCCGATCGTGCCGCGATGGCCGCCGAAATCGACCGCGCCCCGGCCATCGACATCCTGATACACAACGTCGGCGAGCGCGACCGGCGGTCGTTCAGCGACATCGACCACGATGCCTTCGCCCGCCTGATCGACGTGGATCTCGTGGCCGCGCATGCGTTGGTCAAGCTGCTGATCCCCGGCATGCTCGAGCGCAAATGGGGCCGGCTGATCATGGTGACGTCGATCGTAGCCGACCTCGCGATTCCCAATGCCTCGTCCTACGCCACCGCCAAGGCGGGCCTGAGCGCGATGGCTCGCGCGATGGCCGCCGAATTCGGCGCCACGGGAATCACGTCCAATGCCCTGGCGCCCGGCTTCTTCGCCACCGAGACCAACCAGCGCATGATCGCTTCGCCCAACGGCGAGCATCACCGCCAGCGCACCCCGGCCAAGCGTTGGGCGAATCCCTCGGAAATTACGGGAGCTGCGATCTTCCTCGCCTCGCCCGCTGCCTCCTACGTGAATGGCCACACGCTGATCGTCGATGGCGGCGTGTCAGCGACCTATCTGGCCTGAGTCCGGGAATAGAACCATACTCACGGCATGAAGCGTGATCTCCAGATCGGACTCATGGCCGCCATCGCCGCCATGATCCCGGGACTTTTCCTTGCCGCCCTGGGCATCGGCGGCGGCGTGCCCGTCATCGTGACCGTCGGCTGCGGCGTCGGCATCGTAGTGGCGTTCGGCCGCCGCTGGCATCGCCAGGCCGTCGCCCGTACGGAGCACCAGACGACCCATCTGCGCAGCGCCATCGGCGTCGCGGCCACGGCGGGCGGCATACCGACCTATTGGACGGAACATTCGATTACCCCCGAAACGCTCACCCAGATCCAGCAGCTCATCGCGGCGCTGGGCATGCGCAGCGTTCTGGAGCTGGGCTCGGGCCTGTCGACCCTGATGATCGCCCATGCCTTCCGGCGCGCCGGCGGGGGAAAGGTGCTGTCGCTCGACGACGACGCGCGCTGGGCGGGCCAATCCACGGCCACGCTCGAGCGCGAGGGGCTCGCCTCCTTTGCCGAGGTTCGCGTGGCGCCGCTCAAGGACGTGACCTCGGGTGGCCGGACGTCGCCCTGGTACGACCTGTCGAGCGTTGCCGCAGAGGCCCGCTTCGATCTCGTGATCGTGGACGGCCCGCCCGCCTGGAAAGGCGACCGCCTCGCACGTCTTCCGGCCCTCTACGAATTGCGCAAGCACCTCGGCACCAACGGCGTGCTCGTGCTCGACGACGCCGGCCGCGGCGGCGAGGCGGAGATTGCCCGTCAGTGGCAGCGAGATTTTCCCGATCTTCATTTCAGGATGGTGGATGTCGGCCGCGGCCTGTTCGTCGCAAGCGTCCAGAGATCCACCCTCGACCTTTTGCCCTAACGAAAGAAGACGATGAATCTTTACCGGAGGCTGCGCAATATCGCGTGGCGCGCGTCGATGAAGGGGCTGCCGCGCGGCCCGCATCTGTCGCGCTACTTCATGTATAACCGCCTGGGCGAGGTCGGGCGGACTTTGCCCAATCGCAACGGTCGCGTCCTGGCTGTCAGCCGATCCGCGAACGTCTGCGAGATGCTGGGCCTCACGCCTTCGGAGATCGTGCCGGCCGACTATCCCGAGCACAACATGCTGTCGCTCAAGTTTCCAGACGAGTCGTTCGACTACGTGATTTCGGATCAGGTGCTCGAGCATGTCGAGGGGCCGCCGCAGGACGCCATCGACGAGTGCCGCCGCGTGCTGAAGCCGGGCGGCATTGCCGTGCACACGACCTGCTTCATCAATCCCATCCACGAGGCGCCGGCGGACTACTGGCGTTTTACGCCCTTCGCACTGAAGCACCTGCACCGCGACTGGTCGGAGATCATCGAGGTCGCCGGATGGGGCAGTTTCGACGTCTGGATCGCCGAGCTCGACGGTGTGCGCTACACCGCCGTGCCTCATGCCAAATGGCATCCGTTCCACAAGCTCGCGATGAAGAACGATCCGAACTGGCCGATCGTCACCTGGGTCGTGGCGCGCAAATGACGACGATGAAGGTCTATTGCACCATCGGCATGCAGGCCGCCGTCGAGGCGATGATGCCGCAATTGGAAGCCGCGAGCGGCTGCACGCTCGCCTTCACCTGGGCCACGGCGCCGATGCTCGTGCGCCGCCTTCGGGCTGGCGAGAAGACCGACGTGATGATCCTCAATCGCGCCGGGATCGAGACCATGGTCACGGAAGGCCGGATCGCGCCCGGCTCCGCCGTGAAGCTCGCGGGCTCTCCAGTCGCGCTCGCGGTGAAGGCCGGAGCGCGCAAGCCCGACATCTCCACGGCCGCAGCGCTCAAGCAGACGCTGCTCGATGCCAGGTCGATCTCCTACACCGATCCGGCGGCCGGCGGCGCAAGCGGCGTCTATTTCGCCCAGCTCATCGAAAAGCTCGGCATCGCCAAGGAAGTAAACGCAAAGAACACCTATCCGCCCGCGGGCGGCTTCTCCGGCGCGCTGTTGCTGACCGGCCAGGCGGAGATCGCGATCCAGCAGAAGCCAGAACTGCTGCACATCGCGGGCGTCGAGATCATCGGCCAGCTTCCGGGCGAGCTGAACATGGTCACCGTGTTCGCCGGCGGCATCGAGACCACGAGCCCGAATGCCGCCGCGGCGAAGAAGCTGATCGCCTTCCTGCAATCGCAGGAAGCAAAGACCATCCTGCGATCGAAGGGCCTCGATCCCGACGCCGCGTGACGGCTACGGCTTCTTGGTGATGTTCCAGAACACCGTCACCGGCGCCACGATCACGCCGTCGACCTTGTTGCTCATCGCAAACGGCTGGTACCACTGGCCGAGGTTGACGTGCGTCGGATGCTCGACCCAGTACTTCTGCAGGTCGATGACGATCTGCTTCTGCTTGGCCGGATCGGTCTCCTTGGCGAACTGATCGCGCATCTTCTCGATCGTCTCGTCGCACGGCCAGCCGAACATCGCCTTGTCGCAAGACGCGTTGAAGAAGCCCGCCATCACCGGATTGAGAATGTCGGCGGCCGCCCAGGACGTCATGAAGGCATTCCAGCCGCCCTTGTCCGGCGGATCCTTGCGCGTGCGGCGGCCGACCAGGGTCTGCCAGTCCATCGGCTGGACATCGACCTTGAAGCCCGCGGCCTCGAGCTGGGACTTCGCGACCGGCGCCAGGTTGGCCAGGATCACGTTGTCGGTCGCCTGCATCAGAACGACGGGCGTGCCGTCGTAGCCCGCTTCCTTCAGGATCTCCTTTGCCTTGGCCGCGTTCTGGTTGAGGATGTTCTCCATGCCGGCGTCGGTGCCCAGGGGCGTTCCGCAGAGGAACATTGCCTTGCACACCTTGTAGTATTTCGGATCGCCGATCGTGGCCTTGAGAAATTCTTCCTGGCCGATCGCAACCGTGGCGGCATAGCGGATCTTGGGGTTGTCGAACGGCTTGTGCAGCGTGTTGAAGCGCAGGACGTCCTGGTTGCCGAGCGGGTTGAAGTCGAACAGCTTGAGGTTCTTGTCCTTGGCGATCGTCGGCAGCAGATCCATCGTCGGCGACTCGATAAAGTCGATCTCGCCGTTCTGCAGCGCCGCCACCTGGGTCTGCGGATCGGCAATCCAGATCCACTCGACCTTGTCGACCTTGGCGATCTTGGCGCCGGCCAGGCCCGACGTGGGCTCGCTGCGCGGCCGGTAGGTGGTGTTCTTGCTGAACACGACCTTCTCGCCCGGCTTCCATTCCTTGCCCTCGAAGACGAACGGGCCGGAGCCGATCACGTCCTCGGCCTTGATCTGCTGCATCGGGTCGGTGTCTGCCGTCTTCTTGGGCATCATGAACGCCACGTTAGCCGACGGCTTGCCGAGCGATTCAAGCACCAGGCCGTAGGGCTCCTTCATCTTCATCTTGAAGGTCCGGGCGTCGACGGCCTCGAGGCCCACGACGAAGCTCAGCAGCTTCTGGCCCATCGAATCGCGGGCGCCCCAGCGCTTGATCGACGCGATGCAGTCCTCGGAGGTCACCGGCTTGCCGTCCGACCAGACCAGGTCGCGAAGCGTGAACGTCCAGGTGAGCTTGTCGGCCGAGACGTCGTACTTCTCGACCATCTGGGGCTTCACCTCGAACTTCTCGTCGACGGCGAACAGCACGTCCCAGACCATGTAGCCGAAGCCACGCTGGACGTAGGCGGTGGTCCAGATCGGATCGAGGATCTTCAGATCCGAGTTCATCACCGCCTTGAGGGTGGTCTGCGCCGACGCCGGCGCCGCCGTCCCGAACACACCACCGACGCTCGCGGCCAAAGCCACCGCCACAACAGATTTCCTGAAATTGAACATGGATAGGCCTCCCTTGTCCCCGAAGCGTCTTAGCAAGAACCGCGCCGCTCCGCACAGAGCGATCTCCTCCGGTCCTTCTGCCGCGCCGGTATCGTGATAGGGTTTCGCCGATGAATGCTGGATCGACAGTTCTGGAAAAGCCCCTGTGGGCCGCGATCGCCTTCATGCTCCTGGTTCGCGCCGTTCTGATCGCCCGCTACGGCGTGACCTTCGAGGTCTCCGACAGGCTCTGGCAACTGCTCGATGCCGACGTTTTGCGCACGGATGCCGTGCGTTCTCTGTACCTCCTGCACGCGCAACCGCCGCTCTTCAATGCCCTGTACGCGGCGTCGTTGCAGCTGCCGGCGAACGTGGGTCCGGTCTTCCTCCAGGCAATCTACGTGCTGTCGTCGCTCGCCATGACGGTGCTCTTTCATTTCTTCCTGCGCCGGTTCGGCTACGGCTCCGTCGCGGCGGCGATCGGCGCCGCGGCATTCAGTGTTCTCCCGCAGGTGCTGCTCTACGAGAACATGTTCCAGTATGCGCACCTCGAGGCGACACTGGTACTCGGCGCGACATTCTTCGCGGCTACCTATCTTTCAAGACGAAGGCTCGGCGCGTTCGTCGGCTTTGCGTGCTGCCTGGTGGTGCTCGCGTTGCTGCGTTCCTTGTTCCATCTGGCCTGGGTCGCGTTCACGCTGCTCGCGATCTGGTACGCCGGCCGTTCGCGCTCCGAACGGGCTCTGCCCACGCTTCTCGTCGCGGTCGCGGCGATTGCGGTGGTGACGTCGCTCTACGTCAAGAACCTCCGGGAGTTCGGCGTCTTCTCATCCAGCTCGTGGCAGGGGATCAACACGGCCAGCGTGACCTTGCCGATCCGGGCGGGGGATGCCGGGGCCTTCCCCGGGGTAGTGAAGGATTTTCGCGCAAGGCTCGAGCGTGGGGATTTTTCGCCTTCCGCGGCACTGGCTTTTGCAGCGGCCAATTTCTGGGCCGGCTGGGTGCCGGCGGCGAAGGGATGCGGGACGGGAGAGCAGGCTGCTCCAGCCTTGTGCGCGATCAGAAAAAGCAACGGCGAGGCAAACTACAACCACATCGCGATCGTCCGGTACTCGGGGGAGCTCAACAAGGATGCCGTGCATGGCGTGCGTCTCTATCCGGCGCTGTATGCGCGGCGTGTTGCATCCAGCTTCATGACGTTCTTCGGCACGCCCTCCTGGAGTTATGCCAAGGCGGGCCCGGCCCTCAAGGCCTATGGCGATGTCTGGGATTCCCTCCTGCTGTTTCAGCCCAATCGCGCGTTCTCGCCCGAGCGCAGCCACGACACCGGATTGATGCTGCTCGCCAGCCGCTTTCTGTCGGCGTCCCTTCCGCTGTGTGTCCTGGTTCTGGTCGGCACGATTTTCATCGTCGTGAACGGCCTCTCGGAAGGCATCGCGTACCTGCGCGGCCGGCGGGAGTCGGCCGACTGGGTTTTCCCACTTCTCGTGATCGCTCTATTCGTCGTGCTGCCCAACTTCATCAACGGCGGCGAAGCCGATCGTATCCGGTACACGATCGAGCCCCTCCTGCTGCTGGCCTTGGCCAACGGCGCGAAGATGCTCTCAAGACGAGCGCGCGCGACGCCGCAATAGCCAACGGCGCAACGGCGGCTCGATATAGGCCTGGTTCAGCGCTGCGATGCCGACGACCAGCGCAACCATAACCGCAGCATTGAGCAGCGGCGGCAGCGACAGCCCCAGCGCCTTGGTCGCGATCCACTTCCACCAAAGGCTGACGGGGATGTGCAGGATGTACATCGAGTAGCTGGCATCGCCCAGGAACACCATGGCCGGAGAGGCGAGAAACCTGAAGCTTCCGGCCAATCCCGCGGCGCCAAAGATGATCGCGCCGAAAGGGAGGCCCACCGTCCCCGTCTCGGTCCTCGCCCACGTCAGCCACGATGGCAGGTCTGATTGCCAGCCGAACATCGCGACCGTGCCCACGAGCCCCAGGCACAGAATCACCTTGTAGGTGCGTCCCGACAGCGTCGGGCCGTACAGGAACACACGCGCGAGCGCGATGCCGAGAATGAACTGAGGCACGGAAAGCGGCGGGAAATAGATCGCGAAGTCGGACAGGGAATTCGGCGCCCCCAGAAAGAGGGAGAAAAGCGCGGCGCGCACATAGGCAGTCACGACGACAAGAGCGAGCGCCAGGAACAGGAATTGCCTGCGGGACATCAGGGCCGCGGCAGACGCGAGCAGTGGAAACAGCAAATAGAACAGGAATTCCACCGACAGCGACCACGAGGGGAAATTCCACAGGTACACCACCGGCGGCCACCAGGACTGCAGGAAGGCCGGTGCCAGAAGCAAACTGGCGATCAGCCGCGACGGTGTCACGGAGTGTGCGACGAAGACGCTGTAGAGAAGGAAGGGAAGCGTGACGAGCAGGCCCAGGTAGAACGTGGGCGCGATCCTGGCGAAGCGCGCCCACCAGAAGTCCGATTTCCGGGCGGCAAACCCCTGGGACTCGGTGGTTCCTGCGTAGACGTAGGTCAGGATGAAACCCGAAAGGACGAAGAAGAACGAGACGGCCTCGTGCCCCGCCGACGTGGCGAGGTGCAGGAAGTTTCCGGGAAACGTCGTGGGAGCGTTTCCGAAGTAGAGCGCAACGAGATCGACGTCCGTCATCCGGCCGAAATGGAAGATTATGACCTCGGCCGCGGCAAAGAAGCGGAGAGACGTGAGAATCCGGAGCTGTGGCCGATTGGGGGGCCGTCGATCGACGATCGTCATTTGGACGAACCATGCAGCCGTCGCCCGCTGTGGGCAAGAAGGCTAATCTCGGCTCCCCATACCGGAGAAGCATCTATGTTCCGCCTCACCGCCACGCTTTCCGAACCGATCGAGGCCTGAAATGAGAATGAGCAACCTGTTGCTGCTGGCGACCATGTTCGCGGGACCGGCGTATGGTCAGACCGCGACCGCCGCCGCTTCAAATGCGTTGATGTGCGGCCCCCTGAAAGCGGAGTCCTCGAAAGCTGGTTCGACGTCGCGCTGGACGATTTCCGGACCGTCGGGAAAGACCGCGGAAACCGGCGTCCTGCGCAGCGGACCGCGCTTCGAGTGCGTCGACGGCGCCGTCCTCGTCGTCGAATTCACCTCGTCGGCGGGACACTCCTTGTTCACCGCCTATTTCCCCGACGGCACCGACATCGCCTATGGCCGCCAGCAGATCGACCACCGCGGGAACCGGTTCATGCTGCCCGTCCAGGCGAAGGCACGCATTGCCCCGGCGTTTCGCGCCGCGTTCGACTATCACTGCAAGCTGGAGATGCCGGCGGATCCCATTTCGCCGGCGATGCGCGCGGACTGCGCCTTCTAGACCACGCGGAAATTCTTGAACTGCCACGGACGTGTAAAATATCCATGTTTTTCAACGTTTTAGGAAATACAAAACGTCAAAAAGCACCTTTGCATTTCCTCTACACTAGCAAAACACAGCTAATACCTCGGCAAAACCTCGGCACAATTTCTAACGCTGATTGGCTTCTCTTTATTACCATCCACGTAATGGCGGCCTCGTTGTCTCTCCAACGGCAGGCTCGGATGTCGGCACGACACGCGCTGTCGCCATGTCTTGAAGGACCTCGGCCACACCTATTGTGATCGCCAACGCGACAACAATCATGGTCGCAGCGACGATCATTTGTTTCATGCTTAAAACTAGGCCTATCCCGAGGCGGAAGCGACAGGTCGCTCGCGACTAAGAGGGCGTCGGACGCTTACTTGATAGTAGGTGGTCTATGCCGAAGGTAGCGGTCGCCAGTGGCCGTCCGCCAAAGAGGGCCGTTCGGCCATTCCCGGCGTTCGATCAAGTGCCGGAGCCTTAGAGAAGTCTGGAGCGCGAGGGTCATCGGTGGCTGCGTCCGCGTGCCATCAACGTTTGCAAGTGCCGCGTATTCAGCCTCAATAAGAACGGTGTCCATAACAAAGCATAACGCGGATTGAGGGCAGAAACTGTGCCGAAGGGAACACTCCGTTCTGCCTGCCTGACCTCCAACGCGGCGGGTAGCCAATGGGGCAATGTCGGCAATTCTGGCACAGAAACCGACCTCGTGCCGGCCCCCGGCGTCGTTTGGACTTCGGT
>CAIMEE010000506.1 GCA_903839865.1 Enhydrobacter aerosaccus | reverse complement strand
TCGTGTGGGCGCATCACATGTACACCGTCGGCATGGACGTCGACACGCGCGCCTACTTCGTGGCGGCGACCATGGTGATCGCGGTGCCGACCGGCGTGAAGATCTTCTCGTGGATCGCCACGATGTGGGGCGGCTCGATCAGGCTCGAGATCCCGATGCTGTGGGCGATCGGCTTCATCTTCCTGTTCACCGTCGGCGGTGTGACGGGCGTGGTGCTGGCCAATGCCGGCGTCGATTACGCCATGCACAACACCTACTACGTGATCGCGCACTTCCATTACGTGCTGTCGCTCGGCGCGATCTTCGGCATGTTCGCCGGCTTCTACTACTGGTTCGGCAAGATGAGCGGCCGGCAGTATCCGGAGTGGGCGGCCCAGATCCACTTCTGGACCTTCTTCATCGGCGTGAATCTGACGTTCTTCCCGATGCATTTCAGCGGTCTCGCGGGCATGCCGCGCCACTACGTCGACTATCCCGACGCGATGCATCACTGGAACGAGGTCTCCTCGATCGGCGCGTTCCTCTCGTTCGGTTCGTCCATCTTCTGGCTGATCTTCATCGTGTTCGGCACGCTGATGTCGGGCCGCAAGGTCGGCGCCAACTACTGGGGCGATGGCGCCACGACGCTGGAATGGACGGTCGACTCGCCGCCGCCGTTCCACACGTTCGAGGAACTGCCGCACATTTCGCCGACGGCACATCACTAGAAACTCGAGGAGCGGGGGCGCCGGGTCGGCGCCTTCGCCTTGAAGGGCATGAGCGACACCGCACACGAGATCTGGACGAAGCCGGGCGCCGCGGTCAGCACCGCGACGGTGCGCGACTACGTCGACCTGCTGAAGCCGCGGGTGATGTCGCTGGTCGTGTTCACGGCGTGGATCGGCCTGGTCATCGCGCCGGTTCATATCCATCCGTTCGCCGCGGCGCTTGCGGTGCTGGCCGTTGCCCTGGGATCCGGCGCGGCCGGCGCCATTAATATGTGGTACGAGCGCGACCTCGACGCCTTGATGGCGCGCACCGCCAACCGCCCGCTGCCGCGGGGCCGCGTGGCGCCGGACGACGCGCTGGGCCTGGGCGTGCTGCTGTCGATCTTCTCGCTGGTGCTGATGGCGGTGGCCACCAATTACGTGGCGATGGCGCTGCTGGCGGCCGCGATCCTGTTTTATGTCTTCGTCTACACGATCTGGCTGAAGCGCCGTACGCCGCAGAACATCGTGATCGGCGGCGCCGCCGGCGCTTTCCCGCCGATGATCGGCTGGGCCGCCGCGACCGGCGACGTGTCGGCGGTCGGTGTGGCGCTGTTCGCGCTGATCTTCCTGTGGACGCCGCCGCACTTCTGGGCGCTGTCGCTCTATCGCAGCGAAGACTACCGCCGCGCCGGCGTGCCGATGCTGCCGGTGGTCGCGGGCCCGCGCGAGACCAAGCGCCAGATGCTGATCTACACCCTGATCCTGGCGCCGGTATCGCTGGCGCCGACCCTGCTGGGCGCGGTCGGCTGGATCTACGGCGCGACGGCCATCGTGCTGGGCGCGGCCTTCATCGGCCATGCCGTCTTAGTGTGGCGCACGGCCGACGACGAGACGGCGCATCCCGCTGCGCGCCGCATGTTCTTCTTCTCCCTGTTTTATCTCGCAGCCCTGTTCGCTGCCTTGCCGGTCGACCACTTCGTTGCCCGTCTCATCAGCACCCAAATGATCGGCGGATGAGCGTCATGGCCGAAGACCGCCGTCCGGGCGATACCGACATGCACCGCCGCCAGCGGACGAAGAACCTGTTCATGTTCTTCATCCTGTTGGCCGTCGCCGCCGTGTTCTTCGGCATCACCGTCGTGAAGATGGGTGCCCAGACGGGCATGAAGCTGTGAGCAAGCCGGTCGACAAGAACGCGCGCATCGCCTGGAGCCTGGTGGCGGTCTTCGCCTCGATGCTGGGCCTGGCCTATGCCGCATCGCCGCTCTACGAGGCGTTCTGCAAGGCCACCGGCTTCGCCGGCACGCCGCGCGTCGCCGTCGAAGGCGAACGCCCGGTGCTCGGCCGCACTGTCGCCGTCCGCTTCGACACCAACGTCGATCCCAACCTCGCGTGGCGCTTCGAGCCGCTCGAGCGCGAAGTGAAGGTGCATCTGGGCGAGGAGAAGCTCGTCCATTTCCGCGCCACCAACCGCTCGCAGCGGCCGATCGTCGGCACGGCCACGTACAACGTGACGCCCGAGCCCGCCGGCCCGTGGTTCAACAAGATTCAGTGCTTCTGCTTCACCGAGCAGCTGCTGCAGCCCGGGCAGTCGGTCGACATGCCCGTGATTTTCTTCGTCGATCCCGACATGGACAAGGATCGGCGGTACGACAACGTCCGCACCATCACGCTCTCGTATACGTTCTTCGAGTCGAAGACGGAGCGGGCGAAGACTTTGCTCGGCGGCACGCCCGCCAGCGGAACCGGAAAAGGGGGCTAAGAGATGTCCGACGGAACGCCAAAGCATCCATATCACCTGGTCGACCCGAGCCCATGGCCGGCGCTCGGCGCCTTCGCGGGATTCATCCTCGCCATGGGTGCCGCGCTCGCCATGCATCCCGACATGCTGGGGCCGCACGTCCAGGGCGTGGTCAAGGCGGTCAACTGGTGGATCGTCGTGCCGGGCTTCCTGCTCGTCTTCGCCGTCATGTACTGGTGGTGGAGCGACGTCCTCGTCGAGTCGCGCACGCATCACAACGCCGTGGTGGGCCTCGGCCTGCGCTACGGCATGATCCTGTTCATCGCGTCCGAGGTGCTGTTCTTCGCGGCCTTCTTCTGGGCCTTCTTCGACAGCGCGATCTACTATGCCTCGCCCGAGATGCCGGGCCGCATGGAGGCCGACGGCGCGATGTGGCCGCCCAAGGGTACCCACGTGATCGCGGCCTTCGACCTGCCGTTCATGAACACGCTGATCCTGCTGCTCTCGGGTACCACGGTGACCTGGGCGCATCACGCGATCCTCGAGGGCAACAAGCGTGATGCCGTCCGCGGCCTGCTTCTGACCGTGATCCTGGGCGCCTGCTTCACCGGCATCCAGCTCTACGAGTACGCGCATGCGCCGTTCGGCTTCACCGACAACATCTACTCGTCGACCTTCTTCATGGCGACGGGCTTCCACGGCTTCCACGTGTTCGTCGGAACGACCTTCCTGCTGGTCTGCCTGTTCCGCGCCATGAAGGGCCAGTTCACGCCCAAGCAGCACTTCGGCTTCGAGGCCGCCGCCTGGTACTGGCACTTCGTCGACGTGGTCTGGCTGTTCCTGTTCATCTGCGTCTACTGGTGGGGCGCCGGCAACGCGCCGATCGGCCATCACTGAGGCGCCGGAAAAGGCCTATGATGAGAACCGCCGGGGCGCTCCCCGGCGGTTCGTCTTTGTGGAGCGGTAGATGCCCGTCTGGCCTCGCCAATCGCCGTTCGCGGTCGCTGTCCGCGGCGCTTGCCCTCGCTGCGGACAAGGCAAGCTGTTTCGCGGACTCCTGACCGTGGTGAAGAGCTGCGACGTCTGCGATTTCGAACTTGCCGGCAGCGATCCGGGCGATGGGCCCGCGGTGCTCGTGATCCTGGGCCTGGGCGCGGTGGTCATGGCGCTGGTGCTGTTCGTGGAGATTCGCTACGAGCCGCCGATTTGGGTCCATGTCGTGCTGTGGCCGCCGCTGACTTTCTTTGGCGCCGTCTGGATGCTGCGCGTCATCAAGGCCTGGCTGATCGCCCAGCAGTACGCGTACCGCCGCTCGACATTCGAGTAAGAGAAAGGCCGACCGATGATTCGCCTGAGGCCGCTTCTGTGGCCGACGCTCATTTCGCTGCCGATCCTCGTACTTTGCCTGGCGTTGAGCGTCTGGCAGATGGAGCGCCGCGAGTGGAAGCGCGACATCCTCGACCGCATCGCCGCCAACCAGTCGGCTGCCCCGATCGCGCTCGATGCTCTGCTGAGCGGCGGCGATCCGCTGCGCCGCGAGTACGGCAAGGTGTCGGTATCCGGCACCTTCCTGCACGAGAAGGAATTCCATCTCGCCGCACGCAGCCGCGGCAACGACGTCGGCATCCAGATCGTGACGCCGCTGCGCACCGACAACGGCCAGATCGTGCTGTTCGACCGCGGCTGGGTGCCGTCGGAGAAGAAGGATCCGGCCAAGCGCGCCGAGGGCCAGGCCGCGGGCCCGGTGAAGCTGGTGGGCGTGGTGCGCCGGACCCAGGTCCAGCGCCAGTTCGCGCCCGACAACGTGCCCGACAGGAACGTGTGGTTCACCGTCGACGTGCCGCTGATGCGCAAGCTCGCGGGCGGCAGGCCCGATCCTGCGCTCGACCTGTTCTTCCTCGAGGCCGACGCCAGCCCCAATCCGGGCGGGCTGCCGATCGGCGGCCAGACCCAGCTCGACATCCCCAACGACCACCTGCAGTACGCTCTCACCTGGTTCCTGCTCGCGTTGGCCCTCAGCGGCGTCTATCTCTCCTACCATTGGGAGAACGGCCGGTTGACGGTGAACGGCAAGACCAAGGTGAAGACGCCATGATCGCCAACGATCCGTACGCGGAACTCGAGCGTCGCTTCGGCCGCATGAGCGCGGTCAACCGCGCGGGAGCCATCCTGAACTGGGACCGCTCGACCATGATGCCGGACGGCGCGAGCGACGATCGCGCCGACCAGCTCGCGACCCTGGGCGTGATCAGCCACGAGATGATGGTGGCGCGCGACATGCCCGATCTCCTGTCGCGCGCGGAAGAGGGCAAGGCCGCGCTCGACGCCTGGCGCGCCGCCAACCTGCGCGAGATGCGTCATTCGTGGACGCATGCGAATGCGCTGCCCTCCGATCTCGTGGAAGCCCGCACGCGGGCCTCGTCGGCCTGCGAGATGGCGTGGCGCGAGGCCAAGAAGAGCAATGACTTCAAGTCGCTGCTGCCGGCCCTGGGTGAAGTGCTGAAGATCGTGCGCGAGGTGGCGGCTGCCAAGTCGGCGGCGCTGGGCCTGTCCCACTACGATGCGCTGCTCGACGAGTACGAGCCAGGTGGACGCTCGGCGCGCGTCGATGCGTTGTTCGCCGACCTGGGCGCCGTGCTGCCCGGACTGCTGGGCAGCGTGGTCGAGCGCCAGCGCGGCGGCCCGCAGCCGTTGCCGCTCGACGGACCGTTCCCGGTCGAGGTGCAGCGGAGACTGGGAGAGGAAATGCTCCGCGTCATCGGCTTCGATTTCAACCACGGCCGACTCGACGTGTCGGCGCATCCCTTCACCGGCGGCACCGCCGACGATGTGCGCATCACCACGCGCTATGACGAAGAAGACTTCGCGCGCGCGCTGATGGGCGTGCTGCACGAATGCGGCCACGGTCTCTATGAGGCCGGCCTGCCGCGCGACTGGCGGCGCCAGCCGGTCGGCAATGCGCGCGGCATGGTGCTGCACGAGAGCCAGTCGCTGCTGATGGA
Organism: Enhydrobacter aerosaccus; assembly: GCA_903839865.1. Classification (GTDB taxonomy): domain Bacteria; phylum Pseudomonadota; class Alphaproteobacteria; order Reyranellales; family Reyranellaceae; genus Reyranella; species Reyranella aerosaccus_A. Next base: position 7,684 of record CAIMEE010000506.1, on the reverse strand, counting down.
GATGCAGGCCTGCCGTGGCCGCGACTTCATCGACTTCGCGGCGCCGCGCATGCGGGCGGCTTTCGGCAAGAGCGGCCCCGCGTGGTCGGCCGACAACATCCATCGCGTCTACACGAAGGTGACGCCGGGCTTCATCCGCGTCGACGCCGACGAGGTGACGTACCCGCTGCACATCGTTCTGCGCTATCGCCTCGAGCGCGCGATGCTGGCGGGCGATCTGGCCCTTGCCGACCTGCCGGGCGCGTGGAACGACGGCATGAAGGAACTGCTGGGCATCGTGCCGCCGACCGACACGGTGGGCTGCCTGCAGGACATCCACTGGCCCGACGGCGCGATCGGCTATTTCCCGACCTACACGATGGGCGCCCTGGGGGCGGCCCAGCTGTTTGCCGCGGCAAAAAAGGCGGTCCCGGGCCTGCTGGCGTCGATCGGGAAGGGCGACTTCGCCCCGCTGCTGGGCTGGCTCAGGGCCAATGTGCACGGCAAGGGCTCTATCGCGACCACCGACGAGATCCTGACCCAGGCGACCGGCGCTCCGCTCGGCACCGCCGCCTTCAAGGCCCATCTGGAAAGCCGCTACCTCTCGGCGTAAGACTAGGCCCATGCTCGACCTCCGCCCCAACTGCGAATGCTGCGACAAGGACCTGCCCAACGGCGCGTCCGACGCCCTGATCTGCACCTACGAGTGCACCTTCTGCGCAGACTGTGCGCGCATCCGCCTAGGTGGCCTTTGCCCCAACTGCGGCGGCGACCTCGTGAAGCGGCCGACCCGTCCGGAGCGCATGCTGGCCAAGCATCCGGCCTCGACCAAGCGCGTGAAGAAAGACCACGCCGCCTGCAGGCAAGTGGCCTAGCCGTGAAGTACATCAGCACCCGCCACGGCTCGCAGGGGAGCCCGGCCCCGCTCGACTTCGAGGACGTCATGCTCGCGGGCCTCGCGCGCGACGGCGGCCTCTACCTGCCGGCCGAATGGCCGCAGTTCTCCAAGGCCGAGATCGCGGCGATGAAGGGCAAGCCCTACGTCGAGGTGGCCTATCGTGTGATGAAGCCGTTCGTCGGGGGCACGTTCGACGAGCCGACCTTCCGCCGCCTGATCGCCGAGGCCTACGCCTCGTTCGAGACACCAGAAGTGGCTCCCGTGAAGCCGCTCGGTGACAGCGGCATGCATTTGCTCGAGCTGTTCCACGGCCCGACCCTGGCCTTCAAGGACGTGGCGCTGCAGTTGCTGGGCCGCATGCTCGACCACACGCTGATCGCGCGCGGCCAGCACGCGACCATTGTCGGCGCGACGTCGGGGGACACCGGCTCGGCCGCGATCGAGGCGGTGCGCGACCGCAAGACCATCGACATCTTCATGCTCCATCCGCGCGGCCGGGTGAGCGAGGTCCAGCGCCGCCAGATGACGACGGTCCTGGCGCCCAACGTGCACAACATCGCCGTCCAGGGCACGTTCGACGACTGCCAGGACCTCGCCAAGGCCTGTTTCAACGATCTCGCCTTCCGCGACAGGCATGCGCTGACGGCGGTGAACTCGATCAACTTCGCGCGCGTGATGGCGCAGATCGTCTATTACTTCTGGGCGGCCCTCAAACTCGGCGCGCCGGACAGGCCCGTCGCCTTCACGGTGCCGTCGGGCAACTTCGGCAACGCCTATGCGGGCTATGCCGCCAAGCAGATGGGCCTGCCGATCTCGCTCTTCGTGATCGCCGCCAACTCGAACGATATCCTCGCGCGCTTCTTCGAGCAGGGCGCGATGACCATGACCGGCGTCGTGCCGACCTACAGCCCGAGCATGGACATTCAGGTCTCGAGCAACTTCGAGCGCCTGCTGTTCGACCTCTACGGCCGTGACGGCAAGGCGCTGGCCGACGCCATGACGGCGTTCCGCAGCACCGGCACGCTCAAGGTTGGGGCCAACGCGCTGGGAGGCGTGCGCGAGCTGTTCGATGCCGGCCGCGTGGACGAGCCCGGCACGCTGGCCGCGATCGCCGATTGCCTGAAGCGCTTCGGCGAGACGATCGATCCGCACACCGCGGTCGGCTATGCCGTGGCCCAGCATCATCGCCGCGATCCTGCGATTCCGATGGTCGTGCTGGCGACGGCGCACCCCGCCAAGTTCCCCGATGCGGTAGAGAAGGCGATCGGTGTGCGCCCGGCGCTGCCGGCGCGCCTCGGCGACCTCCTGGACCGCACCGAGCGGGTCGACGGCCTGCCCAACGACGCGGCTGCGCTCAAGGACATGATCGACGACCGCATGGCGGCCGCAAAGCCCAGGGTAAAAGTACGCACATGAGCAACGTCAAGGTCACGACGCTTTCCAACGGCCTGCGCATCGCCGTCGACGCCATGCCGGAGGTCGAATCGGCCTCGCTCGGCATCTGGGTCGCCTGCGGCACGCGCCACGAATCGGCCGAGCTGAACGGCATGGCCCACATGCTCGAGCACATGGCGTTCAAGGGCACCAAGACCCGCAGCGCCCGGCTGATCGCCGAGGAAATCGAGAACGTGGGCGGCAGCCTCAACGCCTACACCGGCCGCGAGATCACCGCCTATCACGCGTCCGTCCTGAAGGAAGACGTGGGCCTTGGTGTCGAGATGGTGTCGGATATCCTGCGCAACTCGGTGTTCGATCCGGACGAGCTGCAGCGCGAGCGCGGCGTCATCCTGCAGGAGATCGGCCAGGCGCTCGACACGCCCGACGACCTTATCTTCGACCAGTTCCAGGAGACCGCGCTGCCGGGCCAGCCGCTCGGTCGTCCCGTGCTGGGCACCGCCGACTCCGTCGAGACGATCGGCCGCGACGATCTCTTCGCCTTCCTGGCGCGCCACTACACCGCGTCCAACATGGTGATGTCGGCTGCGGGGCGCGTGGAGCACGACCAAATCGTCGAGCTGGCCGAGAAGCATTTCGGCTCCGTGCCGCGCACGCCCGCCAACGCCCACATCCCCGAGCCGATCAACTATATCGGCGGCGACAGCCGCGAGATCCGCACGCTCGAGCAGGCCCATCTCGTGATGGGCTGCCAGGGCATCGGCTATCGCGACCCGGACTATTACGCGACCGCGATCTACTCGACCCTGTTCGGCGGTGGCATGTCTTCGCGCCTGTTCCAGCGCATCCGCGAGGAACGCGGGCTGGTCTACGGCATCCATTGCTTCAACGCGGCCTATGCCGACGGCGGCCTGTTCGGCATCTACGCCGGCACGGGCGAGGACGATCTCGCCGAGCTGGTGCCCGCGGTGTGCGAGGAGTTCGCGACTGTGGCCGACACGCTCACCGAGCAGGAGCTGATCCGCGCCCGCAACCAGATCAAGGCCGGCACGCTCATGGCTCTTGAATCCAGCGGCGCCCGCTGTGAGCAGGCGGCACGTCACCTGCTGATTCACAATCGCCCGATCCCGTACGAGGAAGTCGTGGCGCGCATCGAGGCCGTCGACCAGGCCGCCGTCCGCCGCGTGGCGCTGCGCCTGCTGAAGAGCAAGCTCACCATCGCGGCGCTGGGCCCCATCGACGACCTCGAGTCGATCGAGAAGATCGCCGCCCGTCTCGCGGCCTGAAATTTCGCTCCTCGCGAGGATTGGGCGGAAACGCCCGCCGGCGTGCATCGGAGGCGATTCCTCGCGAGGGCTCGCGAGCCCTCGCGAGTAAAATCCCCGGCCGTTTTTGCGGTTTAATAACGGTGCTCGCGTCATCGCGGCCCTAACGCCTTGATGCATCTCGTTTCTCCAGGAAAATAAACCGCCGAATACGGCCCCCAAACGGTGGTTTGGCTGTCATCCTGAGCGGAGCGAGGGATCCTCGGCGATCGAAGGTAAATTTCCCTCCTGCCGCTCGAGATGACAAAGGTGCGGGACAGCGATCGATCATGCGCGCAAACCTAGGCGTGACGGCGCGAAACACCTATTACGGTCGTTACTGACGCTATATCGTTGGCCGGCTTGAAACCAACGGGGGCCGAATGACCATCACTTGCATCAGGAACGCGCGTTGGGTGGTGGCCTGGGACGCCGCCGCCGGGCAGCACTATTTCCGCAACGACATCGACGTCGTGTTCGACGGCAGCAAGGTGATCCATGTCGATCCCGCCTATGCCGGCCAGGCGGACAGGGTGATCGACGGCAGCGGCCTCTGCGTCATGCCGGGCATGGTCAACGTGCACACCCATCTTCAGTCCGAAAGTCTCGGCCGCGGCCTGATCGAGGAAATCGGCAACCAGGCGCTCTACCAGACCGGCATCCTCGACGAGAAATCGGTGTTCGTGACCTCGGGCCTGACCGAGCAGGCCGGCGGACACACAGCGCAGCTCAAGGCCAACCGGGCCTCGACGCAGAACGCGATCGCCGAGCTGCTGAAGAGCGGCTGCACCACGGTCACCGACCTCGCCGTCGCCTGGGACGGCTGGCTCGACACGCTGGCCGACACCGGCATCCGCGCGGTGGCGGCGCCGCTGTCTCGCGACGCACGGTGGATCGTCCCCGCCGGCCATCGCCTCGACTACGATTGGGATCTGGAGAGAGGCCGGCGCGATTTCGCGACGGCGCTGGCCGCGGCGGACGCCGCGATGAAGCATCCGTCGGGCAGGCTGAGTGCGATGCTGGCGCCGATGCAGGTCGACACCTGCTCGCCCGAGCTAATCCGCGACAGCATCGCCGCCGCACGCGAGCGCGGGATCAAGACGACGGTACATTGCTCGCAACATATTCCCGAGTTTCAGGAAATGGTGCGCCGGCACGGGGTGACGCCGGTTCAATGGATGGAGCGGGAGGGCCTGCTTTCGTCCGACATGCTGCTGGGCCATGCGATTTTCCTCGACCATCACTCGCTGACGCAGTGGTGGTCGCGGCGCGACCTCGACATCCTGTGCGACACCGGCACGTCGGTCGCGCACTGTCCGGTGGTGTTCTCGCGCTACGGCCAGATGATGGAGGATGTCGGCAGCTACATCCGCAAAGGCGTGAACCTGGCCTTCGGCACCGACACCGAGCCGCAGAACATGGCCGAGGAAGTGCGCATGGCCTCGACCATGGGCCGCGCCGCGGCCAAGAGCGTGCGCGGCGTGTGGCTTTCGGAGCTGTTCCATGCCGCGACCATCGGCGGTGCCAAGGCGCTGGGCCGCGACGACATCGGGCGAATTTCCGTCGGCGCCAAGGCCGATCTGGTGCTGCTCGATCTCGAGGCCCCCGGCATGCGGCCGGTGCGCGATCCATTGCGCAGCTTCTTCTTCTCGGCGGCGGACCGCGCCGTGCGCGACGTCTTCGTCGACGGCACTCAGGTGGTGAAGGAGGGGGTGGTCGTCACGATCGATCGTGCGGGCCTGTCACGACCGCTGCAGGACTCGCAGGATGCCTTCGTACGCAACGCGCCTTATGTCGATTTTCGCGGACGCTCGGCCGACGAGATTTCGCCGACCAGCTTCAGGATCGAAGGCAAGAACCGGGGCTGACGACGCGCGTAGCGATGCTACGCGCGCTTGTTGGTGCCGGCGTTGGCCGGCGCTGTCGTGTGGCGTGCCATGCCGATCAGGCCCGACGAGGTTTCCGGCACGGGATTGCGCGGCGGCACGCCGATCGCGGCGCGTTCCTGCACGGCCTCCACCTCGGCGCTGTTGCGGATCAGGTTGTAGCGCAGCGCGGTATAGAGGTTCACCGGGAACGGCATGTTGGCGTTGAAGTCGATGATCAGCACGACGCGCGTTTCCTTGGTCTGGTTCTTGACCCAGTGCTCGCGCGTGTCGTCGAACACCAGCGCCTCGCCTTCCTTCCAGAAGAAGTGATGGCCACCGATCTCGATCCAGCACTTTTCCGGTTCCGACGGGACGATCAGCGGATAGTGGAAGCGGATCACGCCCGCGGCCGATCCGCGATGGGGCACGATCTCCGCGCCGCCCGCCAGGATCGAGAAGAGGGCGGTGTGCACGCCCGGGATGCGGCTGATCGCGGCGTAGGTGTCGGGCACCGCCGCGGTGTTCTCCTTGATCTCATGGCCCCAGATCTTCAGCAGGAAGGTCCGCCAGGCGCGACCGGCGACGTAGAGGTCGCGCGGATGGACCTCGTGCAGCGCCGGGATCTCTTCGTGATGGCTCAGCAGGTACTGGAGGTCGGCCTTGATCTTGTCATGGCTCTTCTTGAGCTCGGCCAGCACCGGGAACGCCTTGACCGCCTCGTCGCCGCCCAGCGGGAGCTTGGGCATGCGCCGCAGGATCATGTCCGACATCTTGAGATTGAAATTCTCGATCGGCTCCTGCGGAACCCAGATGTGCTTGGTCAGATAGAAGCGGCCTTTTTGGCCGACATTGGTGTTTTCTTCGGTTTCCATCACGCTGGTCCTGAAAGACGAGGGGGCTTAGGGCGGCAACTTGTTACGGACTGCAGTTTATTTCAAGGCGATCCATGCCGCACGTCCCCGCCGGGCACCTTGATCTGGATCATCTCAATTTCGCACGTCAAGTGTCGGAAAACATGTCACAATTCATGACCTAAGTTAAGATATGGCCGCCATGTTCCGCCTCGCCGATGTCCCGCTTTCGCTTTCCGGCATGACCCGTATTCCTGGGCGGAAGGTCTATTTGCGGGCACCGAGCATGGACGACTGGCCCGAATGGGCCGAATTGCGGGCGCGCAGCCGCACCTTCCTGACCCCCTGGGAGCCGACCTGGCCCGACGATTCGCTGGGCCGCGACCATTTCCGCCGCCGGCTGCGCCAGCAGGTCCGCGAATGGCGGGCGGGCGAGGCCTATGGCCTGTTCGTCTTCACCAACGACAAGCGCCGGCTGGTGGGCGGCATCAATCTCTCCAACGTGCGCCGTGGCGTCGCCCAGGCAGCCTCGGTCGGCTACTGGATGGGCCAGCCATACGCAGGGCAGGGGCTGATGACCGACGCCTTGCGCGCGCTCCTGCCGTTTGTGTTCGATGAATTACGCTTGCACCGGCTCGAGGCGGCCTGCCTGCCGCACAACGAGCCCTCCAAGGCGGTGCTGGGCAAGGCGGGCTTCCACGAAGAGGGGCTGGCGCGCCAGTATCTGCGGATCAACGGGCAGTGGGCCGATCATCTCTTGTTCGCCCTGCTGCGTGCGGACTACGACGCCATCTTGAGAGCCGCCCGCTAAAGCGGGTGCGGTAGAGGGAACGCCCTCGGAGGAAACAGATCATGCGCAATCTCACGCCCGCTTCGATCACGCAGGCTTTCGCCGACTATTGCGCCAACGCGCCCAGCGCGCGGACGCGCGATCTGCTGGTCAGCCTCGCCGGTCACCTGCACAGCTTCGTGCGCGAGAACAAGCTCACGCAGGCAGAATGGAACGCCGCGATCGACGCGCTCACGCGCGCCACGCAGTTCACCGACGACAAGCGCAACGAATACATCCTGTTCTCCGACCTGCTGGGCGTCTCCTCGCTGGTCGACATGGTGAACGCGCAGACCAAGGGCACGCCCTCGTCGGTGCTGGGCCCGTTCTTCATCGAGAATACGCCCGAGCTGCCCAACGGCGGCGACCTGTGGCACGGCCAGGTGGGCGAGCCGCTGGTGGTGAGCGGAAAGATCGTCGACCAGAAGGGTGCGCCCGCCGCGGGCACCGTGCTGGCGCTGTGGCAGAACGCCGGCAACGGCCTTTACGCGCAGCAGGATCCGCAGCAGAACCCGACCAACTATCACGGCCGTCTCACGGTCGCGGGCGACGGCACCTTC